>NZ_LWGM01000139.1 GCF_001750215.1 Isoptericola variabilis | reverse complement strand
CAACAGCTACGGGCTGGCCACCATCCGCAAGGAGCACGCCCGGGTGCGGCGCGACGGCTCGGTGCACTTCCGCTACCCCGCCAAGTCCGGCCAGGTGCGCGACGTCGTCGTCGACGACCCCGTCGTGCGTCCGGCGCCGAGCGACGAGTCACGCCGCCCGGCGTCGTCTGCCCCTGCGACGCGGCGTCGCCGCAGGCCAGTTCCCCCAGACGCCGGAGACGACCCGGAGGGAGGCGCGATGCGCAGGGTGGTGGTGATCGAGCACCTGTCGCTCGACGGGGTGATGCAGGCCCCAGGGCGGCCCGACGAGGACCAGCGCGACGGGTTCGCGCACGGCGGCTGGGCCACCGCCCGGCAGGATCCCGAGATCGTCGAGGCCATGGGCGCCTTCCTGGCCGGCCCGTGGTCGCTGCTGCTGGGCCGCCGCACGTACGAGGACTTCGCGGCGTTCTGGCCGGCGCAGCCGCGCCCGAACCCGTTCTCCGACGCGCTCGACGCCGTGCCCAAGCTCGTGGCCTCGCGCACGCTGCGCGCGCCGCTCGGGTGGCAGGGCTCCACGCTCCTGCCCGGGGACGCCGCCGACGCCGTGGCTCGCCTGCGTGCCGGCGACGGGGACGGCGGGGACGGCGGCGACGGGGACGGCGCCGGCGAGGGCGGGGGGACGCCGCTCGTCGTCCTCGGCAGCGGCGTGCTGGTGCGCTCGCTGCTGGCCCACGGTCTCGTGGACGTGCTGCACCTGCAGGTACACCCGGTGGTCCTCGGCGCCGGACGGCGCCTCTTCGCCGCCGACGGCCCGCCGGCGGAGCTCCGCCTCGCCGCCGCGCGCAGCACGCCGTCGGGCGTGCTGCTCGCCACCTACGAGCGGCCCTGAGCGCGCGCCGCCGCCCGCACGCGGGCCCTGGTCAGCGCCGCAGCCGCATGGGCGTGTGCGGGATGCCGTCCTCCAGGAACTCCGCGCCGTCGGGCACGAACCCGAACCGGCCGTAGAAGCCGGTCAGCGGCGACTGCGCGTCGAGCACGACGTCGCGGCCGTCGTCGCCCGTGCCCGTGCCCGTGCCCGTGCCCGTGCCGACGGCGTCGAGCACCGCCGTCATCAGCCGGTGCGACGCGCCGGTCCCGCGCACGGCGGGGTGGCACACCACGCGCCCCACGCGCCAGCAGTCGCCGTCGTCGAGCACGCGCGCGGTGGCCACGACGTCGCCGGCGGGGGTCAGCAGCAGCACGTGCCGGGTGCCCGGCTCGAGGTCGCGGCCGTCGAGGTCGGGGTACGGGCAGTCCTGCTCCACCACGAAGACGTCCTGGCGCAGCCGCCAGACGGCGTACGCGGTGCGGGCGTCGAGCTCGTCGAGCGCGGCGACCCGGACGGCGAGCCGTGCCGGGTCGGCGGGCGCCGCGAGGGGCGCCGCCGGGGCGTGGGCGCGGGTCTCGGGCGCGGTCACGTGAGCACCAGCCCCAGGACCCACGCGCCGGCCGCCACGAGGCCGCCGGCGAGCTGGACGAGGATCGTGATGCCCGTCGCCTGCAGGGCCGCGAGCGTCGCCCGCCACGCGGCGCGGCGGTCGCGGCGGCGCACCAGCTCGGCGAGGAACACCGCGGCCGGGAAGAACAGGAACAGCCCGATCACCGGCACGACGAAGAAGCCGACGATGCCGGCCAGGCCGCCCCACACGAGGGTCGACCACGGCACGTCCGCCCGGCGCATGTGCCGGCCGGCGAGCAGCCACTGCGCGACCTCGGCGGCGGCCACGGCCACCGCCGCGACGCCGAACACCCACCACGCCGCCCCGCCGGTCACCCACGACCAGACCAGCACCGCGCCGAGCACGAGCAGGTTGCCGGGGAGCACCTGCACGACGATGCCGACCAGGCCGGCCAGGATCGCGAGGCCGACGAGGACCTCGCCGAGCACGTCCACGTCAGCTCCAGAAGACCGCGACGAGCATGTTGACCACCGTCAGGCCGCCGATCGCGTGCTTGAGGCCGGGCGTCACCGCACCGGTGCCGTTGTCGCCCTTGGCGCCCTGCCGCTTCGCGAGGAGGGCGAGGACGGTGATGACCAGCGCGACCAGGAGCTTGACGGTCAGCTTGGCGCGGTCGAACGAGGTGTCGACCGCACCGGCCTCGAGGAGGCCGAACATCACGACGCCCGCGACGAGCGCCGTCGCGGCGCCGTGGAAGACGCCGCGGTACAGCCCCGGGCTGCGCAGGGAGGCGAGGTAGCCGCCCAGCACGATGGCCCAGCCCAGGAAGTGCAGGAAGACGAAGACGTTGTACAGGAAGCTCACGGGCGCGAGCCTAGCCGCGGCGCCCGGCGCAGGCGGGCCGGGGCCCGCGAGCGCGCGCACCGGCGGCGAAGGTCACAGGATGTGCCGCGCGGCGGCCCACCGGGTCAGCTCGTAGCGGTTGGACAGCTGCAGCTTGCGCAGCACCGCGGACACGTGGGTCTCGACGGTCTTGACGGAGATGAACAGCTCGCCGGCGACCTCGCGGTAGGAGTAGCCGCGTGCGATGAGGCGCATCACCTCCTGCTCGCGCCGCGACAGGCGGTCGAGCTCGTCGTCGGCCACGGAGACCTCGCCCGCCGCCGTGCCGAACGCGTCCAGCACGAAGCCGGCCAGCCGCGGCGAGAACACGGCGTCGCCGCCGGCTACCTGCACCACCGCGCCCGAGAGGTCCGCCCCGGAGATGTTCTTGGTGACGTACCCGCGGGCCCCGGAGCGGATGACGGCGACGACGTCCTCCGCGGCGTCGGAGACGCTCAGCGCCAGGAACCGCGTCTCGCCGAGCAGGTCGGTGCACAGGCGGACCACCTCCGCGCCGCCGCCGCCGGTGCCGCCGGGCAGGTGCACGTCGAGCAGCACGACGGCGGGCCGCAGCGCGCGCACCGCCGTGGCGGCCTGGTCGACGTCGGCCGCCTCCCCCACGACGGTGACGCGCTCGTCGAGGCTGGCGCGCACCCCGGCCCGGAACATGTGGTGGTCGTCGACGAGCACCACGGGCACGGGCAGGGCGACGTCGGTCCTCGGGGGCGTGGCGGGGGTGCTCACAGGGGGTTCCTCGCTTCGTCGGGGGTCGGGGGGTGGGCGGCGGGCACGGAGCCGTCGGCCGCGTGGCCGTCGGCGTGACCGTTCGCGTTGCCGTTCGCGTTGCCGTTCGCGTGGCCGTTCGCGTGGCCGTTCGCGTGGCCGTTGGCGTGGCCGTTGGCGGGCGCCGTCGCCGCCCGCGGCATGCGCAGGCGCACCTCGGTGCCCCAGCCCGGGCGGCTGCTGACCTCGGCCGTCCCGCCGCGGCGGCGCACCCGCCCGAGGATCGACTCGCGCACGCCGAACCGGTCGGAGGCGATCGTGGCCATGTCGAAGCCGTCGCCGCGGTCGCGGACGAACACCTCGGCCGCCGCGTCGGAGACCTCGAGGTAGACGGTGACGGGCGGACGCCCGTGGGCGACGGCGTTGACCAGCGCCTCGCGGGTGGCCTGCAGCAGCGCCGTGGTGGCGTCGGTGGGCGGGCAGTCGCCCACGACGACGACCTCGACCGCCACCGCGCCCGCGTCGGGGCCGCGGCCCGCGCGCCCGTCCTCGACCTCGGCGACCAGCGCGCGCAGCTCGGCCGCCAGGGACGTGCCGGGCTCGCGCCGGTCGTCGTAGAGCCACTCGCGCAGCTCGCGCTCCTGGGCGCGGGCCATGCGCGCGACGGCGTCGGCGTCGTCGGCCCGGGCGCGGATCAGTGCGAGGGTCTGCAGCACGGAGTCGTGCAGGTGGGCCGCGATGTCGGCGCGCTCGGCCTCCCGGGCGCGCGCCAGGCGCTCGTCGCCGAGCTCGCGCACCAACCGCAGCCACCAGGGCGCGAGCACCAGCGCGAAGCCCGCCAGGACCGCGAGCGCCGCGAACGCCGCCTGCACCACGGCCCAGCCGGGGGTGTCCTGGCCCACGAGCAGCAGCACGCCGGCCGTCACCAGCACCACGCCGCCGGCCAGCCGGGCCACGGCGGCGCCCCGGCGCCAGCGGCCCGGGCCCTCCTCGATCCCGCGCTGAGCGGCGTCCAGCTGGCTCCACGCGAGCGCCAGGCCGCCGAGCGCCAGCAGCGCAGGCAGCACCCACGAGGCGCCCCAGTCCCAGCCCGCCCGGACCGCGACGAGGAGCGCCGCACCCCCGAGCAGGACCCCGCCGATGACCGCCTCGCGGCGCGGGACCCGGGCCGCGGCGCCCGTCAGCTGCAGCCGGGGCGCCAGCCGGCGCAGGACGGCCGGCTCGCTCGCGGCGGCCGCGTCCCGCGGGTCGCCGGACGGCACGGTGACCCACCAGAACACGTACACGGCCGCGCCGGCGCCGCCGGCGAGGGTGAGCACCGCCAGCAGCACGCGCACGAGCACGACGGGCACGCCGAGGTGGGCGGCCAGGCCGGCGCACACGCCGCCGATCCACCGGCCGGCCTCGGGACGGCGCAGCGGCAGGCGCGCGGGTGCGGAGGCGGCCGCCGGGCCGTGGGGTGCGGTCGTGCTCACCCCACGATCGTGGCACGTCAGGAGGCCCGGCGGGTCCCCCCGAGGGCGGATTCAGGGTGGCGCGCCCACCTTGGCCGGCGGATCTCAGGGACGGCTCAGGGCGTCACCCGATGGTCCCGGGGCGGCCCGCGCGGGAAGGATCGTCGGCATGAGCAGCGAACCGTTCCCCCCGCAGCCCGGGCCGGGCAGCACCGGTGCCGCCGGACCGTCCACGACGCCCCCGGGCGCCGGGCCGACCCCGCCCGCCGGCGGCGACCGCTTCTTCGACTCCGTCCGCCGCACCGGCCTGTACCGCTCCGAGGACCGCTGGGTGGGCGGCGTGGCGAGCGGCGTGGCCGACCGCCTCGGCTGGGACCCGCTGCTCGTGCGCGGGCTGCTGTTCCTCAGCTTCTTCCTCAGCGGGGTCGGCCTGGTGCTCTACGGCATCGGCTGGGCGCTGCTGCCCGAGCAGCGCGACGGGCGGATCCACCTGCAGCGCGCGCTGCACGGCGACTTCGACGTCGCGATCCTCGGCGCCGCCGCGACCACCGTGGTGGGCTTCGCCTGGAACGGCGGGTTCGGCGGCTGGTGGGACGGCGGCGGCTGGGACTGGCTGGTCGCGCTCGTCTGGATCGCCGTGTGGGGCACGGTCGTCTGGCTGGTCGTGCGCTACGCGATCCAGCGGCGCGACGAGCGGCGGGCCTGGGCCCAGGGATGGCAGGGGCCGATGCCGGCGGCGAGCGCCGCCGCTGCCCCGGCACCGGGCCCGTCGTACGCCGTCCCGGCGCCCGCGCCGGAGCACGCCGACGAGGTGAACCTGCTGCGCAGCGCCGCGGACTCCTCGATCCGCGTCGACGTCGAGGTCCTCGACGAGCTCATGCGGCAGGTCGGCGAGCTGGTCCTCACGCGCAACCGCATCGGCCGGATCGCGACTGACCGGGACACCGACACGGAGCTGGTGCGCTCGGCCCAGCAGCTCAACCTCATCGCGGCGGAGCTGCAGGAGGGCGTCATGCGCACGCGCATGCAGCCCATCGAGCACGTCTGGTCCAAGATGCCGCGCGTCGTGCGCGACCTCGCCGCCGCCTGCGGCCGCGAGGTGGGCCTGCAGATGGCCGGTGGCGACACCGAGCTCGACCGCGGCCTGCTCGAGGCGGTCAAGGACCCCCTGACGCACTTGGTGCGCAACGCCGTCGACCACGGCATCGAGCCGCCGGTGGAGCGCGAGGCGGCCGGCAAGGAGCGCCGCGGCACGCTGACGCTGCGGGCCTACCACGCGGGCGGCCAGGTGGTCGTCGAGGTGCAGGACGACGGCCGCGGCGTGGACACCGCGAAGGTCGCCGCCAAGGCCGTGGCCAAGGGGCTGCGCACGGCCGAGCAGGTCGCCGCCATGGGGCAGGCCGAGCTGCTGCAGCTGCTGTTCCTGCCGGGCTTCTCCACGGCCGAGAAGGTCACGAACGTCTCGGGCCGCGGCGTCGGCATGGACGTGGTGCGCACCCACATCGAGGCCATCGGCGGCACCGTGGACGTGGAGTCCACGCTCGGCGTCGGCACGCTGTGGCGGCTGCGCATCCCGCTGACGCTGGCGATCATGCCGTCGCTGACGGTCGAGTGCGAGGGCGACGTCTACGCGCTGCCCCAGGTGCACGTCGTCGAGCTCGTCGCCCTCGACGCCCAGCGCGCCGGCGCCGGGGTGGAGTACGTGCACGAGTCGCCGGTGTACCGGCTGCGCGGCGAGCTGCTGCCGCTGGTGCCGCTCGCCTCGGTGCTCGACCTCGACGACGCCGCCCGCGTCGCCACCGACCGCGGCGTCATCGTGGTGGTGCGGTCCGACACCCAGCGCATCGGCCTGCTGGTGGACCGCGTGCTCAGCACCGAGGAGATCGTGGTCACGCCGCTGTCGCCGCGCCTGCGGGCGATCGGCGTGTACTCGGGCGCCACGGTGCTCGGGGACGGCGCGGTGGCGCTGATCCTGGACCTGCAGGCGATCGCACGCTCGGCGCTGCTCGGCGACGGCGAGGGTGCGCTGGCGCGCGCCGCACAGGCGCACGACGACCGCGCGGAGGCGCGCGCCGTCGAGCAGGTCCTGGTCGCGGGTGTCGGTGGACGCCGCCTGGCGATGCCGCTCGGCTCGGTCGCGCGGCTCGAGAGCCTGCGCGCCGAGCAGGTCGAGCACGTCGGCGGGCGCGAGGTGGTCCGCTACCGCGGCTCGATCCTGCCGCTCGCCCGCCTGGACCGCGTGCTCGGCGCCTTCTCGGAGCCGCGCGAGGACCTCCTGGTCGTGGTGTACACGCGGGCCGGCCGCAGCGTCGGCCTCGTGGTGGACGAGATCCTCGACATCGTCGACGACGACGTGACGCAGCACAGCGACATCGAGGACATCGGCCTCGTCGGCTCCACCGTGATCGGCGAGCGCGTCACCGAGCTGCTCGACGTGCGCTCGGCCGTGCTCGCCGCCGACCCGGACTTCGAGGTGGCGACCGCCGCCGCCGACGAGGCGGCCGCGGTGACGGACGAGGAGCTGTACGCCGGGCTTGTCGCCGGGCCCGAGACCGTGGGAGCCGGACGATGAGCCGCTACGTCACCTTCACCATCGACGACGCGCTGTACGGCGTCGACGTGCTGCGCGTGCAGGAGGCCGTCCACGCCCAGGCACGCACCCGGGTGCCGCTGGCCCCCGAGGGCATCGCCGGGCTGGTCAACCTCCGCGGCCAGGTGGTGCTCACCGTCGACCTGCGCCCGCGCCTCGGCCTGCCCGCGGCGCCCCCCGACGCCGACCGGATGATGGTCGTCGTCCAGGTGGACGGCGAGCCCACGAGCCTGCTGGTCGACACCGTCGGCGACGTCGTCGACGTCGCCCCGGAGAGGTTCGGCCCGCCGCCGGACACCCTGCAGCCGGAGCTGCGGCCGCTGATCCGGGGCGCGTGCCGCCTGGACGGGCGGCTGCTGCTCGTGCTCGACGTCGACGAGGCGGCCACGGTCGCCTGAGGCGGCCGGCCCCTTCCCGCACCGAGGGTCCGTGGCACCGCCGTCGACCCTGCACCTGACAGTGCGCTGTGCACTTCCTGAACTAGTCCGACCTGTTCGTACCGCCCGCCGACCGCGGGCCCGTAGACGGAGCACCCCATGACCACCGTCCTCCCGCCCGCCCCGACGACCACCGCGCGCACCACGGTCGCGCCTCCTGCGCCGCCCGCCCCGGTCGCCCCGGTCTCGTACTCGGCGCACGCCCCGGGCCCGCGCCGGCGCCGGCTGGGCGACCTGCCGGTCGCCGTCCGCATCGGTGCGGCGATCGCCGTCCCGGTCGTCGCCATGGTCGCCGTCGCGGGCGTGGGCGGCGTCCGGACGTCGACGCTCGCGGAGGAGATCCAGTCGCTCGGCACCGACGTCGTCGCGCCGCAGACCTACCTCAACGAGGCCCAGCGGACCTTCCAGGCCAGCCGGGCCCGGGTGCTCGAGTACGGCATGGTCGAGCCGGGCGAGCGCGCGGCGCTCGAGCAGGAGCGTGCCGAGAAGGACGCCGCGACCGAGGCGAGCATCGCCGCCTACGAGCCGTACGTCCTCGACGACGCCGCCTACGCCGCGTTCGTCGACGCCTTCGACCGGTACCAGGCCGCGGCGGACGCGGTGCAGGGGCAGGCGGACGCCGGGGCGATCGCCTACAACGACGCCTACCGGACCCAGGTCCTCGACCTCACCACCGAGGTGCTCGACGCGCTGCAGGCGCTCGTGGACTCGGCCTCGGCCCGCGCCGACGCCGACATCGACGCCGCCTCGGCCCTCGCGTCGTCGACCGTGCGGACGGTCGTCGTCGTCGCCGCGGTGGGCGCCCTCGCCGGCGCCGGCCTGGCCGTGCTCGTCGTCCGGAAGCTGCGGCGCGGTATCGCCGCGGTGCAGCACTCGGTCGACGCGATGGCCACCGGCGACCTCACGGTCCCGGCCGACATCGACACGCAGGACGAGCTCGGCCGGATGGCCGCGTCCCTGCGCACCGCGCAGTCCTCCCTCCGCACGACGCTGGCTGACGTGGTGGGGTCGGCGCGGACGGTGGCGGCTGCGGCGGAGCAGCTGGCGGCGGGGTCGGGGCAGGTGGTCTCGGGCTCGGAGGAGATCAGCGCGCAGGCGGGTGTGGTGGCGGCTGCTGCGGAGCAGGTGTCGCGCAACGTGCAGGCGGTGGCTGCGGGTGCGGAGCAGATGGGTGCTTCGATCCGGGAGATCGCGCAGAACGCGTCGGAGGCGG
>NZ_LWGM01000138.1 GCF_001750215.1 Isoptericola variabilis | reverse complement strand
GCCCGTCGCGCGGCCCCGAGCGCGGCGAGGACGGTCACGGCCAGGCCGACGCCGACCGCCACGGCGAGGCTGGAGCCGGACACGTGGGACCGGCCAGCGGGCAGCTCGACCCCGAACGCCGCGGCGACGGCGCGCAGCCCGTCGGCGGCGAGCACGCCGAGCCCGGTGCCGAGCACCGAGCCGACCAGGCCGACGACCGCCGCCTCGCCCAGCACCCCGCGCACGACCTGACCCACGGTGGCGCCGGCAGCCCGCAGCAGGGCGATCTCGCGGCGGCGCTGACTGGTGACGATGACGAAGGTGTTGGCGATCAGCAGCGCACCGACCAGCAGCGCGGCGGCGGACATCGCGGTCAGCACGGCGCCGAGCGACCCGAGCTGGTCCTTGGCGGCGGCGGCGCCGGCGGCGGCGGTGTCCTGGGCGGAGGCCACCGCGTAGCCGTCGCCCAGGGCGGTGCGCAGGCCGCGGAGCACGTCCTCGCTGCGGGCGCCGGCGTCGGTGGTCACCAGCAGCTCCGTGACCTGGTCGCCCAGGCCGAGGAGGCGCTGCGCCTCCGGCAGGGCCACCAGGGCGACGGTCGTGCCCGGGACGCCGTCGGCGTCGGCGAAGCCGACCAGCCCCACGACCTCGAGCGGGGTGCGCCCGTCGGTCTGGACCGCCACCGTGTCGCCGACCTCGACGCCGACGTCGCGCGCCGTGGCCAGGTCGAGGGCGACCTCGCCGGCCGCGTCGGGGGCGCGGCCCTGCCGCACGGTGAACGCCCCGTACGGCTCGGGGGCGTAGGACGACAGCACGGAGCCGCCGGTGGGGACGACGGCCTCGCCGTCCACCTCCAGCAGCCCCTGCCCGTCGGCCACCGGCACGACGCCGGCCACGCCGGGCGCCCGGCGGACCCGGTCGACGGCGGCCGCCGGGAGCGGGTCGCGGTCGACCTCGACGCCCATCGCGGAGTCGAAGGCGGCCGCGGGCCGCACGGTGATGTCCACGCCGGCGCTCGCGGTGCGGAACCGGTCGTCGAGCAGCCGGGACGAGGTGTCGGTCAGCACGAGGCTGCCGGAGACGAAGGTCACCGCCAGGACGACGGCCAGCAGGCTGAGGACGAGGCGGGCGCGGTGGGCCAGGACGCTGCGCAGGGTCAGGTGCCACATGGGGATCAGCTCTCCGCCCGCGTCGCGGGCTGCTCGAGCCCGGACATCCGGGCCAGGACGGTCGGGACGGTGGGGTCGGGCAGATCGCCGACGATGCGGCCGTCGGCGAGGAAGACGACGCGGTCGGCGTACGACGCGGCGGTCGGGTCGTGGGTGACCATGACGACCGTCTGTCCGAGGTCGCGCACGGCCCGCTGCAGGAAGGCCAGCAGCCGCTGCCCGTGGCGCGAGTCGAGGTTGCCCGTCGGCTCGTCGGCGAACACGATCTCGGGGCGCGTGACCAGCGCGCGGGCCACGGCGACGCGCTGCTGCTGGCCGCCGGACAGCTCGCCGGGCCGGTGCGTGAGCCGGTCGTCGAGGCCGAGGGTCGAGACGAGCTCGGCCAGCCATGCCGGGTCGGCCGTGCGGCCGGCGAGCCGCAGCGGCAGGGTGATGTTCTCCGCGGCGGTCAGCGACGGCACCAGGTTGAAGGCCTGGAAGACGAAGCCGAGGCGATCGCGGCGCAGCAGCGTGCGCTCCTTCTCGGACAGACGGGTGAGCTCGGTCCCGCCGAGCGTGACCGAGCCGGCGTCGACGCGGTCGAGCCCGGCCAGGGCGTGCATCAGGGTGGACTTGCCCGACCCGGACGGACCCATGACGGCGGTGAGCCGGCCGGCAGGGATGGTGAGGTCGGCGCCGTCCAGGGCGCGCACGGCGGTGGCGCCGCGGCCGTAGACCTTGACCACGCCGCGGGCGACGGCGGCCGGTGCGGCCACCGAGCCGCTGGTGGCACCGGGGGCACCGGGGGCACCGGGGGCACGGTGCGCGCGAGGGGCGCTGGTGGGGGCTGTGTCGAGCATGGCGGGGTCCTGCCTTCGCGGTCAGCGGACGGGAGCGGGCGTGTGGCCGGTGCGGGCCACGGCGGCCTCGACGTCGGTGAGGTCGACCGGGTCGTCGGCCAGGACGGTGACGGTCCCGGCGGCGTGGTCGACGGCCACCGAGCGCACGCCCGGCACCCGGCGGACCGACGCCAGCACGGCGTCGAGGCAGTGGCCGCAGGCTGCGTCGGCGACCCGCACGGTGGCGGTGCCGACGAAGACCCGCGGCGTGGACGACATCACGGCGTGCTCCCTGGGTGTCCGAGGTGGTGTGGTGCTTCGAGGCTCGCCCCCGGGCCACCGGGGTCGCGCCGGTGAAATCACCGGCATCGACGTCCCCGCCGCCGGATCAGGGCCGTCTAGACTCCGCGCCGTGATGGTGGGCCGGGCGGCGGAGCGTGCCGCCGTCGGTGCGGTGCTCGAGGCCGCGCGCCGCGGCGACGGGGCCGCCCTGGTGCTGCGCGGGGAGCCCGGCGCGGGCAAGTCGGTCCTGCTGGCGGACGCCGCGGCGTCCGCGGGTGACCTGCGGGTGCTGCGAGTGCGCGGTGCGGAGTCGGAGTCGCCGCTGGCGTACGCGGCGCTGCACCGCCTCCTGCGCCCGCTGCTGCGGGACCTCGGTGCGCTGCCGCGCCGCCAGGCGGCCGCGCTCGGCGCCGCCCTCGGGGTCTCGGACCAGGCCGACGAAGGGCCGGTCGACCGCTTCGTCGTCTACCTCGCCGTGCTGTCGCTGCTGTCGGAGGCTTCGGCCACCACCGCCACGCTCGTGGTCGTCGACGACGTCCACTGGCTCGACGACGCCTCCCGCGACGCGCTGCTGTTCGTCGCCCGCCGGGTCGACGGCGAGCGGCTGGGGCTGCTGCTGGCCGCACGTGAGGACGCGGACCTCGACGACGCCGACGTGCCGACGCTGCGCGTCGCCGGCCTCGACCCCGCGGCGGTGCGCACCCTGCTCGAGCAGGCGGCGGGCGGCACGGTCCCCGACGTCGTCGTGCAGCGGCTGCACGCCCGCACCGGCGGCAACGCCCTGGCGCTGTCCGAGCTGGCGGACGCCCTGCCGCGCGACGTCCTGCTCGGAGCCGCGCCCCTGCCCACCGACCTGCCGCTCACCGGGGGCGTCGAGGCGGCGTTCCTCGAGCGCTACCGGGCGCTGGACGTCGGCGCCCGGACGGTCGTGCTCGTCGCCGCGGCCGACGACTCCGGCGACCTGCGCACCGTCGAGGACGCCGCGCGGAGCCTGGGCGCGGACGAGGCTGCCCTCGCAGCGGCCGAGCGGTCGGGCCTGGTGGCCCGCGCGGGTGCGCGGATCGAGATGCGGCACCCGCTGGTGCGCTCGGCGGTCTACGCCGGCGCCACCACGCCGGAGCGGCGCGCCGTCCACCGGGCGCTGGCCGATGCCCTGCGCGCCCCGCAGGACGCGGACCGGCGCGCGTGGCACCGGGCGGCGGCTGCGGACCGGCCGGACGAGTCGGTCGTCGCGGAGCTGGAGGCCTCGGCCCGCCGCTTCGCCGAGGTGGGCGGGCACGAGGCCGCCTCCGCGGCGTGGGAACGTGCCGCGGAGCTCACCGCCGCTCCCGACCGCCGCAGCCGGCGCCTGCTCCACGCCGCAGCCGCGGCGTGGACGGGCGGGCGACCCGAGCGCGCCGGCACCCTCGCGGACGCCGCGCTGCTCGGGCTGACCGACCCTTTGCTCCGGGCCGACGCCGCGCTGCTGCGCGCCCGGGTGGAGTGGAACACCGGCTCCGTGCCCGTCGCCCATCGGCGCCTGCTGTCCGAGGCCGCGTCGGTCGCGCCCCACGACCCGTCGCGCGCCCGCGAGCTCGCCATGTTCGCGGCCTCGCTGGCCGCCACGACCCACCTCGAGGCCGGGCCCGACCCGCTGGCGTTCGTGGGCACCCCCACCACCCCGCACGACCACTGCGTCGCGCAGGTCCTGCGGGCGTTCGTGCACCTCTCCCGCCACGAGTGGGGGCCGGCCGTGGCCGCGGTGCGGGCCGCCGAGGCGCACGCCGGGGACACGGTCCTGGACATCGACGGGCTCCTGGCGATGCTCGGCATGGCCGCCATGCACGTCGCGGCGGACGACGTCGCGCAGCGCCTGCACGACCGGCTGCTGGCCGAGGCGCGCGAGTCCGGAGCGCTGATCATGGTGCTCTACGCGCTCACGCGCCGGGGTGCCGTGGGGCACGGGCTCGGCCGGTGGGACGAGGTGGCCCAGGACGCGCGCGAGGCGCTGAGCCTGGCCGAGGCCACCGGTCGCCGCGGGCTCACGGCGATGCCGCTGGCCTGGCTGGCGTTGCTCGGCGCCCTGCGCGACGAGCCGGATGCCGCCGCACGGCTCAGCGCCCTCGAAGCGGTGGCGGCCGCGGAGCCGATGGGGACGACCGGGGCGTCGGTCCGCGACCAGCTGCTGTGGACCCGCGCGGTCGCGGCGGACTCGCCCAGCGTCGCGCTGCACCACTACGAGCAGATGCGGCACGGCTTCGCCGAACGGATGGTCGCGCTCGACCGCATCGAGACGGCGGTCCGGGCCGGGCGCCACGACCTGGCGGAACGGTGGACCGTCGACATCGCGCGCTTCGCCGAGGGGACGGGATCCGCGTGGGCCGCCGCCGTGGCCGCGCACGGACGCGCGATCCTCGCCGAGGGCGCGGAGGTGGGTGCCGGCCTGGAGCGCGCGGTGGCGCTGCACGAGGGTTCGCCGCGGCGCGTCGACGCGGCACGCACCCGGCTCGCGTACGGCGAGTGGCTGCGCCGGGAGCGGCGGCGCGTCGACGCCCGGGTGCACCTCCGGGCCGCCCTGCAGACGTTCGAGGACGTCGGAGCCGAGCGCTGGGCGCAGCGCGCCCGGCAGGAGCTGCGGGCGTCGGGGGAGCGCAGCCGACGACGCGACGAAGACACCACGGCGCGACCGTCCCTGACACCCACCGAGCTGCAGGTGGCACAGCTGGTCGCCGAGGGGCTGAGCACCCGCGAGGCGGCGGCGCGGCTCTTCGTCAGCCCGCGGACCGTCGACTTCCACCTGCGCAACGTCTTCGCCAAGCTCGGCATCACGTCCCGCGCCGAGCTCGCTCGCGCAGCCCTCGGCTGACCGGCGCAGCGCGGCGGGTCCAGATGAGACGTCACCGGTCTGCAGGCAGCGACGTCGAGGCCGGAGCCGTTGTCGCAGGCCGGTCGCCCTTCTCGGCCAGCGGGCGGCTCACGCGAGGAGACGGGCCAGCTCTGTCAGCGAGCCGGCGACGACCTGTGGGGCGGTGAAGTGCCGCGGGTAGTGGCTGTTCGTCCGGTTGATCCAGGCCGTGGCCAGCCCTGCCCGCGCGGCGCCGTCGATGTCCCACGGGTGGACCGCCACGAGCATCGCCTCGGCCGGGGCGACGTGGCACCGGGCCAGTGCGTACGCGTAGGCCGCCGAAGCCGGCTTCCACGCGCCGGCCTCCTCCACCGAGAGCATCGCCTCGAAGTGGTGCCGGATCCCGGCGCGGTCGGCCAGGCCCTCGGCCGCCGCGGCGGACCCGTTGCTGAGCGTCACCAGGCGCGCGCCCGACGCGGCGAGGGCCCGGACGCCGTCGGCGACGTCGGGATGCACGTCCAGCGCCGAGAGGCCCGTCGTGACGTGCTCCACGGCCGCATCGACGTCGCGGTCCAGGGTGAGGCCCTGCAGGAGCGCCCGCAGGGCCTCGGCGCCGATCCGCGTGAACGGCTCGTCGGCCCCGGCGGCGGTCAGGGCGAAGCCGTCGCGCAGGACGTCGGCGAACCAGACCCGCGCCAGGTGCGGTGGCGCGCCCATCGCCTCGAGAAGCCCGCCCAGCGGAGACATGTCGGAGAGCGTCTCGTTGACGTCGAGGACGACCAGCGCGGGTCTGTCCGCCGGCGCGTCCGGGCGGTCGCGCAAGGCGTCCCGCGAGTGCGGTCCTTCGCCCGACGGGTCCACCTGGGTCTCCTTCCCGGCCGGGGCGCCGGCGCTCGGGCCCACGCCGCAGGCGGGTGCTCACCTGCGGCGTGGCTCCGAGGTTCGATCATCCGACTACGGCCTCCGAGCGCTCGCGCGCGTGGGGCGCCGGAGGGCGGTCCGTGCAGCACCCGCGCCGGCAGGGCGGCGCGGTGCTACGTTCGGCCCACCCGGGACGGACGAGGAGGGCGGATGGCGGCCCACGCACAGCCGCTGGGCGGCGCGACGCCCGCGCCGCCACGCGTGCCGCCGCTCGTCGAGCCGGGACCCGCGCTGGGCGGGGAGGACCTGGCGCGCTGGTCGCGCCACCTCCTGCTGCCCCAGCTCGGCGCCGACGGGCAGCGGCGGCTGCGCAACGCCCGGGTGTGCGTCGTGGGGGCCGGAGGCCTCGGTGCCCCGGTGCTCCTCTACCTGGCGGCGGCCGGCGTGGGTCGCCTCGGCGTCGTGGACGCGGACGCCGTCGAGCTGTCCAACCTGCAGCGGCAGGTGGTGCACCGGCTGGCGGACGTGGGCCGCCCCAAGGTCGACAGCGCCGCCGACGCGGTGCACGCGCTCGACCCGGGCGTCGTGGTGGTCCCGCACCGCACCCGGCTCACGCCCGAGACGGTCGGCCTGCTGGCCGACTACGACCTGGTGATCGACGGGACCGACAACTTCCCGACCCGCTACCTGGTCAACGACGCGTGCGTGCGCCTCGGGCTGCCGGAGGTCTGGGGCTCGGTGCTGCGGTTCGACGCCCAGGTGACCGTGTTCTGGGGGCGCCCGCCCGCGGGCGTGCCTGCGGTCCAGCTGCGCGACCTGTTCCCGGCGCCGCCGCCGCCGGACAGCGTGCCGTCCTGCGCCGAGGCCGGGGTGCTCGGTGCGCTGTGCGGTCAGGTCGGGTCGGTCATGGCGACCGAGGCGATCAAGCTCATCACCGGGGTGGGTACCCCGCTGCTCGGCCGGGTGCTGGTCCTGGACGCCCTCGCCGCCCGCTGGCGTGAGGTGCCGCTCGTCGGGTGCGGCGCCGTCCCCGACGGCAGCGTGTCGGCCGCGGCACGCCCCGCCGCCTCGGCCAGCGCGGACGCTGCACCGGCCGTGCCCACCGTGCCCACCGTGCCCACCGTGCCCACCGTGCCCACCGTGTCCGCTCGCGAGCTCGCCGCCCTGCTCGCGGCCGCCGAGGCCGGGTCCGGCCGCGCCCACGACGGCGTGCTGCTGGTGGACGTGCGCGAGCCGGCCGAGCGGGAGATCGTCGCGATCCCCGGCGCGGTGCCCGTGCCGCTGGAGAAGCTGCTGACCGGGGAGCACGGGCTGCCCCGCGGCCGGCGGGTGGTGCTGCACTGCCGCAGCGGCGTGCGCTCCGAGCGCGCCGCCCGCGCACTGCTCGAGGAGGGCTACACCGACGTCGCCCACCTCGCCGGGGGCGTGCTGGCGTGGGTCGACGACGTGGCGCCGCACCTGCCCCGCTACTGACCGGCCGCCTCCTCGGGCCGCCAGACGCCCCGCCGGGTACCGTGCTGGCCGGGGCGCCACCGGCGGCGCCCGGCCGAGGGAGGGGGCCCGATGCGCACGGTGGAGGAGCACCGCGAGGCGGCGCTGGGCCTCGTCGCGCCCCTGCCCGCGGAGACGGTCCCCGTCGCACGGGCGGCCGGCCTCGTGCTCGCCCAGGACGTGCTCGCGCCCGAGGCGCTGCCGCGCTGGGACGCCTCCGCCATGGACGGCTACGCGGTGCGCCGCCAGGACGTCGCCGACGCGACGGAGGACCGGCCGGTTCTCCTCCGTGTCGTCGCCGACCTGCCCGCGGGGTCCAGCGCCGTCCCGACGACCGAGCCCGGCACTGCCGTGCGGATCATGACCGGGGCGCCCGTGCCGCCCGGCGCCGACGCCGTCGTGCCGGTCGAGCACACCGACGCCGGCACCGACGTCGTCACGGTGCGGCGCGCCCCCGCCCCAGGCGCGCACGTCCGCCGGGCCGGGGAGGACGTCGCCGCCGGCGAGCTCGTCCTGGCGGCCGGCACCCTGCTCGGCGCCCGGCACGTCGCCGCCGCCGCGGCGGTCGGCGCCGCGCACCTGACCGTGCGCCCGCGCCCGCGCGTCGCCGTGCTGTCCACCGGCTCCGAGCTCGTCGAGCCCGGCGCGCCGCTGGCTCGCGGCCAGGTCCCCGACTCCAACTCCGTGCTGCTCGCGGCGGCGGTGGAGGCGGCCGGCGGCGATGTCGTCCACCGGGCCGCGGTCGCCGACGACGCTGCCGCCCTGCGCGACCTCCTGGCGGCGCAGGACGGCTCCGTGGACCTGGTGGTCTCCTCCGGTGGGGTGAGCGCGGGGGCGTACGACGTGGTCAAGGAGGTGCTCGCCGGTACCGGGGTGGACTTCCTCCAGGTCGCGATGCAGCCCGGAAAGCCCCAGGGCCTCGGGCTGCTGCCGCACGGCACCCCCGCCCTGTGCCTGCCGGGCAACCCGGTCAGCGCGTTCGTCTCCTTCGAGGTCTTCGTCCGGCCCGTGCTGAGCCGGCTGCGGGGCCTGCCGGTGGACCCGGGCCCCGCCGAGCGGGCGGTGGCGAGGGTCGGATGGCGCTCGCCCGCCGGCCGCCGGCAGTACCTGCCGGTCGCCCTCGAGAAGGCCGACGGGGCGCTGGCGGCGCGGCCCGCCGCGGCCGGTAGGGGCGGGTCCCACCTCGTGGCGAGCCTGGCCCGCGCCGACGCGCTCGCCGTCGTGCCCGCCGACACCCAGGAGGTCGCCGCCGGCGACGTCCTGCCGATCCTGAGGATCCCTGGATGACCGACCACCGACCGGACCCGACACCCACCCAGCCCTCGACCCACAAGACCAGCGGCGAGGACATGGCCCTCGCGATGGGCATGGTCGACGAGTCGGTCAAGGTCGTCACCGACGAGATGGGCAATCTGCGCGAGGGCGTGTCGCAGGCGGAACGCGAGTACGAC
>NZ_LWGM01000137.1 GCF_001750215.1 Isoptericola variabilis | reverse complement strand
GCCCCGGTCGCCGCCGCGCGGTGACCGGGGCGGGCCGGGTGACGGCCGGGTGACGGCCGGCTGACGGCCGGGGAGGCGGGACGGACGGGTGCCTCCGTCCGTCCGCCTCCCCGGCCCTCGCGCGTCGTGCCCGCAGAGCGCCGGCGCGGCCGCCGCCGAGGACACGCCCGAGCTTCCTGGTGCCGTGCGCGCGCGGGCACCCCACCTGCCTGGTTAGCGTGGCCTGCGTGACGACGCCGAGCCCGCGAAAGCGCTCCTCCTCCCCCTCGGACACCCCCGCGCGCCCCACGCCCCGCACCCGTGCGGCGGCGAAGGCGGCGGCCTCGAAGAAGCCGGAGCCCGGCCCTGTGCCGGCCTCCGGCCTGCCCGACGTGCTGCCCGGTTCTCTGCCTGGTTCTCTGCCCGGTTCTCTGCCGGGCGTCCTGCCCGCCGCCGTCGCCTGGCTCGCGCTGGTGCTGGCGACGCGCGCGTGGGTGGCCGGCCGCACCCAGGTGCCGGCGGGGCTGTTCGTGCCCGTGGCGACGCCGATGGGCGACGCCTCGATGCTCGTGGTCGCGTCCTGGTACGTCCGGGGGTGGCTGCTGCTCGCCACGGCGGGCTGGGTGGGCGGGCTGCTCGACGGGGCCGCGGCCGTGCTCGTGCCCGCCGGGGCCGCCGTCGTCCTGGCGCTCGTCGCGGCGGGGCGGGCTGACCGGGTCTGAGGGGACGCCGTCCCGGGCTCCCAGGACGGCAGGTTAGGCTAACCTCACCATGACCGAGACCGCAGCGCACCCCTCCGCCCCTGGCCAGCACGTCCCCCCGCAGACGGGACCTGCCGGGCCGCCGCGGCGCAAGGGCGTGCCGCACACCGTCACCGTCGCGGCGAAGCGGCAGCTCTCGCCGCACATGGTGCGGGTGACGCTCGCCGGGGAGGAGCTGCGCACGCTCGACCCCACGCCGTACACCGACCGCTACGTCAAGCTCGTCATGGCCGAGCCGGCCGAGCCGGAGGGCCGCCCCGTGCTGCGCACGTACACGGTGCGCGCGGTGCGCGACGGCGAGTGGGACGTGGACGTCGTCGTGCACGGCGACGAGGGGTACGGCGGCCCGTGGGCCGCGGGCGTGCGGCCGGGGGAGACCGTGACGTTCCTCGGCCCCGGCGGCGGGTACGCGCCCGACCCGGCCGCGGCCTGGCACCTGCTGGTGGGCGACGACTCCGCGCTGCCGGCGGTGGCCGCCGCGCTCGAGGCCATGCCGGCCGACGCGGTGGTCCGCGCCTTCGTGGAGGTCGCCGGCGACGCCGACCGCCAGGAGCTCGCGACGACGGCCGACACCCGCATCACCTGGGTGGTGCGCGGCACCGGGAGCCTGGAGGACGCCGTCATCGACGCGCACGCCCGCGGCGAGCTGCCGGCGGGCGCGCCGCACGCGTTCCTGCACGGCGAGGCCGGCTGCGTGCGGGTGCTGCGCCGCTGGGCGCGCGCCGAGCTCGGCGTCACGCCCGAGCAGCTCTCGGCGTCCGGCTACTGGCGCCGCGGCGCCGACGACGAGCGCTGGCGCGTCGAGAAGCGCGCGTGGGCCGACGCCGTCGCGCAGGACGACGCAGCGCTCGCGGGCGCCTGATCCCGTCAGAGCCCCAGCGCGGCCGCCAGGTCCTTCTTGATGCGCTCCAGGGCGGCGCGCGCCTCGGCCCGCACCTCGCCGACCGTCTCGTACGAGGCGCGGGGCCCCACGGGCCGCACCACCTCGAGGTAGCACTTCACCTTCGGCTCGGTGCCCGACGGGCGCACCACCACGCGGGTGTCGTCCGCGGTGAGCAGGACGACGCCGTCGGTGGGCGGCAGGCCGTCGACGCCCGCCGACAGGTCGACCACCCGGGCGACGCCGCTGCCGGCCAGCGTGCGCGGCGGGGACGTCCGCAGCCGCTTCATCGTCGCGGCGATCTGGTCGAGGTCCTCGAAGCGCGCGGAGAGCTGGTCGGTGAGGAACAGGCCGTTGTCCCGGGCGATGTCGTCGAGCTGGTCCACGAGCGAGCGGCCCTCGCGCTTGAGCCGGTTGGCCAGCTGGGCGATCGCCAGCGCGGCGGCGAGGCCGTCCTTGTCGCGCACGTGCCCGGGGTCGACGCAGTAGCCGAGGGCCTCCTCGTAGCCGAACACGAGGTGCGGCGTGCGGGCGATCCACTTGAAGCCGGTCAGCGTGGTGGCGTGCTCGATCCCGTGCCGCGCGGCGATGGCCGACAGCAGCCGGGAGCTGACGACGCTGCTGGCGAGCACGGCCCGGTGCTGGCCCTCGGCGGCCGCCGCGGCCTCCTGGCCGAGCAGGGCGCCGACCTCGTCGCCGTGCAGCATGCGCCAGCCCTGCGAGCTGGCCGACTCCACACCCTGGTAGGTGCCCAGCCGCCGGTCCAGCACGGCGACGGCGCACCGGTCCGCGTCGGGGTCGTTGGCGAGCACCAGGTCGGCCTTCGCCTCCTGGGCCAGCGCGATCGCCATGTCGATCGCGCCCTTCTCCTCGGGGTTGGGGAACGTCACCGTGGGGAAGTTCGGGTCGGGGTGCAGCTGCTCCTCGACGGGCACGACGTCGGTGAACCCGGCGTCGCGCAGCACCCGGGCCAGCACGCGCCCGCCGACGCCGTGCAGCGACGTCGTGACGATGCGGATGCGGCGCGGCGCGCCGTCGTTGAGGGTGGCCACGGCGGCGAGGTAGTCGTCGAGGACCTCGCGGCCCAGCACCGTCCAGCCGTCCGTGGCGCGCGGCACGCCGGAGGCCGGGCCCACGGCGGCGATCTGCTCGGCGATCCGGGCGTCGTACGGCGGCACGATCTGCGCGCCCCGGCCGGCGTCGGTGACCACGCGGCCGCCCAGGTACACCTTGTAGCCGTTGTCCTGCGCCGGGTTGTGCGACGCGGTGACCATGACGCCGGCGTCGGCCTCGAGGTGGCGCACCGCGTAGGCCAGGACCGGCGTCGGCAGCGGCGCCGGGAGCACCAGCACCTCGACGCCCTGGGCCGTCAGCACCTCGGCGGTGTCCCGGGCGAAGTCCGCCGAGCGGTGGCGGGCGTCGTAGCCGACCACGACGCGGGGCGTCGCGCTGCGCCCGAGCGCGTCGAGCAGGTAGCGGCCCAGGCCGGCCGCCGCCGTCGTCACGACGGCGCGGTTCATCCGGTTGGGCCCCGCGGCCATCGCGCCGCGCAGGCCGGCGGTGCCGAACTGCAGCGAGCCGGCGAACCGGTCGCGCAGCTCGGCGACGTCGTACGCGGACTCCTGCCCCCCGGCCTGCGCGCGGGCGATCAGCGCCCGCAGCTCCGCCCGGTCCTCCTCGTCGACGTCGTGCCGGACCCAGTCCTCGGCCTGCGCCACCAGCGTGCGCAGGCCGGAGCCCCAGAACTCGTCGGAGTCGTCGTACGGCACGTCGGCCGAGGGGTCGTGCGACACGGGGACCTCCAGGTGTGGGCGGTGCCGGGGCTCAGACGAGCTTGACGACGCGGGCGAGCAGGTCGCTGATCACGGGGCCGGCCTTGGTGCCCGCCTCCAGCACCTCCGCGTGCGACAGGGGCTCGGGGCTGATGCCGGCGGCGAGGTTCGTCACCAGCGACATGCCCAGCACCTCCATGCCGCAGTGCCGGGCCGCGATCGCCTCGAGGCCCGTCGACATGCCGACCAGGTCGGCGCCCATGACCCCCGCCATGCGCACCTCGGCGGGCGTCTCGTAGTGCGGCCCGCAGAACTGGGCGTACACGCCCTCGGGGAGCGTCGGGTCCACCTGGCGGGCCAGGTCGCGCAGACGCGGGGTGTACAGGTCCGTGAGGTCGACGAACGTGGGGCCCTCGAGCGGCGACGTGGCCGTGAAGCTGATGTGGTCCTTGATGAGCACGACCTGGCCGGGGCGCCAGGACACGTGCAGGCCGCCGCAGCCGTTGGTGAGCACGACGGTCTGGCAGCCGGCGGCGGCAGCGGTGCGCACGCCGTGGGCGACGCGGCGCACGCCGCGGCCCTCGTACAGGTGGGTGCGCGAGCCCAGCACCAGCACCTGGCGCGTCGAGCCGTCGGCGCGCTCCACGCGGATCGAGCGGGTGGTGGCCACGTGGCCCGCCACGGCCGGCTTCGAGAAGCCCGGGATCTCCTCGGTGGGGATCTCCGCGACCACCTCGCCCAGCAGCTCGGCCGCGCCGCCCCAGCCTGAGCCGAGCACCAGCGCGATGTCGTGGCCGGCCACCCCCGTCGCCTCGGCGATGTGGTCCGCCGCCGCCCGGGCGACGTCGAAGGGGTCGGTCGAGGGGTCGTCGATGTCGGGTGCGAGACCCGTGACGGTGCTGCTCGTGGCCATGGTCCGAGGCTATCCGACAGCCTGGGAGAATGGCGCCGTGCCGAACGAGAGAACCGTCGCCGAAGCCGCCTCGTCCGTCCCGTCCCTCGCCCCGTCGTCCGGTGCGGCGAGCGCCCCGGCCACCGCGGGGGAGGCCGCCGTCCGCAGCGCCCGCCGCGGGCAGCGCGTGGTCGTCCTCGGGGGCGGCCCCGGCGGCTACGAGGCCGCGCTCGTCGCGCGCCGCCTCGGCGCCGACGTCACGGTGGTCGAGCGCCAGGGCCTGGGCGGCGCCGCGGTGCTCACCGACGTCGTGCCGTCCAAGACGCTCATCGCCACCGCGGAGTGGCTGACGATCGCCGAGCGGGCGCCGGAGCTCGGCATCCGCACCGGCGGCCAGCGCCCCGCCGTCGACATGTCCGCCGTCAACGCCCGCGTGCTGGCGCTCGCGGCGGCCCAGTCGGCCGACATCCGCGCCCGCCTCGAGCGCGAGGGCGTCGAGCTGGTCGCCGGCACGGGGCGCCTGGACGGGCCCTCGCGGGTGGTCGTGGCGCCCGAGGGCGGCGCGCGCGAGGTGGTGCTCGACGCCGACACGGTGCTCGTGGCCACCGGCGCCACGCCGCGGACCCTGCCGACGGCCCGGCCCGACGGCGAGCGCATCCTGACGTGGACCCAGCTGTACGAGCTCGACGCGCTGCCCGAGCGTCTCGTCGTGGTGGGCTCCGGCGTCACGGGCGCGGAGTTCGCCGGGGCGTACCAGGCGCTCGGCTCCGACGTCGTCCTCGTGTCCTCCCGCGACCGGGTGCTGCCGGGGGAGGACGAGGACGCCGCGGAGCTCCTGGAGGGCGTGTTCCGCGCCCGCGGCATGACGGTGATGTCGCGCTCGCGGGCGCAGTCCGCCGAGCGCACCGCGGACGGCGTCGCCGTCACGCTCGCCGACGGGCGCGTCGTGGAGGGCACCCACGTGCTGATCGCCGTCGGCGCGGTGCCGAGCACCCGGGGCATCGGCCTCGAGGAGGCCGGCGTCGCCCTGAGCGAGAGCGGCCACGTGCAGGTCGACCGGGTCTCGCGCACCACGGCCCGCGGCGTGTACGCCGCCGGCGACTGCACCGGCGTCCTGCCGCTGGCGTCGGTGGCCGCGACGCAGGGCCGCACCGCCATGGCGCACGCCCTGGGCGACGCCGTCGCGCCGCTGCAGCTGGGCACCGTCGCGGCGAACATCTTCACCGCCCCCGAGATCGCCACCGTCGGCTACAGCGAGCGACGCCTGCAGGAGCAGGGCTCGCGCTACGTGACCACGACGCTGCCGCTGGCGCGCAACCCGCGCGCCAAGATGCTCGGCATGCGCGACGGGTTCGTGAAGCTGTTCGCGCACCCGGAGGCCGGCGTGGTGCTCGGCGGCGTCGTGGTGGCGCCGCGGGCCAGCGAGCTGGTCTTCCCGATCACGCTCGCGGTGGCGCACCGCCTCACGGTCGACGACGTCGCCGACTCGTTCACGATCTACCCGTCGCTGTCGGGGTCGATCGCCGAGAGCGCGCGCGTGCTGCACGCGCGCGACCGCGAGCGCGTGGTCTGACGCGCCGGCGCCGGCGCCGGCGCGCGGCCCCTGGTCCGCGCGGGCGGCGGCGTGGGGCCGCGAGCCGCGGCGGGCGGGCATAGTCTCGGACCGTGCACGTACGACTGACCCCCGCCGAGGGGATGGTCCTGGCCCGCATCGCCGGCGTGGAGACCCCGCCGGCCGTCACCTCCGTGACGGCCGAGGACGGCGTGGTGCGCGTCGTGGCGGACCTGCGCCGGGTCGACGAGCTGCCGTCCGCGCTCAAGCTCGCCGTCAAGGTCGCGCCGATCGTGCGCGCCGAGGTGCGGATCCTGTCCTACGCCGGCGGCAGGGCGACGCTCGGGGTCGAGGTGAACGCCGCGCGGCTGCCCGCCCACCGGCTCATGGGCCTGCTCGCCGAGCCGATCGAGCACCAGCTCGTCAAGCAGGGGCTGCCGCCCGGCGCGGTGGACGTGCGGTCCGACGCGACCGTCGTCGTCGACGTGGAGCGGCTGCTGGCCGACAAGGCGCCCGGCGTCGACGTGACGCACCTGGCGATCGACGGCGAGCACGTCGTCGTCGACGCGACGCTGGCCTAGGCGCTTCCCGCGGCGGCGGTGCCGTCCAGCATCGTCAGCAGCCGCGGCAGGGCCGCGGCGAACGCGGGCAGCAGCGGGAGCGTCCCCAGCTCGCCGAGCGGCACCCAGCGCACCTCGAGGCTCTCCGGGTCGGTGGCGGCGGGCTCGACGGCCGCGCCCGGCGCGACCTCGCCCACCACCGTCGTGTAGGCCCACGGGCCGTGGTCCAGCACGTGGGTGCCGCGCACCGCCACGGCGGCCGGGTCCACGCCGGCCTCCTCGCGGGTCTCCCGCAGCGCGCCGGTGACGGCGTCCTCGGACGGGTCGAGCGCCCCGCCCGGCACGCCCCACGTGCCGCCCTGGTCGGACCAGAGGGCCCGGTGCTGCAGGACGACGTCGGTCACGGCGCCCGTCGTGGCGTCGCGGCGGGCGAGGAGCAGGCCGGCGGCGCCGTACAGGCCCCAGTGCCGGTGGTCGCCGCACGCGACCCAGCCGTCCCCGGCGTGGCGGTGGAGGCCGTCGCGGGGCGGAAAAGGGCTGGGCACCCGGCCAGGCTACCGCCGAGGATGGGCGGGCGGGCGCCGCAGCGACCGACGTGCCCGTGCCCGAGGAGCCGGACCGATGAGTCCGCCCGTCGTCCGGGGTCGACCGACACGACACCGACCACGGACCGGCACCACGCCGACCGATCCCGAGGGGACACCGATGGACCGCGAGCACGACGTCACCGACGCCACGACCCCCGACGGTGCCACGGACGGGGCCGCAGTGGGCGCCACAGACGGCGCCGCAGCCGGCGCCACCGATGCCGCCATGCCCGGCTGGAGGCGGAACGCCGCCATCTTCCTCAGCGGCCAGACCGTCTCCCTGCTCGGCTCGATGATCGTCCAGTACGCCGTGATGTGGCACCTGACGATCGAGACGCGGTCGGGCTCGGTGCTGATGCTGAGCATCGTGTTCGGGATGCTGCCGCAGGCGTTCGTCTCGATCTTCGGCGGTGTCTGGGCCGACCGGCACTCCCGCAAGCTGCTGATCATGGGCTCGGACACCGCCATCGCGGCCATCACGCTGGGGCTGGCCCTGCTCATGGTGTCCGGCGTCGACGACCTGTGGGTCATCTTCGCCGCGCTGGCCGTGCGCTCCACGTTCGCCGGCATCCAGACCCCCGCGGTGAGCGCGATGATCCCGCAGATCGTTCCGACCGACCAGCTCATGCGGATCAACGGCATCTTCCAGTCGATCCAGTCCGGGATGATGCTGCTCGCGCCGGTCGTGGCCGCCGCCATCTACGCCAGCTTCGACATCGTCGCGGTGTTCTTCGTCGACGTCGTCACCGCGCTGATCGGGGTGGGGCTGCTGCTGCTCGTCGCGGTGCCGCGGCTCGTGCGGGCCGACGACGCGCCGGTGAGCTACTTCGGCGACCTCGCCGCGGGCGTCCGGTACATCGCCGGCCACGGCCCGGTGAAGTGGCTGATGACGCTCTTCGCCGTGACCATGGTGCTGGTCGGCGCCCCGTCGTACCTCACGCCGCTCATGGTGACCCGCACGTTCGGTCCCGAGGTCTGGAAGCTCACCGCCAACGAGATCTCCTGGGCGGTCGGCATGCTCGCCGGCGGCATCGTGGTCGCCGCTCTCGGCAGCCGCATCACCAACCGGATCGCGCTGATCGTCGGCACCGTGCTCGCCGCGGGCGTGCTCACCGCCGGCCTCGGCGTCGCGACCAACATGTGGGTGTTCTTCACGCTGGGCCTGCTCATCGGCGCCACGTTCTCGCTGATGTCGGCGCCCAGCATGGCGATCCTGCAGGAGACCGTCGAGCCTGAGAAGCAGGGCCGCGTCTTCGGGTTCGTCGGCATCGTCATGACGGTCGCGATGCCGCTGAGCATGGTGGTGTTCGGCCCGCTGGCCGACCGGTTCTCGGTCGAGTCGCTGCTCGTGGTCGCCGGGGTGCTGCTCATGGCCTTCGTCGCCGGTCTGCTGGCGGTGCCGTCCGCGCGGCGGTCGCTGGCCCAGGTCGCGCGGCCCGCCGCGTCGCCGGAGGAGGCCGACGGCGCCCGGCCGGCGGCCGGTGAGCCGGCCGTCCGGGACGCCGCCGGCGCCTGACCCCCGTCGTCCCACCCAAGACGACTCCGGGTCCCTGGCGGTCCGAGACAGAGGGTTCTGTCTCGGACCGCCAGGGACCCGGAACGGTAGCGACCCGGCGGCGTCAGTCGACGATGTCGCAGATCGGCGCGCCGGCCGTGACGCCGTCGCCCGGGGCGAGGGCCAGGGCGCGCACGGTGCCGGCCCGGTGGGCCACCAGCGGCTGCTCCATCTTCATGGCCTCGAGCACGACGACGAGGTCCCCCTCTGCCACCTGGGCGCCGTCCTCGACGGCGACCTTGACGATGGTGCCCTGCATGGGCGAGGTGAGCGTCGTGCCGTTGCCGCCGGCCGCGCGGGCGGTGGCCCGGCGGCCGGGACGGCGGCCGTTGCCGCCGCGGGCGTTGGCCT
>NZ_LWGM01000136.1 GCF_001750215.1 Isoptericola variabilis | reverse complement strand
CCAGCGTGCGCCAGGGCAAGCGGTTCGAGCTCGAGGTCGAGGGCGACGTGACGCCCGAGGTGCTCGCCGCCGCCCAGGAGGCCGCGGTGACGCTGCTGAGCAACCCGGTCATCGAGGACGTCGTCCGGGCAGCGGTGCAGCCGGGCGGTGCGGTCCGGGCTTGGGCCGGCCGTTCGACGGGAGCGTCGCGGGGCGGGGCGTGCCGTTCCCGCCCGTGCCGTCCGGACCGGTCGCGGGACGCTGACCGTTCTCGGCCGCGGGAGCGGCGCCCTCCGCGGCCGGCCGGCCCACGCCGTCGGCCTCGGGCGACGGCGTTGGTCCGGGGCGTGCGACGTCGGTGCGCGGGGGCCCCGGGCGCGGCGCAGGCCTGGGGGCGGGACGTCCGGTGCGTCCAGGACCTCCGTTCGCCTGCGCCGGGGAAGACATGTGGACAACCCTACCGAGTACGCGACCCGCCCCCGGATCTGGGAGACTCGGAGGTCGTGTCGACCCCTGAGCAGGACCTGCTGCGCCGCGCCCTCGGCGTGCTCACCACGATGGCGCCGGCCGCTCTGGAGCTGGGCGGGCTCTTCCGCGCCGCCGGGCACGAGCTGGCGCTCGTCGGCGGCCCGGTGCGTGACGCGTTCCTCGGCCGCGCGAGCAACGACCTCGACTTCGCCACCTCGGCCACGCCCGACGAGACCGAGGCGCTGCTCGCCCGCTGGGGCGACGCCTACTGGGACATCGGCAAGGAGTTCGGCACCATCGGCGCGCGCCGGTTCGCGCGGGACGGCGACGGCGACGTCGTCGTCGAGGTGACCACCTACCGCAGCGACGAGTACGACCCCACCTCGCGCAAGCCCGTCGTCGCCTTCGGCGACACCCTCGAGGGCGACCTGTCGCGGCGCGACTTCACCGTCAACGCGATGGCCGTGCGCGTGCCGGACCTCACGTTCGTCGACCCGTTCGACGGGCTGGCGGACCTGGCCCGCGGCGTGCTGCGCACCCCGATCGCGCCGGAGCGCTCGTTCGACGACGACCCGCTGCGGATGATGCGCGCCGCGCGGTTCGCCGGCCAGCTCGGGTTCGCCGTCGAGGCCGGCACGCTCGCGGCCGTCGTCGCGATGGCGCAGCGGATCGAGATCGTCTCGGCCGAGCGCGTGCAGGCCGAGCTGACCAAGCTGCTGCTCAGCGACCGGCCGCGGGCGGGCCTCGAGGTGCTCGTGGACACCGGCCTGGCCGAGCACGTGCTGCCCGAGCTGCCGGCGCTGCAGCTGGAGATCGACGAGCACCACCGGCACAAGGACGTCTACGAGCACTCCCTGACGGTGCTGGAGCAGGCGATCGCGCAGGAGACCGGGCCGGACGGGCCCGTGCCCGCGCCGGACCTGGTGCTGCGGCTGGCCTCCCTGCTGCACGACGTCGGCAAGCCGGCGACGCGGCGGTTCGAGCCGGGCGGCGGCGTGAGCTTCCACCACCACGAGGTGGTCGGCGCCAAGCTCGTGGCCAAGCGGCTCAAGGCGCTCAAGTACGAGAAGCAGGTGGTCAAGGACGTTGCCCGGCTGGTCGAGCTGCACCTGCGGTTCCACGGCTACGGCGAGGGCGTGTGGACCGACTCGGCGGTGCGCCGCTACGTCACCGACGCCGGCCCGCTCCTCGAGCGGCTGCACCGCCTGACCCGCGCCGACTCCACGACGCGCAACCGGCGCAAGGCCAAGCGGCTGTCCGACGCGTACTCGGAGCTGGAGCAGCGCATCGTGGCGCTGCGGGCCCAGGAGGAGATCGACGCCATCCGGCCCGACCTGGACGGCTCGCAGATCATGGCGCTGCTCGGCATCAGGCCCGGCCCGGTGGTGGGGCAGGCGTACAAGCACCTGCTGGCGCTGCGCATGGAGCACGGGCCACTCGGCGCGGAGCGGGCCGAGCAGGAGCTGCGCGCCTGGTGGGCGGAGCGCGAGGAGGCGCAGCAGGGCTGACGCCGCGCACGCCGGCCCGCCTGGCCTGCCTGAGTGCGGCCGACGGCTAGAGAACTAGGACGAAACCTCGCGGGTTGCGTCCTAGTTCTCCAGCCGTCGGCGTCGGGGGTGCGGGGTTGTCCACAGGGCGCACACCAGCCGGCGGCGATCTCTGCTGCGCTGGTCCGGTGCGACCAGTGAAGCCGTGGCCCGCCGAGGTGGCCGTGCTGCTGCGCCGGCAGGAGGGACTCGTCACCCGGCAACAGCTGTTGGCCGCCGGCGTCAACGACCGCAGGATCTCCCGAGCACTGACCGACGGACGGCTCCGCCGGGTGGCGCGCGGCCTGCTCGACGCCGTCGAGACGCCGATCGAGGTGCGCTCGCACGATCCGAGCGGCGAGGGCGACGTCTACGCCCACCGACGCCGGCGTGCAGCGTGGCTGGGGCTCCTCGCGCACGGGCCCGACGTCGTCGCCGTCGGGCAGACCGCTCTGGTGCTGCACGGCATCGAGGGCTTGCCGCCCCACGTGGCGGTGGAGGTGGCGCGGCGCGACCGCCGGGAGCGGCGGGCGCGCGACGGCGTCGTCCTGCGCCGGTACGCCAGCCCGCGCGGGTTCCACCTGCGCGACGGGCGGCTCGTGGTGCCGGTCGAGACGGCGCTGGCGCAGGCCGTGCCCGCGCTGGAGCGCCGGACCGCGCTCGCGGTGCTGGACAGCGCGCTCCGTCGACGGCTCGTCACCCGTCGTGGGCTGGACCGCGCTCACGACCTCGCCCGGGGACGCCGGGGCGTCGCGCGCACGCACGACTGGTGGGGCCAGGCAGACGGCCGCGCGGAGTCGCCGGCGGAGTCGTGGGCTCGTGCCGACTGCATCGACGCGGGCATCCCGCCGGACGTCCTGCAGCTCGAGCTCGTCGACGCGGCGGGGAAGGTCGTGGCCCGCTGCGACCTCGCCTGGTACCTCGGGGGCGGCCGCTGGCTGCTCGTGGAGGTCGACGGCGCCGTCGTCCACTCGGCCGGCGGGGCACTCTTCCGCGACCGCGCACGGCAGAACCCGCTCGTCGCCGCCGGGCACGTGGTGCTGCGGTTCACCGGGACGGACGCCTGGTCGGGTGCGGTGTCACGGGCGGTGGGCCCGGTGCTCCGACGTCAGGGCTGCGTGCGCCGGGGTCCCGTCCCTCGTGGTGCCGTGCCGCTGCTGGGCGCTCCCGGCTCGGCCGCTCGCGGGTGAGGAGTTGGGGCCTGCGTGCCGCTAAGGAGCTGCCGTGTGCGCATCGACGGCTGGAGAAGTAGGACGAAACCCAGCGAGTTTCGTCCTGCTTCTCCAGCCGTCGGCCAGCGGAGGGCCGGGGGGCCGGGGGCCGGGGAGGCCGCCCGCGCGGGAGGGGCCGTCAGTGGGCGCCGTGGCCCGCCGGGGCCTCCGCCGGCTTGCGGAGCGTGGAGCCGACCACGATGGCCAGGACCATCACGGCCGCGCCGACGACGAACGCCAGGCGCGCGCCGCCGGTGAGCGCCTCCGCGGTCCCCGCGCCGTCGGCCAGGAGCGCCTCGGACCGGATGCTGAACAGCGCCACGAACATGGCCGTGCCGGCCGCGCCCGCGAGCTGCTGCACCGTGCCGATGGCGGCGGAGCCGTGCGAGTAGAACCGCGGCGTCAGCGACCCCAGGGCGGTGGTGAACAGCGGCGTGAACAGCAGGCTCAGGCCCAGGCTGAGCACCACGTGCGCCGCGAGCACGAAGCCCCACGACGTGTCCGCGTGCACGGTGGCCATCCCGGCCATCGCGACGATGACCAGCACGGCGCCGGGGATCACCAGCGGCCGCGGGCCGACGCGGTCGTAGAGGTTGCCGACCACGGGCCCGAGCAGGCCCATCGCCAGGCCGCCGGGCAGCACGAGCAAGCCGGTGGCCAGCGGCTCGAGACCCAGCGCGTCCTGGAGGATGAGCGGCAGCAGGATGAGCGCGCCGAACATCGCGAGCATGCTCACGGCCAGCGCGGCCAGGCCCGTGGAGAACCCGCGCGAGGCGAAGACGCGCAGGTCGAGCAGCGCGTCGTCGGCCCGCTGCAGCGCCGTCTGCCGCCACGCGAACAGCGCGAGGACGACGGTGCCGAGGACGAGCGGCACGGCCGGCGGCACCGGTGACGCGCCGCCCTCGCCCAGCGCGGACAGCCCGAAGATCAGGCTGCCGAAGCCGACGGCGGAGAGCAGCACCGACGGCAGGTCGAGGCGCTTGCGGGCGCGGTCCGAGACGTCGCGCACCTTGACGGCGCCGAGGACGAGCGCGGCGGCGGAGATGGGCAGCACGACGCCGAACACGCCGCGCCAGCCCAGCGGCTCGAGGACGGCGCCCGACAGGGTCGGGCCCATGGCCGGGGCCGCGGCGATGACGAGCGAGACGTTGCCCATGACGCGGCCGCGGTGGTGCGGCGGCACGATGTTCATCACCGTCGTCATGAGCAGCGGCATCATGATCGCGGTGCCGCTCGCCTGGACGACGCGCGCGGTGACCAGCACGCCGAAGCCCGGCGCCAGCGCGGCCAGCAGCGTGCCCGCGGTGAACAGCGACATCGCCACCAGGTAGGACCCGCGCGTGCCGATGCGCTGCAGCAGGAACCCGGTGGTCGGGATGACCACGGCCATGGTCAGCATGAACACGGTGGTGAGCCACTGACCGGTGGCCGCGGTGACGCCGAGGTCCTCCATGATCGGCGGCAGCGCCACGCCCATGGTCGTCTCGTTGAGGATGACCACGAACGCCGCGACGAGCAGCAGGGCGATGACGGTGACGTGCTCGCGGGGCAGCCGGTCCGACGCCGGCGCGCCGGCCGGGACGCCCGGGCGCAGGTCGGCGGGGACGGCGGCGGGCGCGCCGGTGCTCGCCTCGGCCGTCGGTTCGGCGCGGGCGGCGGTGGGCGGGGCGGCAGCGGCGTCCATGGGGCCTCCGGTGGCTGGAAGGGGTGGGGCGACCGCGGCGACGCTGCGCACGACCGTTGTCTACGACGTCTCACGAGCCTGCGATATTCCCCGGCGCGAATCGACCTGTTTTCGGCGCGCGGCTCATCGACCGCCGTTCACCTGGGTGAACGGGCGCCGACGCCGGTCGTTCACCGGCCTGCCACCGGCGCTCCGTAGCGTCCCCGCGGTCGCGTGCCGCCGCCGGCACGCCGAGGACGAAGGAGACGCCGTGCGCGTGCGCCGCAGCAGTTCCCCCCACGACAGGTCCCCCCACGACAGGTCAACCAGCCGCTCCGCCGCGAGCCGCCCGGCCGGCGGCGCGGCGCGCCGGGGCAGCCCCTGAGACCCGGTCTCATCCGCCGTTGGGCATTTCCCGGTACCCGCGGTAGCGTGTACTGCTGTGGCCTGGCTCACGACGTGCGTCGGACAGGCTCGCCGAGCGGCGTCGCTCTGCCCGGACGCCGTCGTCCCGACCCACGGATGGAGCTGCCATGACCGCAGCCACTGAGGCCCCGCGGACCACCCGCCCGGGCGCCGCGCGCGAGCGCCGCCTGCGCGACGTCGTCTTCGTCGAGGGCGTGCGCACCCCCTTCGGCAAGGCGCGGCCCGACGGGCTGTACGCCGAGACGCGCGCCGACGACCTCATCGTCAAGGCCGTGCGCGAGCTGCTGCGCCGCCACCCCGAGCTGCCGCCCGAGCGCGTCGACGAGGTGGCGATCGCCGCCACGACGCAGCAGGGCGACCAGGGCCTGACGCTCGGCCGCACGGTCGCGGTGCTCGCCGGCCTGCCGCGCACCGTGCCGGGCTACGCGATCGACCGGATGTGCGCCGGCGCCATGACCGCGGTGACGACCACGGCCAACGGCATCGCCGTCGGGGCCCAGGACGTCGTCGTGGCCGGCGGCGTGGAGCACATGGGCCGCCACCCCATGGGCTTCGACGCCGACCCCAACCCGCGGTTCGTCGCCGAGCGGCTGGTCGATGCCGAGGCGCTCAACATGGGCGTCACCGCGGAGAACCTGCACGACCGCCTCCCGCACCTGACCAAGGAGCGTGCGGACGCCTACGCCGTCGCGAGCCAGGCCAAGTACGCCAAGGCGCTGGCCGACGGCGACGTCGGCCCCGAGCTCGTGCCGGTCGCCGTGCGCTCCGCCGAGCGCGGCTGGGGCCTGGCCACCGAGGACGAGCTGCCGCGCCCCGGCACCACGCTCGAGGGCATCCGCGACCTGCGGACGCCGTTCCGCCCCGGCGGTCGCGTCACCGCCGCCACGAGCTCGCCGCTCACCGACGGTGCCACGGCGGCGCTCCTGGCGGCGGGCGACGTGGCGGCCGAGCTCGGCCTGCCCGTGGGCATGCGGCTGGTCGCCTCCGCCTACGCCGGCGTCGACCCGGCCGTGATGGGCCTGGGCCCGGTGCCCGCCACCGAGAAGGCGCTCGCGCAGGCCGGCCTGACCATCGACGACATCGGCCTGATCGAGATCAACGAGGCGTTCGCCGTCCAGGTCCTGGCGTTCCTCGACCACTTCGGGATCGCCGACGACGACCCGCGGGTCAACCCGTACGGCGGCGCCATCGCGATGGGCCACCCGCTGGCCGGCTCCGGCGTGCGGCTCATGACGCAGCTGGCCCGGCAGTTCGCGCAGCACCCGGAGGTGCGCTACGGGCTCACCACGCTGTGCGTCGGCCTCGGCCAGGGCGGCAGCGTGGTCTGGGAGAACCCGCACCACCCCGACTACTCCGGCCACACCAGCCAGCACACCGCCGAGCAGGAGGACTGACGCGATGACCGACTCCCCCACCACGGCCCGCGCGGAGCGCGTCACCCACGCGCTGGTGCGTGACGTGCGGATGCCCGGCGGCGCGGGCACGATGGCGCTCGTCACCCTCGACAACGGCCTCGACCACACCAAGCCGAACACCCTCGGCCCGCAGGGCATGGCCGAGCTCGCCGAGCGCCTCACCGAGCTGCGCGGGCGCGCCGCCCGCGGCGAGATCGCCGCCATCGGCGTCACCGGCAAGCCGTACGTCCTGGCCGCCGGCGCCGACCTGCTCGGCGTGGGCGCCGTCACCACGCGCGAGGAGGCGCTCGAGCTCGGCCGCTCCGGGCACCGCGCCTACGAGCTGCTGCACGACGCCGGGGTGCCGACCTTCGCGTTCGTCAACGGCCTGGCCCTCGGGGGCGGCCTCGAGGTGGCGCTGAACTGCGACTACCGCACGGTCGCCGCCGACGCCGGCGGGCTCGGCCTGCCGGAGACCGGCCTCGGCCTGGTGCCCGGCTGGGGCGGGGCGTACCTGGTGCCGCGGCTGCTCGGCATCGAGAAGGCCGTCGACGTGGTGCTGCGCCGCCCGGCCGCCAACAAGCCGTACAAGCCCGCCGAGGCGCTGGAGCTCGGCCTGGTCGACGCGCTGTTCGACGCCGCCGACTTCCTCGAGCAGTCGATCGCCTGGGCCGCCCGCGTGGTCCGCGGTGAGGTCGCCGTGCCGCGGCGCGAGCCCGACCCCGCGCCCGTGGTGGAGGCGGTCGTCGCCGGCACGCGCCGCTACCTCGACGCCGTCGTCGCAGGGTCGCGGCCGGCGCCCTACCGGGCGCTGGACCTGCTGGCCGCCGCCGCGGCGCCCGCGCCCGGCTACGACCGCGCCGCGGCGTTCGCCGCCGAGGACGAGGCGCTGGCCGACCTGCTCATGACCGACGAGATGCGCGCCGCCGTCTACGCCTTCCAGCTCGTCTCGGGCGGCAAGAAGCCGCAGGGCGCGCCCGACCCGGCGCTGGCCCGGCCGGTCACGCGCGTCGGCATCGTGGGGGCCGGCCTCATGGCCGCGCAGATCGCCCTGCTGGTCGCCCAGCGGCTGCAGGTCCCCGTGGTCATGCGCGACCTCGACACCGAGCGCGTCGAGAAGGGCCTGGGCTACGTGCGGGCCACCGTGGACAGGCTCGTCGCCCGCGGCCGCATGTCGCCCGACGCCGCGGCCCGCGTCCTCGCGTCCGTGCGCGGCACCACCGACCTGCACGACCTCGCCGACTGCGACGTCGTGGTCGAGGCGGTCACCGAGATCCTGTCGCTCAAGCAGAAGGTGTTCGCCGAGCTCGAGCAGGTGGTGAGCCCCGAGACGGTGCTGGCCACCAACACCTCGGCCCTGTCGGTGACGGAGATGGCCGCGGGCCTGCGCCACCCCCAGCGCGTCGTGGGCATCCACTTCTTCAACCCGGTGGCGCAGATGCCGCTGGTGGAGGTGGTGCGGGCCGAGCGGACCGGCGACGAGGCGCTGGCCACGGCATTCGCCGTGACCACGAGGCTGCGCAAGACGGCGGTGCTGGTCGCCGACCGCCCCGGCTTCGTCGTCAACCGGCTCCTGCTGCTGGTCATGGGCCAGGTGCTCGGCGCGATCGAGGACGGCACGCCGGTCGAGGTCGCCGACGCGGCGCTCGCCCCGCTGGGCTTCCCCATGCCGACCTTCGAGCTGCTCGACCTCGTGGGGCCCGCGGTCGGGCTGCACGTGCTCACCTCGCTGCGCGATGACCTCGGGCCCGAGCGGTTCCCGGCCTCGCCGGGCCTGGAGAAGATCGTCGCCGACGGCGTCCGGGTGGTCCTCGACCCGCCGGCGCCCGGGCTGCCCAAGCCGGTCGACCCCGCCGTCCAGGCGGTGTTCGGCCCCGCCCGCCCGGGCGAGCCGGGCGTGCTCGACGGGCCGGGCGTGCTCGACGCGGTGCTCACCGGGCTCACGGCGGAGGTCGGCCGCATGCTCGACGAGGGCGTCGTGGCCACGCCCCAGCAGGTCGACCTGTGCATGATCCTCGGCGCCGGGTGGGGCTTCCACACCGGCGGCATCACGCCGTACCTCGACCGCACCGGGTACAGCGAGCGGGTGCTCGGGCGGCGGCTGCTGCCCGACGGCGTGGCGAACGTGCCGCGCGGCTGACGCGCCCAGCGACCGCGACCGCGCGGTCTCGGCCCGACGGCGGCCGGTCCCCACGGGCCGGCCGCCGTCGGCCGTCCGAGCACCTCACCCCGGGCGCACGCCCGGGGACGCTGGTGCGGGGGCGCCCGGGCGGGCACACTCGTGCCATGTCGGCGAGGCTGCCGTGGCTGGCGCACCTGTCGCGCGCGGAGCTGGAGCTGCTGGCGACGGAGCTGGCGGCCGAGCTCGTCGCGCGCCCGCCCTCGCCGGCCCGCGACCGCGTCGAGGCGGGCCTCGGGCGCTGGGCGGCGAT
>NZ_LWGM01000135.1 GCF_001750215.1 Isoptericola variabilis | reverse complement strand
GACGCACCGCGAACCGGACGCCGTCGTGCTCCACGGCGTGCCGGCCCTCGGCGTCGAGCCGGACGGCGCCGACACGCCCGTCGCCGGCCCAGTGCCGCGCCACCGCGTCGGCGTCCGCGGCCGCCCGCTGCGCCCAGGCGTCGTCGCTGGTGGCCAGCGTGGGCGGCAGGCCCACCTGCCAGCCGGCGCGCCCCGCGCTCTCCCGGTCGGCGCTCGCGATCGCCGCGGGCAGCGCCGCCGCGGTGCCCGACTGCCCCGGCGCCTGCGCCGCCCACTCCCGGCCCGGGTCCTCGACCGCGAGGCCGAGGCGCTGCGCCCACGTCTCGTTCATCCGCGCGGTGAGGCGCTCGGCGCTGCGCCGGGAGTTGGCGAACACGAGCGTGGAGCGGTGCGCCGCGACCAGGTCGACCACCCGCTCCTCGACGTGCGGCCACACCGACGCGCGGCGCAGCGGGGACGTCGCGTCGCCCGTGAGGTCCGGCACGCCCGGCACGCCGACCGGGTCGAGGGCCGCGCTGCCGTCGTCGGGACCGCTGCGCGAGACCGCGGCGTCCAGGTCGGCGAGGTCGGGCACCGGCACGACGACGTCGATGTCCCAGCGCTTCTCGGCCGGCGGCTGGACCACGACGACCTCGCGCCCGCCCTCGGCCGCGGACCGGTGGCCGCCGAGGAAGGACGCGACCTCCGCGACCGGGCGCACCGTCGCCGAGAGGCCCACGCGCTGGGCCGGCCGCTCCAGCAGGGCGTCGAGCCGCTCGAGCGTCAGCGCCAGGTGCGCGCCGCGCTTGGTGCCGGCAACGGCGTGGATCTCGTCGACGATGACCGTCTCGACCCCGAGCAGGCCGGCGCGCGCCTGCGAGGTGAGCACCAGGAAGAGGGACTCCGGCGTGGTGACCAGGACGTCCGGCGGCCGCGTGGCGAAGGACCGGCGCTCGGCGGCCGGGGTGTCGCCGGTGCGCATGCCCACCGTGACCTCGGGCGTCTCGAGCCCGAGGCGCACGGCGGCCTGACGGATGCCGGTGAGCGGCGAGCGCAGGTTGCGCTGCACGTCCGCCGCCAGCGCCTTGAGCGGCGAGACGTACAGCACCCGGCAGCGCCGCGAGCGGTCCTCGGGCACCGGCTCGTGGTGCAGCCGGTCGATGGCCCACAGGAAGGCCGCCAGCGTCTTGCCCGAGCCGGTCGGGGCCACGACCAGCGCGTGCCGGTCCGCCGCGACCGCGTCCCACGCGCCCGCCTGGGCCGGGGTCGGCCCCTCGAACGCGCCGCGGAACCACTCGCGCGTGGCCGGGCCGAACCGGGCGAGCGGGTCGGGCGCAGCGCCCTCGCCGTCGTCGGGCACTCCGTCGGGCACTCCGCCGGGCACTCCGTCGGGTCCTGCGTCGGGCGTGGTCACCCGGCCATTCTGCCGCCGACCACCGACAGGCGCGGGGCGGCCGGCGGGCGGAGCGCCTCGGCGCGGCGGTGCGCCGCCGGGCCGCCGCCAGGCCGCCGTCGGGACGGCCCCGTGACCGCCCCGGTGCCGCGCAGGGTGCCGCGCAGGGTGCCCTGCCGGTGCCGCGCCGCCTTGACCGTCGTGCGAGGCTGGGCACGTGCGTGAGCGGGAGTTCTGGCAGCTCGTCGACGAGGTCTTCGGGCCGGCGTACGGGCGGTCGCTCGTGCGCGAGCAGGTGCTGCCCCGGCTCGGGGACCGCACGCCGGTGCAGGCGCTCGAGGCGGGCCTGCAGCCCCGCGACGTCTGGCACGCGCTGTGCGACGCCCTCGACGTGCCCGACTCCCGGCGCTGGGGCCACGGCGCCGAGCGCCAGGCACCGCCGCCCAGCCGCTGAGCCGCTGAGCCGCTGAGCCGCGACGCTGCCGCGGGCCACGGGGACGAGGCCGTCCACGGACCCTTCCTGGTGCGGTCGCAGGTCGCGACGGCCACCCGGTGTTCGGTGCGACACACCTGACAGGGGCCTGTCGTTCGAACACGCGTTCGGCTAGAGTGGTGCACAGGCACGGGTTCTGGAACCTCGTCGACAGGCGGGGGCCGGAGGAGGCGCTCGTGTCGGTGGCTGCGCATACGGTCGAGACCGATGAGCACGCAGGCACAGAAGCCGGCGCGGACCCGCCGCGCCCCGAACGCAAAGGTGACCGACATGCCCGCACCGGCAGACCGCGACAAGGCCCTCGAGGCCGCGCTCGCCCAGATCGACCGCAGCTTCGGCAAGGGCTCGGTCATGCGCCTCGGCGACGAGACCCGTGCTCCCGTCGAGGTGATCCCCACCGGCTCCATCGCGCTGGACGTCGCCCTCGGCATCGGCGGCCTGCCGCGCGGCCGCATCATCGAGGTCTACGGCCCCGAGTCCTCCGGCAAGACGACGGTGGCGCTGCACGCGGTCGCCAGCGCGCAGCGCGCGGGCGGCATCGCGGCGTTCATCGACGCCGAGCACGCGCTCGACCCCGAGTACGCCAAGAAGCTGGGCGTCGACACCGACGCGCTCCTGGTCTCCCAGCCGGACACCGGCGAGCAGGCGCTCGAGATCGCGGACATGCTGATCCGCTCCGGCGCCCTGGACATCATCGTCATCGACTCGGTCGCGGCGCTCGTGCCCAAGGCGGAGATCGAGGGCGAGATGGGCGACAGCCACGTGGGTCTGCAGGCTCGCCTCATGTCCCAGGCGCTGCGCAAGATCACCGGTGCGCTCAACGCCTCGGGCACCACCGCGATCTTCATCAACCAGCTGCGCGAGAAGATCGGCGTCTTCTTCGGCTCCCCGGAGACGACGACGGGTGGCAAGGCGCTGAAGTTCTACGCCTCGGTGCGCATGGACATCCGCCGCATCGAGACCCTCAAGGAGGGCACGGACGCGGTCGGCAACCGCACGCGCGTCAAGATCGTCAAGAACAAGATGGCCCCGCCGTTCAAGCAGGCGGAGTTCGACATCCTCTACGGCGTCGGCATCTCGCGCGAGGGCGGCCTCATCGACATGGGCGTGGAGCACGGCCTCGTGCGCAAGTCCGGCTCGTGGTTCACCTACGAGGGCGACCAGCTCGGCCAGGGCAAGGAGAACGCCCGCAAGTTCCTGCGCGACAACCCCGACCTCGCCAACGAGATCGAGAAGCGCATCAAGGAGAAGCTCGGCGTGGGCGCGCGGGTCGACGCGCCCGCCGACGAGGTCGCGGCCGGTGCCGCGGCACCCGTCGACGCCGCGCCCGTGCCGGTCGGTGCGGGCGCCGGCAAGGGCAAGAAGGCGCCGTTCTGACGGACGGGCGCACGATGACGGACGAGCCCTTCGGGCCGGACGAGCAGGACGGCCGGGGCGGTCGCGGCGTGGGGAAGCGTCGCGGCCGCCCCGGCCGTCGTGGTGAGGGTGACGGCGAGCGCGGGCCGCGCGCTCCTCGCGCCCCGCGCCGCACGGTCGCCGAGCGGCTCGAGGCCGGCGAGATCGGCGTGGCGGAGGCGGGGGAGCTCGCGCGCGAGACCCTGCTGCGCATCCTCACCGCGGCGCCCAAGAGTCGCCACGAGCTCGAGCAGTCGCTGGCCCGCAAGGGCTACCCCGAGCACGTCGTCGGCCCGCTGCTCGACCGGTTCGACGAGGTGGGCCTCGTGGACGACACCGGCTACGCGCACCTCATCGTGCGCACCCGGCACGCCGAGCGGGGCCTCGCCCGGCGTGCCATCGCCGTCGAGCTGCGCCGGCGCGGGATCGACGACGACACCGCCGCCGAGGCGCTGGAGCAGGTGGAGCCCGACGACGAGCGCGCCACGGCCGGCGCGCTCGCCCGGCGGCTCGTCGCGCGCACCCGCGGCCTCGACCGGGACGTGCGCGTGCGCCGCGCCGCGGCCGCGCTCGCCCGCAAGGGCTACGGCGCCGGCGTCGCGTTCGCGGCGGTGCGCGAGGCGCTGGCGGCCGAGGGGGAGGACACCGAGGACCTCGCCGACCTGGAGTGAGCGCCCGGCCGCGCGAGGGCGGCCGCACGACGACGGCCGCACGACGGCGGCGTGACGACGAGGGCCTCCGACCGGAAACGGTCGGAGGCCCTCGTGCGTACGCGGAGCGGGTCGCTCAGGTCTGGCCGATGCCGGCGCCGGCCACCGGGCCGGGGCCGATGCCCGGACCCTCGTCCGTGGTGCCGGAGGTGCGGCTGGACAGCCGCCGCGCCAGGAGGTGGGCGACCCCGGAGAGCACCCAGTTGAGCGCGATGAACAGCACCGCGGCCACGAACAGCGTCTGCAGCGGGTTGCCGGAGCCCGCCTGCAGCACCTGCGCCGAGCGCAGCAGCTCGGCGTAGGCGATCAGCTGGCCCAGCGCCGAGTCCTTGAGCACGACGACGAGCTGGGAGACCAGCGCGGGCAGCATCGCGATGAGCGCCTGCGGCAGCTGCACCGAGCGCAGCGTCTGGCCCTGGGTCAGGCCGATGGACAGGCCCGCCTCGCCCTGGCCCTTCGGCAGGTTGTTCACGCCCGAGCGCACCAGCTCGGCGATGACCGACCCGTTGTAGAGCACGAGGGCGACGACCACGGCCGCGAACGCCGGCTCGGCCACCAGGCCCTCGAGGAAGAAGCCGAAGAGGGCGTTGAAGAACACCATCATCAGCAGCACCGGCACGGCGCGGAAGAACTCCACGACCACCGAGGACACCCACCGCACGGGGCGCAGGTGCGACAGGCGGCCCATGCCGAACACGAGGCCGAAGACGACCGCGCCGACGGTCGCGAAGGCGGCCGCGCGCAGCGTGTTGACCAGGCCGGGGACGTAGTAGAACTGCCAGGCGCGCGCGTCCAGGGCCGGGCCCCACAGCGCAGCCGAGAACTGGCCCCGGTCGTAGAGCACGAACGCCACCCAGGCCAGCAGCGCCACCACCACGAGGGCGCCGACGACGTTGCCGGCGGCCTGCCTGCGCCGGCCGCGCGGGCCGGGGGCGTCGAAGAGGACCGAGGAGCTCATCGCTTCACCGCCAGACGGTTGGACAGCGAGGTGGTCAGCACGCCGATCGGGATCACCAGGATCACGTAGCCGATCGCGAAGGTTGCGAAGATCTCCCAGATGTAGTTCGGCTGGAACTCGATCATCGTCTTCATGAGGCTGGACGTCTCCCAGGTGACCGACGCGGCGGCCGCGACGGTGGAGTTCTTCAGCAGCGCGATGAGCGTGTTGCCCAGCGGGGCGACGGCGCCGCGGAACGCCTGCGGCAGGATGACCAGCCACGCCGCGGACAGGAACGGCAGGCCGATCGCGCGCGCCGCCTCCGCCTGGCCCACGGGCACGGTGTTGACGCCCGACCGGATCGCCTCGCACACGAACGCGGCGTGGTACACCCCGAGGCCGACCACGGCCAGCCAGAAGAAGTTCCACTGGAAGCTCGGGGACAGGTTGACGCCCAGCTGCGTCCACACCGCCAGGACCAGGAAGGTCATGATCACGGTCAGCGGCGTGTTACGGAAGACGTTGACGTACGCCCCGCCCGCCCAGGCGAGCGACGGCAGCGGCGAGATGCGCATGACCGCCAGGACCGTGCCGAGGACGAGCGCGAGGATCGCACCGAAGAACGTCAGCTGGATGTTGGTCCAGAACGCGCCGAGCACGTCGTACTGCTCGAACAGCGCCAGGAAGCCGGACAGGTAGTCGTCGTCCACCGGTCACCTTTCGACGGGGTGGAGGGGAGGGGAAACGGCGCGGCGGGGCGCCCGCCAGGGCGCCCCGCCGCGGGTGTGCGTCAGGCGCAGGCGTCCTGCGACGGCGGGTTCATCTCCGCGTTGGGCGTGTAGCCGGTGCCCTCGGTGTTCGTGGTGACGGCCTCCTCCCAGGCGCCGTCCTCGATCATCTTCGCGATGGCGTCGTTGATCGCCTGGCACTGGTCGGAGTCCTGCGGGATGCCGACGCCGTAGCGCTCCTCCGAGAACGGGTTGCCGACGACCTTGAGCTTGCCGGCGTTGGCCGGGGTCGCGGCGAGGCCGGCGAGGATGATGTCGTCGGTCGTCACCGCGTCGACCTGGCCGCCCGTGAGCGCCGTGACGCACTCGGAGTAGCCGGGACGCTCGAGCAGGTTCACGTCCTGCGCGTACTCGTCCTTGATCCGCTGGGCGGACGTGGAGCCCGTGACGGAGCACAGGTTCTTGCCGTTGAGCGACTCGGGGCCCGTGATGTCGGTGTTGTCGGCGGCGACCAGGAGGTCCTGGCCGGCGACGAAGTACGGGCCGGCGAAGCTGACGACCTGCTTGCGCTCGTCGGTGATCGAGTAGGTCGCGAAGATCATGTCGACCTGGCCGGTCTGCAGCAGCTGCTCGCGCTGGGCCGACGGGGCCTCGACCCACTCGATCTGGTCGGCGGAGTAGCCGAGCTCGTTCGCGACGTACGTGGCGACGTCGACGTCGAAGCCGGTGTACTGGTCGCCGTCCTGGTAGCCCAGGCCCGGCTGGTCGAACTTGATGCCGATGCGGATGCTGTCGCCGCCGGCCGAGCCGGTCGGCGAGGCGTCGTCGCCGCCGCCGGAGCCGCCGACCTCGGCGCCCGAGCAGGCGGACAGGGTCAGAGCGGCCGTGGCCGCGAGAGCCAGCAGGCCCGTGGTGCGCTTGCGCATGATGGGTCCCCTTCGATCTGTCATGGTGCGGGAGGAACTCGTGGGCGGGGCCGGACCCCGCGGACGTCGGCGCCGCGGGCGGGCGCCGGCCGAGATCAGTGGACGAGGATCTTCGACAGGAAGTCCTTCGCCCGGTCGCTGCGCGGCGCGGTGAAGAACGTGTCCGGGTCGGCCTCCTCGACGATCTGGCCGTCGGCCATGAACACGACGCGGTCGGCCGCCTTGCGGGCGAAGCCCATCTCGTGGGTCACCACGATCATCGTCATGCCCTCGCGGGCCAGGGCGACCATCGCGTCGAGCACCTCGTTGACCATCTCGGGGTCGAGGGCGGAGGTCGGCTCGTCGAAGAGCATGACCTTGGGGTGCATGGCCAGGGCGCGGGCGATCGCGACGCGCTGCTGCTGGCCGCCCGAGAGCTGCGCCGGCATCTTGCGGGCCTGGTTCTTGACGCCCACGCGGTCGAGGAGCGCGAGCGCCTCCTGCTCGGCCGCCGCCTTCGCGGTGCCGCGCACCTTGCGCGGGCCGAGCGTCACGTTGTCGAGCACGGTCTTGTGCGCGAAGAGGTTGAACGACTGGAAGACCATCCCGACCTCGGCGCGCAGGCGGGCCAGGTCCTTGCCCTCGGCGGGCAGCGGCTTGCCGTCGACGCGGATCTCGCCGTCGTCGATCGTCTCCAGGCGGTTGATGGCGCGGCAGAGCGTCGACTTGCCCGACCCCGACGGGCCGATGACGACCAGCACCTCGCCCTTGCGCACGGTCAGGTCGATGTCGCGCAGGACGTGCAGGTCGCCGAAGTGCTTGTTGACGCCCTTGAGCTCCACGAGGGCGGGCGCGCCGGTTTCCATACGTTCAACCCCATCAGTCGGTGGTCGGCCGCGGGCCATGATGCCCTCATCATGTTTCGGGGAGGGGCTCACGGTGTGACGCGGTTGGCATCGGTCCGGTAACGATATGCCCTGGGTCACCACCACAGGAGCCGGCCCCTGGCCGTCCGTACCGCTGGGCCCGGGAACGTACCCTAGGAACGATGTCCACGACCACCGCATCTCAGCCCCTGACGTACGTCGTGCGCACCCTCGGGTGCCAGATGAACGTGCACGACTCCGAGCACATGGCCGGCCTGCTCGAGCAGGCCGGGTACGTGCGCGCCTCCAAGGAGGACGAGGCGGCGAGCCGCGCCGACGTCGTGGTCATCAACACCTGCGCGGTGCGCGAGAACGCCGCGACGCGCCTGTACGGCAACCTGGGCCAGCTCGCGTCGGTCAAGGCCGACCGTCCCGGCATGCAGATCGCCGTCGGCGGCTGCCTCGCGCAGAAGGACCGCGGCGAGATCGTCGGCAAGGCGCCGTGGGTCGACGTCGTCTTCGGCACCCACAACCTCGACGCGCTGCCGGTGCTGCTCGAGCGCGCGCGGCACAACGCCGAGGCGCAGGTCGAGATCGCCGAGTCGCTGCAGGTCTTCCCCTCCACCCTGCCGACCCGGCGCGAGAGCGTCTACGCCGGCTGGGTGTCCATCTCGGTGGGCTGCAACAACACCTGCACCTTCTGCATCGTGCCGCACCTGCGCGGCAAGGAGCGCGACCGGCGGCCCGGCGAGATCCTCGCCGAGGTCGAGGCGCTCGTCGCCGCGGGCGCCGTCGAGGTCACGCTGCTGGGGCAGAACGTCAACAGCTACGGCGTCGAGTTCGGCGACCGCGGCGCGTTCGCCAAGCTGCTGCGCGCGTGCGGGCAGATCGAGGGCCTGGAGCGGGTCCGCTTCACCAGCCCGCACCCCGCCGCGTTCACCGACGACGTCATCGCCGCCATGGCCGAGACCCCCAACGTGATGCCGCAGCTGCACATGCCGCTGCAGTCGGGCTCGGACCAGGTCCTGCGCGCCATGCGCCGGTCGTACCGGTCGGCGAAGTTCCTCGGCATCCTCGAGCGCGTCCGCGCGGCGATCCCGGACGCGGCCATCACCACGGACATCATCGTGGGCTTCCCGGGCGAGACCGAGGAGGACTTCCTCGAGACCATGCGCGTGGTCGAGGCCTCGCGGTTCAGCTCGGCGTTCATGTTCCAGTACTCGCCGCGCCCGGGCACGCCCGCCGCGACGATGGCGGGCCAGCTGCCCAAGGAGGTCGTCCAGGAGCGGTTCGAGCGGCTCCTGGCCCTGCAGGAGCGGATCTCCGCCGAGGAGTCGGCCGCCCAGGTGGGCCGCACCCTCGAGGTGCTCGTCGCCGAGGGCTCGGGCAAGAAGGACGGCGAGACGCGCCGCCTGTCGGGCCGCGCCCCCGACAACCGCCTGGTGCACTTCGCCCTGCCCGCCGGCAGCCTGGGGGTCGCTGAGGCGCCCGAGTCGCTCGCCGACCCGCGCCTGGGCCCGGCCGCCGACCTCGACCCGCGCCTGCCCCGGCCGGGCGACATGGTCACGGTCGAGGTCACCCGCGCCGCGCCGCACTTCCTGGTGGCCGACTCCGCGCTCGCCGTCGCCCCAGCGCACCACCACGAACCTCGTCCGCACGCCTCGCGTGCGGGGAGGGGAACCCCCGGTCCGGAGGCCGGGGCCCGCGGGCCT
>NZ_LWGM01000134.1 GCF_001750215.1 Isoptericola variabilis | reverse complement strand
GGACCGCCGTCGGCGGGCGGCCGGGCTCGCCTCGTGAGCGCCGCGGCCCGGACGCCCGCGGTGCGCACCGCGGGCGGGCTCGTGTGGCGCGTCGCGGGCGGCCGGCTGCAGGTGCAGATGGTGCACCGCCCGCGGTACGACGACTGGTCGTGGCCCAAGGGCAAGCTCGAGGCCGTCGAGCCGGAGCAGGCCGCGGCCGTGCGCGAGGTGGCCGAGGAGACCGGCGGCCCCGTGATCATCGGCCCGTCCCTGCCGGGGCTGCGGTACAAGCTGCCCGAGGGCCGGTGGAAGACCGTGAGGTACTGGGCGGCGCGCGAGGCGAAGGTGCCGGGTGACCGTGCACCCCTCGCGGCGCGCCCGCCGCTGGCGCCGGCGAGCCCCGACGAGGTCGACAAGGTCGAGTGGGTGGACGCCGCGGACGCTCCCCAGATGCTCACGCGCCGCGCCGACCGCAAGCCGCTGGCGGCGCTGGTCAACGAGTTCGAGCACGGGCGGCTGGACACCCACGCCGTCGTCATCGTGCGCCACGGCCGGGCCCTGCCGCGCGACGCCTGGCACGGCGAGGAGCCGGACCGGCCGCTGACGCCGCTCGGGTACGCGCACGCCGCGGCGGTGGTGCCGGTGCTGGCCGCCTACGGCGTGACGACGGTGCTCAGCTCCCGCTGGGAGCGGTGCGCCGCCACCGTGGAGCCGTACGTGCGGGCCGCCGGCGTGCGCCCGGAGTACAGCGAGCACCTGGCCGAGGTGGAGCACGAGCGCTCCCCCGCGCGGGTGGCCGCGGCGGTGCGCCAGCTGCTGGAGACGCCGCGGTCGTCGGTGCTGTGCACGCACCGTCCGGTGCTGTCCACGGTGCTCGACGTGCTGGGCCAGCACTCGCGCCGCTCGGTGGCCGACGCGCTGCCCGGCAAGGACCCGTACCTGGAGCCGGGCGAGATGCTGGTGGCCCACGTGGCGCTGACGGCCAAGGGCCCGCGGGTGGTGGCGGCGGAGCACGTGACCCCGCCGCTGGCCTGACCTGCCCTGCCTGCCGTGCCCAGCCCGTGTGTCAGTACGAGCGCACGGTATGGCGTGCGTTGGTACTGACACTCCCCCGGGCGGACCCGTGTGTCAGTACGAGCGCACGGTATGGCGTGCGCACGTACTGACAGGCGCGGGCTGGGCGAACGCGTGTGCACAGGGACGTCGTCGTGGACGTCGTCCCCAGCACGGCCACCGACTGCAGCGCGGCCGCCCGCGGGGCACCCACGATCGAGCCCATGACGGGATCACGGCAGGCTCTGCGGGACGAGACCCTCGCGGCCACCGCGCTGCGGCAGCACGGGGTGGTGAGCCGCGAGCAGCTGCGGGTGCTCGGCTACCGGCGCGGGCACGTGGCGGAGCACGTCGCCGCAGGCCGCTGGCGGCTGGTGTGCCGGGAGCTCGTCGTCGTGCACACCGGCCCGCTGAGCGCGGACGCCCGCCTGTGGCTCGCCGTGCTCGGCGCCCCGGGTGACGTGGCCGTGGGGTCGTGGACGGGCCTGGCGCGCCACGGGCTGACCGGCTGGGACCGGCCGGGGCTGCACGTCGTCGTGCCGCGGGGGGCGAAGCCCTTCCGACCGGTGGGCGTCGTGGTCCACGAATCGCGGCGGTTCGCGGCGGAGGACGTGGTGCGACGCGACGGGCTCCCGGTGTTCCGCGTGGAACGGTGCGCCGTCGACGCCGCGGCGTGGCAGACGTCGGGGCGGACCGCCGTCGGGCTCCTGGCCGCCGTCGTGCGGCAGGGGCTCACGACGCCGGACCGGCTGGCGGACCAGCTCGACCACGTCGGCAGGGTGCGCTTCCGCACGCTCATGCAGCGCAGCCTCGGCGACATCGCCGGCGGGGCCGACGCCCTGAGCGAGATCGACCTGGCGCACCTGTGCCGGGAGGCGCGGCTGCCGGCGCCGGTCCGGCAGGAGCGGCGCCGGGACGCGCGCGGGCGGTGGCGATACCTCGACGCGGTCTGGCAGCTGCGCGACGGGCGGCAGCTCGTGGTGGAGGTCGACGGCGTCGGGCACATGGAGGCCGCGCGCTGGTACGCCGACCTGATGCGCGACGCGGAGCTGCTGCCGGACGAGCGCACGGTCCGGCTGCGCATCCCTGCGGCGGCGCTGAGGGCGGAGCCGGAGCGGGTGCGCGCGGTGCTCGAGCACTACCTGCGTCCTGGCGCAGGGCCCGCGCCGGCACCTGTCAGTACGGACGCACGCTGGAGCACGCGCTCGTACTGACACCGCGGCCGGGTGCACCGCGTGTCAGCACCAGCGCACGGTATGGCCCGCGCTGGTACTGACAGCTGCTGGAGGGAGGGTCGACCCTGGAAGGCGGGAGCAACCCCGGAGGCGACTCCTCAGCCCAGGAGCGGGGTCAGCGCCCACGTGGCCAGCGCCGCCACGAGCGCCGCGGCCGGGATCGTGAGGATCCAGGCGAAGGCGATGTTCTTGGCCACGCCCCATCGCACCGCCGACAGCCGGCGGGTGGCGCCGACGCCCATGATCGCCGAGGTGATCGTGTGCGTCGTCGACACGGGGGCGTGCAGCGCGAACGCGTTGACGTACAGCACGGTCGCGGCGACCGACTCGGCCACGAAGCCGCGCGCCGGGTCGAGCTCGATGATGCGCCTGCCGAGGGTGCGCATGATGCGCCAGCCGCCCGAGTAGGTGCCGAGCGAGATGGCGGCCGCGGCGGCGAGCTTGACCCACAGCGGGATGCCGGCGTCGCGGTCGGCCCACCCGACGGTGAGCAGCGCCATGTAGATGACGCCCATCGTCTTCTGGGCGTCCTGCAGGCCGTGGCCCAGCGCCATCGCGGCGGCCGAGACGGTCTGTGCGTGCCGGAACCGGCGGGTGGTGCGGGACGGGGCGGCGTTCCGCCAGATCCACAGCACCGCCACCATGGCCAGGAACGCCAGGCCGAAGCCGACCAGCGGCGAGATCACCATGGGCAGCACGACCTTGTCGTACACGTTGCCCCAGTAGACCAGCAGCCCGCCGGCCAGGCCGGCGCCCACGAGCCCGCCGATGAGCGAGTGCGTGGACGACGACGGCAGCCCGAACCACCAGGTGATGAGGTTCCACACGATCGCGCCGACGAGCGCGCACAGCACCACCACGAGCACGGTGTGGCTGGTCTGGCTGTCGAGGTCGATGATCGAGTGCGCGATCGTCTCGGCCACCTCGGTGCCGAGCAGCGCGCCGACGAAGTTCATGACGGCGGCCATGAGCAGCGCCACGCGCGGGGTCAGCGCCCGCGTCGAGACCGACGTGGCGATGGCGTTCGCCGCGTCGTGGAAGCCGTTGGTGTAGTCGAACCCGAGGGCCAGGGCCACCACGAGGACGACGAGGGCTGCTTCCACGCCTCAGGACTCCTTGAGCGCGATCGTCTCGACCATGTTGGCCACCTGCTCGAAGGCGTCGCAGGCATCCTCGAGGACGTCGACGATCTCCTTGAGCTTGATGAGCGTCACCGGGTCGCCGGCCAGGTCGTCGAAGAGCTCCGCCACGAGCTTGCGGTGGAGCTTGTCGCCCTGGTTCTCGAGCCGGTTGATCTCGACCCAGTACTCGGAGAGCTGCTCCATCGAGCGCAGCCGCGGCATCGCCTCGGCGGTGAGCTCGGCGCTGCGCTGCAGCACCTGCACGACCTCGGAGACGCGCGCCGGCAGGTCCTCGACCTTGTACAGCACGATGAGGTCGGCGGCCTCCTCCATCGCGTCCATGCAGTCGTCCAGCGCGGAGGCGAGGCCGTAGATGTCGTCCCGGTCGAACGGGGTGACGAACGTCTGGTTGAGCCGCTTCATGATGGCGTGCGCGGCGTCGTCCGCCAGGTGCTCCGCGTCGACGAACCGCTTCGCGATGGCCTTGCGGCCCGCCCGGTCGGCGCCGAGCAGCTCGGCCAGGAGGCCGGCGCCGGTGACGTTGTGCTGCGCGAGGGCGGCGAAGAGGTCGAAGTAGGTGGTGTCGCGCGGTGTCAGGCGCAGGCGCACGTCGTTCTCCTGGTCGAGAGGACAGATCCCTCACAGCGTAGGGCGACGCGAGCGGTGCCGACCAACGCGCGGTGTGTCGTCCGGTCGACGGTTGCGGCGCCGCGGCCAGCGGCGACAGCGCCGGGGCGTCGTGGGGACGACGCCGAGGGTCCCGGTGGTCCGGGGAAGGAGTGGTGTGCGACGCCGGACCGGGAGCGCCTCTCGGCGCGTGGCCGCTCGTAGCGGCTGAAGATGGAGCCCGGGGCTACCGCAGCCCGGCGTCGCACGAACCAGACTAACCGACCTCGCGCGGCGCGCATTCCCGGGGCGGTGTGGCCTGCGCGACGCCGCCGCGCCGGCGCGCCGGGCCCGGGTCGCTCAGCGCCCGGGTCGCTCACCCTGGCTCGCTCGGTCGAGGCTCGGCCGAGGCTCGGTCGAGGCCCGGTCGAGGCCCGGTCGAGGATCGGTGGGGGCTCAGTCCAGCCGGTCCGCGCGCCACAGGCCCGCCGCCTGCTCGAGCTCCTGCGCCGTGCGCTGCAGGTCGGCGGCGCCGCGGGTCATCCGGGTGGCCCCGGCCGGGTCCGCGACCTCGCGGGCGTCGGCGTCGAAGGCGGCGCCGGTGGCGAGGATGCGGCAGAACGAGGCGGCACGCTCCAGCGCGACGGCGAGGTCGCCGGCGTAGACGCCGGACAGCACCTGGTCGGCCAGGGCGCGCAGGTCCTCGGGGGCGGGCGGCCGCGGCACGCCCGCCACCGCCTCGTGCACCGGGGCGGCGTCGACGCCGAGCCGGTAGCGCAGGCCGATGGTGTGCGCGTCGCGCCGCACCCACTCGCGCAGCACGTACAGCCGCCACAGGGCGCCGGGCAGGGTGACGGGCGCGGCGTCGGCCCACAGGGAGGCGACGACGTCGAGCCCCTCGCGCTCGACCAGCTGCACGAGGCGGGCGACCACCTCGGGGTCCTCCGCCGCGCGGGCGCGGTGCACGACGGCGCGGGCGGTGGTGTGCGCCACCTCGTCGCGCAGGGCGGGGTCGACGGAGCCGGGCAGCGCCTCCGCGTCGCGGGGGTCGAGCATGGCGGGCCGGCGGAAGCGGGGACGGGGGTCGCTGTCGCTCACCGTGCCAGTCTGGCACCGCCCCCGGGGCCCGCCACCACCCCGGGCGACCGCCCGTCCACCCCCCCGGGTGACCGCTCGTCCGTCGCCCCGGGCGACCGCCCGTCCGGCACCCTGGCGCGCCGGTGGTCCGGACCAGTCGTACCATCGAGGCCGGACTCGACGGCGCCCGCCTGCCACGAGCACCGGCCGGCGTACCGCGGAGTCCCGCTGATCTCCTGACCCGCACCCGACCCGAGGAGCCCCGCGTGAGCGACGCGCCCAGCACCAGACCCAGTCCGACAGGAACCACCGCGAGCTCCGCGCACCGCAAGGCGCTGGGGCTCGCGTTCGCCGCCGCCGTCGGCGGGTTCCTCTTCGGCTTCGACTCGTCGGTGATCAACGGTGCCGTCGACGCCATCGAGGGGCAGTTCTCGCTCAGCGCGGCCGTGACCGGCTTCGTCGTGGCGATCGCCCTGCTCGGCTGCGCCCTCGGCGCCTGGGCCGGTGGCCGCCTCGCCGACCGCTGGGGCCGCACCCGCGTCATGGTGCTCGGCGCCGTGCTGTTCTTCGTCTCGTCGATCCTGTCGGCGATCGCGTTCAGCGCCTGGGACCTGGCCCTCTGGCGCTTCATGGCCGGTGTCGGCATCGGCATCGCCTCGGTCATCGCCCCGGCCTACATCGCCGAGATCGCCCCGGCCGCGATGCGCGGCCGGCTCGGCTCGCTGCAGCAGCTCGCCATCACCATCGGCATCTTCTCCGCCCTCCTGTCCGACCAGGTCCTGGCGACCTCCGCCGGCGGCGCCGCCGAGGAGCTGTGGCTCGGCTGGGAGGCGTGGCGCTGGATGTTCCTGGTCTGCGTCGTACCGGCCGCCGTCTACGGCGTCCTGGCGCTGCGCATGCCGGAGTCGCCGCGCTACCTCGCGGCCAAGGGCCGCGACGCCGAGGCCCGCGCCGTGCTGGCGTCCGTGCTCGGCCCGGACGAGGACGTCGACGACCGCCTCGGCCAGATCCACCGCTCCATCGCCGCGGACGAGCAGAACGCCGAGCTCGGCACGCTGCGCGGCAGCGCGCTGGGCCTCAAGCCGATCGTGTGGGTCGGCATCCTGCTGTCGGTGTTCCAGCAGTTCGTGGGCATCAACGTGATCTTCTACTACTCGACGACGCTGTGGCAGGCGGTCGGCTTCGACGAGTCGCAGGCGTTCACCGTCTCGACGATCACGTCGGTCACCAACGTCGTCGTGACGTTCATCGCCATCGCGCTGGTCGACAAGGTCGGCCGCCGCCCGATGCTGCTCATCGGCTCGGCCGGCATGACCGTGACGCTCGCCCTCATGGCGATCGCGTTCACGCAGTCGACGGGCTCCGGCGAGAACATCACGCTGCCGGGCGCGTGGGGCGTCGTGGCGCTCGTCGCCGCCAACCTGTTCGTGGTGTTCTTCGGCGCCACCTGGGGCCCGCTGGTCTGGGTCCTGCTCGGCGAGATGTTCCCCAACCGCATCCGCGCCGCCGCGCTCGGCGTCGCCGCGGCGATGCAGTGGATCGCCAACTTCGCGATCACGATGACGTTCCCGCCGATGCTCGACGCGTTCGGCGCCTCGATCCCCTACTTCATGTACGCGATCTTCGCGGCGCTGTCCTTCTTCTTCGTGCTGGGCAAGGTCCAGGAGACCAAGGGCAAGGAGCTCGAGGACATGGGCGAGGAGGTCCGCACGGCGGCCTGAGCCGCCGCGGCACCAGCGGCACCACGCAGACGGCGCGCGTCCCCACCCGGGGGCGCGCGCCGTCGTCGTGCCCGCCGTCGTGCCCGCCGTCGTGAACGTCGTCGCACACGTCACACGAGAACTACTTGCTTGCTGCAAGCACCAGAAATATAGTTGTGTGCAGCAACCAAGGAGGACCGTGATGCTCACGAGCGCATCCCTCTCCGAGCCCGCCGCCCCCGGCGCCCGCACCGCCGTCGACACCCCTGTCGACGCCCCCGGCAGCCACGGCGACATCCTCACCGCCCTGGAGGAGCTCGGACGTGCCCAGCGCGAGGCCGCCGCCCGGCTGGCCCACCGCCTGGGCTGGCCCCGCGCGGGCATCGGGGTGATCCGCATGCTGGCGCTGTGCGGGCCGGTGCAGATCACCGACGTCGCCGCCCGCCTGCGCGTCGACGTGTCGGTGGCGAGCCGGCAGGTCGGCCAGCTGGTGGACGGCGGGTACGTGCGACGCACCGTCGACGAGTCGGACCGGCGCGTGCGGCTGCTCGAGCTGACCGACACCGGGCGCGCGCTCGTCGACCAGGTCAGGGACGAGTTCTCCGAGGTCTTCGCCAAGGTCTTCGTCGACTGGACCGACCAGGACGTCGCCGAGGCGGCCTTCCACATCCGCAGGGTCGCGGCTGCCATCACGAGCTACGAGAACGCCACAGAAGAGAGCACGAATGTCTGAACGAACCACGGCCCCCGCGGCGGCCGCGCCGGGGCACACCCCGGCGATGACGCACCGCCAGGTCCTCGAGGCGCTCTCGGGGATCATCCTGGGCATGTTCGTCGCCCTGCTGGCGGCGACCATCACCTCCACCTCGATGCCCCGCATCGTCAGCGACCTGGGCGGCTCGCAGCACGCCTACACCTGGGTCGTCACGGCCACGCTGCTGACCCAGACCGTCAGCACGCCGCTGTGGGGCAAGTTCGCGGACCTGTTCAACCGCAAGATGCTGGTCCAGCTCGCCCTCGTGATCACCGTGCTCTCGGCCGCCGCCGCCGGCCTCTCCCAGAACATGAGCATGCTGATCGGGTTCCGCGCGGTGCAGGGCGTCGGCGCCGGCGGCCTCATGGCGCTGGCGACCGTGCTGGTCGCGGACATCGTCTCGCCGCGCGAGCGCGGCCGGTACATGGGCCTCATCGGCGGGTTCATGGCGATCTCCCAGGTGGGCGGCCCGCTCCTCGGCGGCGTCATCACCGACAGCCCGCTCGGCTGGCGCTGGAACTTCTTCGTGGGCGTGCCGTTCGCGATCGCCGCGATCGTCGTGCTGCAGAAGACCCTGCACCTGCCCCCTCGGCCGCACCGGGCCGTGCGGATCGACTACTGGGGCGCGGCGTTCATCTCCCTCGGCGTGGCGCTCCTGCTGCTGTGGGTCACGTTCGCCGGCGACCAGTTCGCCTGGGGCTCGTGGCAGACCGCCGCGATGGTCGGCGGCGCCGTCGCCTCGCTCGTCGTGGCCGTGCTGGTCGAGCGCGTGGTCGCCGAGCCGATCATCCCGCTGCACCTCTTCGCCAACCGCACCTTCGTGCTGGCCGTCATCGGCTCGATCGCCGTCGGCGTCGCCATGTTCGGCACCGCGGTGTTCCTGTCGCAGTACCTGCAGCTGGCCCGCGGCAAGACGCCCACCGAGTCGGGCCTGCTGACGATCCCCATGGTCGTCGGCACCATGCTGGCCGGCATCGTGTTCGGCCGGATCATCTCGAAGACCGGCCGGTACAAGATGATCATGGTCGGCGGCGCGGTCGTCTTCATCGCCGCGCTCGTGGGCATGTCGACCATCGACGCGCACACCAGCTTCGTGCTCATCTCCGTCTACCTGTTCGGCCTCGGCCTGTCCGTCGGCGCCCTCATGCAGAACCTCGTCCTGGCCACGCAGAACACCCTGCACGTCAGCGAGATGGGGTCCGGCACGTCCGCCGTCGCGTTCTTCCGCTCCCTCGGCGGCGCGGTGGGCGTCTCGGCCCTGGGGGCGGTGCTCGCCAACACGGTCAAGGAGGACATCGCGTCCGGCCTCGCCCGGCTCGGCGTACCCGCCGACGTGATGGGCGGCTCCGCCGCCGTGCCGGACCTGTCGCAGGTCCCGGCGCCCGTGCGCACGGTCATCCAGGACGCCTACGCCGACGGGATCGCGCAGATCTTCCTCATCGCGGTCCCCATGGCGGTCGTCGCCCTGGTCTGCGTGGTCTTCCTCAAGGAGATCCCGCTCGGCACCCGCTCCGGGGTCGAGCAGCTGCTCGAGGAGCAGGCGGCCGAGGAGCGGTCGGAGACCGCCATCGCGGCCGGCGCCGACACGGTCGGCCAGGAGCTCACCGCCGCCGGCGCGGGCGACGACGGCGCTCGCGCGGGCGGCCGGGACGCCGCGCCG
>NZ_LWGM01000133.1 GCF_001750215.1 Isoptericola variabilis | reverse complement strand
CGGCCTGCGCCGTGACGTGCACCGTGACGGCACGGCCGCGCCGCGGGCCGGACGCGACGCGGCCCGCGCGGCCGGCCGCGTCGGGTAGACTCGCTGTCGCGATCGGTACGTCCACGCCTCGCTCCCCGGAACCCCCGCCCCGGCTCGTCCGCGAGCCCGGAGCGGAAGCGCCGGGACGCAGGGCACGCACCGGTCGACTTCGCGCGTCACGACGCGCTCCGCGCCCCGGCTCCCGCCGGCGCGCGGGGAGCGACCGCCTCGGCAGCGGTCCGCCCGCCCTGGGTCCCTCGGGACCCGGACGCGAGCGGTGCCGAGCGGTGTGGCGCCAGGGGTGCGGCCGCCCGGCTCGCACCGACAACCCAGCACCGCGGCCGCCCCGGCGGCCGCCAGATGCGCGCGGGACGCGGGAGGATCCCGGCCCGCGCGGCGAAAGGACCAGTCATGGCCGTCGTGACCATGCGACAGCTCCTCGAGAGCGGTGTCCACTTCGGGCACCAGACCCGCCGTTGGAACCCGAAGATGAAGCGGTTCATCTTCACGGAGCGCAACGGCATCTACATCGTCGACCTCCAGCAGTCGCTGTCGTACATCGACCGCGCCTACGAGTTCGTCAAGGAGACGGTCGCCCACGGTGGGTCGATCCTCTTCGTCGGCACCAAGAAGCAGGCGCAGGAGCCGGTCGCCGAGCAGGCGTCCCGCGTCGGCATGCCCTACGTGAACCACCGCTGGCTGGGCGGCATGCTCACGAACTTCACCACCGTGCACAAGCGTCTCCAGCGCCTCAAGGAGCTCGAGGAGATCAACTTCGACGACGTGGCCGGCTCCGGCCTCACGAAGAAGGAGCTCCTGGTGCTGCGCCGCGAGAAGGACAAGCTCTCGCGCACGCTCGGCGGCATCCGCGACATGGCCAAGGTGCCGTCCGCGGTGTGGATCGTCGACACCAACAAGGAGCACCTCGCCGTCGACGAGGCCCGCAAGCTGGGCATCCCGGTCGTCGCGATCCTCGACACCAACTGCGACCCGGACCAGGTCGACTACGCGATCCCGGGCAACGACGACGCGATCCGCTCCGTCACGCTGCTCACCCGCGTGATCGCCGACGCCGCCGCCGAGGGCCTGCTGCAGCGCCACTCCGGCCGCACGGGCGCCGAGGCCACGACCGAGGCCGAGCCGCTGGCCGAGTGGGAGCGCGAGCTCCTCGCGGGCGCCGAGGCCGCCACCGAGGCCCAGACCGAGCCGACGGCCTCCCCGGCCGCCGAGGGCACCGAGGCGCCGGAGGGCAACATGGCGCCGGCCGAGGGCGCCTTCGGTGACACGGCCGTGACCCCGGGCGACGACGCCGCCCCGGCCGCGGACGTTGCCGGCGTGGCCGAGCCGAAGTCCGAGTGAGGTGACGCGGGCCGGGGGTCGCACGACCCCCGGCCCGCCGCCCACCCGAACCCTCCCGGCGCCGCGCACGGCGCGCCGCCGGACCCACCAGCACGGAGGAACCCCCACCATGGCGAACTACACCGCCGCTGACATCAAGGCTCTGCGCGAGCGCACCGGCGCCGGCATGCTCGACGTCAAGAAGGCCCTCGACGAGGCCAACGGCGACGCCGAGAAGGCCACCGAGATCATCCGCGTCAAGGGCCTCGCCCGCGCCGCCAAGCGCGAGGGCAACGCGACCTCCGAGGGCCTCGTCGCCGTCAAGGTCGAGGACACCGCCTCGGGCCAGGCCGCGACGATCATCGAGCTCAACTCCGAGACCGACTTCGTCGCGAAGAACGAGAAGTTCATCACGCTGGCCGACAACGTCCTGGCCGCCGTGGCCAAGGCCGGTGCCGCCGACCTCGACGCCGCGCTCGCCGCGGACGCCGACGGCCAGACCGTGGGCGACCTCGTCGCCAGCCAGGGCGCGACCATGGGCGAGAAGATCGTCCTGCGCCGCGTCGCCCGCGTGGAGGGCCCGAAGGTCACCACGTACCTGCACCGCACGGCCAAGGACCTCCCGCCGTCGATCGGCGTCCTCGTCGTCACCGACGAGGCCGGCGAGGCCGTCGCCAAGGACGTCGCGCAGCACGTCGCGGCCATGGCGCCGAAGTACCTCACCCGCGAGGACGTCCCGGCGGACGTCGTCGCCAAGGAGCGCGACATCGCCGAGCAGACCTCGCGCAACGAGGGCAAGCCGGAGGCCGCGCTGCCGAAGATCATCGAGGGTCGCCTGAACGGCTTCTTCAAGGAGGCCGTCCTCGTCGACCAGCCGCTGGCCAAGGACCCCAAGGTCACGGTCGGCAAGCACGTCGAGAACGCCGGCGGCTCCCTCACGGAGTTCGTCCGCTTCCGCGTCGGCAACTGAGCCACGCCGGGTGGCCCGGCCTCACCCCGCAGCGGTGAGGCCGGGCCGCTCGCGCATCCGGACCCCGTCGGGGCCGCGGGTGCACCCGCAGCAAGCAGCACGACCCAGCACGACCGAGCGACAGGACGGTGGCCGATGACCGCGACGCACGAGATCTCCACGACGACGCCCGGCGGGGCGCGGCGCGTCCTGCTCAAGCTCTCCGGCGAGGCGTTCGGCGGCGGCACCGTCGGCCTGGCCACCGACATCGTGCGCCGCATCGCCGCCGAGATCGGCGACGCCGTCCGCCAGGGCGTGCAGGTCGCGATCGTCGTCGGCGGCGGCAACTTCTTCCGCGGCGCCGAGCTGTCGCGCGCCGGCCTGGACCGCGCCCGCGCGGACTACATGGGCATGCTGGGCACCGTGATGAACTGCCTCGCCCTGCAGGACTTCCTGGAGCAGGACGGCATCACGACCCGCGTGCAGACCGCCATCACCATGGGCCAGGTCGCCGAGCCCTACATCCCGCTGCGCGCGATCCGGCACCTCGAGAAGGGCCGCGTCGTGATCTTCGGCGCCGGGGCCGGCATGCCGTACTTCTCCACCGACACCACGTCGGTGCAGCGCGCCCTGGAGACGCACTGCGACGAGGTGCTGATGGGCAAGAACGGCGTCGACGGCGTCTACACCGCCGACCCGCGCACCAACCCGGACGCGGAGCGCCTGGAGCACCTCACCTACACCGACGCCCTCGTGCAGAACCTCGAGGTCATGGACGCCACGGCCCTGAGCCTGTGCCGCGACAACGACGTGACGATGCGCGTGTTCGGCCTGGAGGGCGACGGCAACGTGACTCGCGCGCTGCTGGGCGAGAAGATTGGCACGCTCGTCACGGCGCGGTGACACTCCTGTCGCGAGCCGGGTCGCCGGCCAGCACGCCACCCAGAACGCCACCCAGAACGCCACGCAGCACGCCATCGAAGTACGACATCTGACTTAGGAGACACCGGTGATCGACGAGACGCTCCTCGAGGCCGAGGAGAAGATGGACAAGGCGATCGAGGTCGCCAAGGAGGACTTCGCGGGGATCCGCACCGGCCGCGCCAACGCCGGCATGTTCCACAAGATCACCGTGGACTACTACGGCGCGCCGACGCCGCTGCAGCAGCTCGCGTCCTTCAACATCCCCGAGGCGCGCACCGTGCTCGTCTCGCCCTTCGACAAGGGCGCGATGGCGGTCATCGAGAAGGCGCTGCGCGAGTCGGACCTGGGCGTCAACCCGTCCAACGACGGCAACGTCATCCGCCTCGTGCTGCCGGCCCTGACCGAGGAGCGCCGCCGCGACTACGTCAAGCTCGCCAAGACCAAGGCGGAGGAGGCGCGCGTGACCGTACGCAACATCCGCCGCCGGGCGAAGGAGGCGCTGGACCGCATCGTCAAGGACGGCGAGGCCGGCGAGGACGAGGTCGCGCGCGCGGAGAAGGAGCTCGAGGTCCTCACCCGCAAGCACGTGGAGCAGGTGGACCAGCTGCTCGCCGGCAAGGAGAGCGAGCTGCTCGAGGTCTGATGGCGGCCGCACCGATCGACCCGGCGGCAGGGGGCGCGGAGCCCCCGGCGCCCCTGCCGGCCCGGGCCTCTCGGGCGGGCCGCAACCTGCCCGCCGCGATCGCCTCCGGCGTCGCGCTGCTCGTCGCCTTCGGGCTGTCCCTGTGGTTCCGCCCCGAGCCGTTCGTGGCGCTGGTCGTCCTGGCGGTCGGGGCGGGCCTGTGGGAGCTGCGCCAGGCGTTCGCCCGCGCGCAGGTCCGCCTGCCGTACTGGCCGCTGCTGGTCGGCGGCGCCGGCATGGCGGTGTCCGCGTTCACCGGCGGCGCCGAGGGGCTGCTGCTCGCCTACGTGCTCACCGTGGCCGCCGTCGTCGTCTGGCGGCTGCTGGACGGGCCGGGGCCGGAGGCGCTGCGCGACGCGACGGCCGGCGTCTTCGCGGCCACCTACATCCCGTTCATGGCCGGGTTCGTCGTGCTGCTGCTCGGCCAGGCCGACGGGCCCGTGCGCGTCGTGCTGTTCGTGCTGCTCGCGGTGGCGAACGACACCGGCGGCTACGTCGCCGGCGTGCTGCTCGGACGCCACCCGCTGGCCCGGACGGTCAGCCCGAAGAAGAGCTGGGAGGGCTTCGCCGGCTCGGTCGCCCTGGCGGTCGGGGTCGGCGTCGCCGGGGCCGTGTGGGGCCTGGGCGCCTCGCCGTGGCTCGGCGTGGCCCTCGGTGTGATGGTCGCCATCACCGCGACCCTGGGGGACCTGGCCGAGTCGCTCATCAAGCGGGACCTAGAATTGAAGGACATGGGTTCGTTGCTCCCGGGTCACGGGGGCGTGCTGGACCGAATCGACTCGCTGCTGGCCACCGCCCCGTTCGTCTACCTCGTGCTGTCGGTGGCCGCGTAAGGAAACCTCTCATGGCCACTCGAACCGCCGCGCCCACGACCGCCGCGCCGCGCCCGACGGACCTCGGCGTCCCGTCCGTCCGCCCGTCGGACGAGACCAAGCCGGTGCCGCTGCAGATGGCGCCGCGCCGGCGGGGCAAGCCGCCGCGCCACTTCGCCGACCTCACGCCGGCCGAGCGCGCGGCGTCGGTCGAGGCGATGGGGGAGAAGCCGTTCCGGGCCAAGCAGCTCGCGACGCACTACTTCACGCACTTCACCTCCGACCCCGCGGAGATGACGGACCTGCCCGCCGCCACGCGCGACGAGGTGGCCCGCACGATGTTCCCGACGCTGATCCGGCCCACCCGCCGGCTCGAGGCCGACGGCGGCACGACGGTCAAGACGCTGTGGCACCTGTTCGACGACGCCAAGGTCGAGTCGGTGCTCATGCGCTACCCGAACCGCACCACGCTGTGCGTCTCCAGCCAGGCCGGCTGCGGCATGGCGTGCCCGTTCTGCGCCACCGGCCAGCTCGGCCTGACGCGCAACCTGTCGACGGCGGAGATCGTCGAGCAGGTGCGCGCGGCCATGCGCTCCCTGGCCCAGGGCGAGATCCCCGGCGGGCCGACCCGCCTCAACAACCTCGTGTTCATGGGCATGGGCGAGCCGCTGGCGAACTACAAGGCCGTGATCGAGACGGTGCGCACCCTCGTCGCCCCGCAGCCCGAGGGCCTGGGCATGTCCGCGCGCAACATCACCGTCTCCACGGTGGGCCTGGTGCCGGCGATCGAGAAGCTCACCAAGGAGGGTATCCCGGTCACCCTCGCGCTGAGCCTGCACGCGCCCGACGACGACCTGCGCAGCGAGCTGGTGCCGATCAACACCCGCTGGAGCGTCGACGAGGCGCTGGACGCGGCCCGCCGCTACTTCGAGGTCACCGGCCGGCGCGTGTCGATCGAGTACGCGCTCATCAAGGACATGAACGACCACGCGTGGCGCGCCGACCTGCTCGGCGAGAAGCTCAACGCGCGCGGCAAGGGCTGGGTGCACGTCAACCCGATCCCGCTCAACCCGACGCCGGGGTCGATCTGGACGGCGAGCGAGCGTGCCGTCGAGGCGGAGTTCGTGGCACGATTGCGCGCGCACGGCATCCCGACGACGATCCGGGACACCCGCGGGTCGGACATCGACGGTGCGTGCGGGCAGCTGGCCGCCGAGGAGGAGGACGAGTGAGCAGCGCGCTGTTCGGCACGGTGTCGAGGTTCCGGACCGGTTACGACCGGGACGAGGTCGACGAGTTCTTCGACCACGCCCGCCAGGCCTACGAGGGCCGCTCCGCCGAGCCGATGTCGAGCGGCGACATCCAGACCGCGACGTTCGAGCTGGTCCGCGGCGGCTACGACACGCACGAGGTCGACGCCGCGCTGGACCGCCTCGAGGCAGCGTTCGTCGCCCGCCAGCGCCAGGAGTTCGTGAGCCAGCACGGCCAGGAGTCCTGGATGACCGCCCTGGCCGAGCGTGCCCGCACCCTCTACGGCCGCCTCGGCCGGCCCGACGGGGAGAAGTTCGCCCCCGCCCCGCGCGGCCAGGCCGGCTACGACAAGGACGACGTCGACGCCCTGTGCGAGCGGCTGGTCGGCTACTTCGACCGCCAGGAGCCGCTGACGGCGGCCGAGCTGCGCGCGGCGACCTTCGGCCGCGCCCGGGGCGCCGACGGCTACGCCGAGGCGCCGGTCGACGCCTTCTTCGCCCGCGCGGTCGAGGTGCTGCTCGGCGTCGAGTGACGCCCCCGTGGGGCCGCTCGCCGTGGCCCCGCTCAGCACGACCCGCTCAGCACGACCCGCTCGGCAGGCCGCCGCTCCGCACCGTCCCGCTCAGCAGGGCGGCGCCACCGGCTCCCCGCTGCCCGTGCGCAGGTAGGCGTCCGAGACGAAGTTGTCCGGGCCGATCTTGTTCCACAGGTCCGTGGTGCCCAGCGGCCCGGAGACCGTCTGGCCGCGCACCGTGCACAGCACCGGCACCCGCGCGTGCTCGGCCGCCAGCCCGGTGCGCGCGTAGCCCGTGCCGGGCCCCGTGCGCACGTTCACCGGCGTGCCGCTCGGGTGGACCACGCCGGTCGCCGCCTCGCCCTGCCACAGGAACGTCACGTCGACCCACGCGTTGGACCGCAGGCCGAGACCGTCCCAGAACGTGCCGTCGGCCAGGTCGATCCCGGCGGGGTTGGTCACCTCGCGGCCGTACTGGTCGCGCCCCTCGCGGTGCCCTGACCGCGACGCGGCCTGCGCCTGCGGCACCCCGCGGGGCAGGTCGGCGAACGCGTGGCGGGTGGCGCTCCAGTAGTCGTCGGTCGTGTTCCACGGCCCCACGTCCCACACCGGCGCGTACTCGCACCGCGTGGTGTCGGCGACGCAGACCCGCACGGAGTAGGTGCCCGAGCCCCGCGGCGACAGCGCCCGGGCCGACGGCAGGGCGACGAAGTGGTCGCGCTCGGCGATGACGTGCCCGTTCGCCGTCGTCCCGCCCACGAGTCCCTCCCGGGTGGCGTACACGCGGTGGGTCTCGCCGTCGCCGTCGGCGGCGGCCGGGGCGGCGACGCCCACGGTCCCGGCCACGGCGGCGAGGCCGACGAGCAGTGCGGTGCGGCGGTGGGTCCCGGTGCGCATGCGTCCGAAAGTAACCCGGGTCACACGTCGGCGCCCGCCGGGCCGACGGTGCCGCCGGGGCGGGCGTGGCCTGGGAGGATGGCGCCATGTCGCAGCGCACCGTCACGCTCCTCGGGTCCACCGGCTCCATCGGCACGCAGGCGATCGACGTGGTCGCCGCGCACCCGGACCGGTTCCGGGTCGAGGCGATCAGCGCCGGGGGCGGCGACGTCGGCCTGCTCGCCGAGCAGGCGGCGCGCCTCGGGGTCGCGGCGGTGGGGGTGGCCGACGCGGCCCGCGCCGACGCGCTGCGTGCCGCGCTCGCCGCGGCGGGCGCCGGCGACGTCGAGGTGCTCGCCGGGCCGGACGCCGCCACCGAGCTGGCGGGCCGGGGCAGCGACGTCGTGCTCAACGGCATCACGGGCTCCGTCGGGCTGCGGCCGACCCTCGCCGCGCTGGCGGCCGGGTCGACCCTGGCGCTGGCCAACAAGGAGTCCCTCGTGGTCGGCGGGGCGCTGGTCAAGGCCGCGGTGCGCCGGCCCGACCAGATCGTGCCGGTCGACTCCGAGCACTCCGCCATCGCGCAGTCCCTGCGGGGCGGGGCCCGGTCCGAGATGCGGCGCCTGGTCCTCACCGCCAGCGGCGGCCCGTTCCGCGGCCGCACGCGCGACGAGATCAAGGCCGTCACGCCCGAGCAGGCGCTCGCGCACCCCACGTGGGCGATGGGGCCGGTGGTGACGGTCAACTCCGCGTCGATGATGAACAAGGGGCTCGAGCTCATCGAGGCGCACCTGCTGTTCGACGTGCCGGTCGACGACATCACCGTCGTCGTGCACCCCCAGTCGGTGGTCCACTCGATGGTCGAGTTCGTGGACGGCTCCACCATCGCCCAGGCCTCGCCGCCCGACATGCGCCTGCCGATCGCGCTCGGGCTGTCCTGGCCGGACCGGCTCGACCCGGTGGTGACGCCGTGTGACTGGTCGCGGGGCACCCAGTGGACGTTCGAGCCGCTCGACGAGCAGACGTTCCCGGCGGTGCGCCTCGCTCGTGCGGCGGCCGCGGCCTCGGCCACCCACCCCGCCGTCTACAACGCCGCCAACGAGCAGGGCGTCGCGGCGTTCCTGGCCGGCCGCATCGGCTTCACCGACATCGTCGAGACCGTGGAGCGCGTGCTCGGCGAGCACGACGGGGTGGCGGTCGACGCCGTGACGCTCGACGACGTCGACGCTGCCGAGGCCTGGGCGCGCGCCCGCGCCGACGAGCTGCTCGCCCGGCGCTGACGGCCCGCGCCCAGGGATCGCCCAGCGGGGTCGCCTACGCTCGGGGTGTGAGCGTCGTCGTCGGCATCGCCGTGGTCCTGGTCGGCATCGTCGTGTCCATCGCCCTGCACGAGCTGGGGCACATGGTCCCGGCGAAGGCCTTCGGCGTGCGCGTGAGCCAGTACATGATCGGGTTCGGCCCCACGCTGTGGTCGCGCCGGCGCGGGGAGACGGAGTACGGCGTCAAGGCGATCCCGCTCGGCGGCTTCGTGCGGATGGTCGGCATGATGCCGGGCCCGCGCCCCGGCCAGCGGCCCGGCCGCGGCTTCTTCGGCCAGGTGATCGACGACGCCCGCCGCGCCTCCGCCGAGGAGATCCGCCCCGGCGAGGAGCACCGCGCGTTCTACCACCTCTCGACGCCCAAGAAGCTCGTCGTGATGCTCGGCGGGCCGGTGATGAACCTCGTGCTGGCGGTCGTCCTCGCCGCGGTCGTCATGGTCGGCATCGGCGTGCAGACGCTGACGCCGACGGTGTCGGCGGTGAGCGCGTGCGTGCCGACGGCGTCGTCGACCGAGGCCGAGCCGTGCCCGGGCGGCGCCGCCGAGGCGCCCGCCGCGGCCGCCGGGCTGCGGCC
>NZ_LWGM01000132.1 GCF_001750215.1 Isoptericola variabilis | reverse complement strand
GGCGGCGAGCCCGCCGACCGCACCGGCCGCGCCGGCCGACCCGATCGTCCCGCCGACGAGCGGCGGGGCGCCGGCTCCGACGGCGAGCGGCTCGGCCTCGGGCGACGGGGTGGTGACGACGTCGAACAGCGCCTGCTGCGGGGACCCGAGGCCCTCGGGCAGCAGGACGCGGTAGTCGCGGATGGAGCGGTCGAGCGCCTCGTCCCAGGTGCCGGCGCCGGCGGAGTGGATCACCTCGGCGTACTCGGCGACGGCGCCGCCGACGTAGCGGTCGAACGACTCCTCGCTCATGGGGACCAGGCGCACGCCGGCGGCCTCCGGCGCCTCCACGGTGCCGGGGTCGCCGAGGTCGAGGGCCATCGTCACGCCGGCGGGCCGGAAGCCGGCGGCGGCGGTCAGGGCCGTCGTCGTGGCGGCGTGGTCCATGCGGTCGACGAGCAGCACCTCGGCGTCGCCGGCCCGGGCGTGCGCCTCGAGCACGGGCAGGAGGGCGTCGGCGGGGGCGCGCACCTCGGCGTCGAGCACGAGCAGGTCGCCGGGGTGGCGCACGGTCCACACCCAGCCGGCCTCGCCCTCGTCGTCGATCACCAGGTGCAGCTGCGTCCCGCTGAGGCCGTCGACCGGCGCGAGCTGGTCCACGGCCGCCAGGGCACGCTCGCGGGCGGTCGCCTCGTCGCCCCACAGGGGCAGGAACTGCCAGCGGTAGCGCCGCTCCACCTGCGCGGTCCGCCAGTCGGCGTACCGGGACGCGGGGAAGGGCACGAGCTGAAGGGTCACCGCGGCAGCGTACGGCGCCCGTGCCCGGAGCGCGTACCCGAGGCCCGCATCCTGGGCGCGGATCACACGCGGATCACCGCGGGTCACCGCGGGTCACCGCGGGTCACGCCTCGGCTCACAGCCGCTCGGCGATGAGCTCCACGAGCGCCTTGCCCTCCACGTCCGCCAGCTGCAGCGCCTGCGTGCGGCAGGAGAAGCCGTCGGCGAGGTACTCCGTGCCGGGCTCGGCGCCGCGCAGGGCGGGCAGCAGCGCGTTCTCCGCCACGGCCACCGAAACCTCGTAGTGGCCCTTCTGCATGCCGAAGTTGCCGGCCAGGCCGCAGCAGCCCGCCAGCACCTCGATCTGGGCGCCGGCGTCGCGCAGCAGCCGCTCGTCCGCCTGGTAGCCCATCACCGAGTGGTGGTGGCAGTGCGGCTGCACCACGGCCTTGACGTCGGACAGGTCGGGCATGCGGAACCCGGTCTCGGGGCCGGGCGCGGTGTCGGGCGAGGTGAGGAGCTCGGCCACGGTGCGGGTGGCCGCGGCGACGGCGTGCGCGCGCGGGTCGTCCGGCAGCAGGTCCGGCAGGTCGGAGCGCAGCACGGCGGTGCACGACGGCTCCAGGCCCAGGATCGGGATGCCGTTGACCGCGTACGGCGCGAGCACCTCGAGCAGGTGGGTGAGCCGCTTCTTGGCGCCGTCGAGCTGGCCGGTCGTGATCCACGTCAGGCCGCAGCACGCCTGGCGGTCCGGCACGACGACGTCGTAGCCGGCGGCCGTGAGCACGGTGACGGCCGCCTGCGGCACGGACGGCGACAGTGCGTCGCTGAACGAGTCGGTCCACAGCACGACCTTGGGCCGCTCCCCGGCGCGGCCCGCGCGGCCGGGCGCCTGCCCGAGCGGCAGACCGGGCACGCCGTGCGTGGCGCCGCCGCGCGCCCACCAGGTGCGGAACGGCACCTCGGCGAAGCGGACCATCGAGCGGCGGGTGTCCATGCCGCCGGCCCACAGCACGGCCTTGGCGACCCAGGGCTTCTCCAGCACGCGGTTGAGCAGCCGCGGCATGCCGCCCGCGAGGCGCGCCCACCGCGGCAGCCAGCCCAGCGAGTAGTGGTCGATCGGGCGGAGCCTGCCCTTGTACGTGCGGTGCAGCACCTCGGACTTGTACTGGGCCATGTCGACGCCCGCGGGGCAATCGGAGGAGCAGGCCTTGCAGCTCAGGCACAGGTCGAGCGACTCGCGCACCTCCTGGCTGGCGAAGCCGTGCACCAGGCTGCCGTTGACCGCCTCCTGCAGCACGCGCGCGCGGCCGCGGGTGACGTCCTTCTCGTCCTTGGTGGCCAGGTAGCTGGGGCACATGAACCCGCCCGAGCCGCGCGTGTCGGCGCGGCACTTGCCCACGCCGACGCAGCGGTGCACCGCGGTGGTCATGTCGCCGTGGTCGTGGCGGAACGAGAACCCGCCGGCCGACGGGGTCCGCGGCGCGCTCGGGCGGCGCAGGTTCTCGTCGACGGCGGCCACCCGCAGCTGCGTCCGGCCGCCGGCCGCGCCGTCGCCCGCCGTCGGGCGCGCCGTCGAGGACCCCGGCGTGCCCGCGGCCGTGACCACCACGCCGGGGTTGAGCAGGTTCTCGGGGTCGAACAGCGCCTTGAACCGCTCGAGCAGCGCGATCGCCTCGGGGCTGTACATCACCGGCAGCAGCTCGGAGCGGGCGCGGCCGTCGCCGTGCTCGCCCGACAGCGACCCGCCGTAGCGGGCCACGAGGTCGGCGGCCTCGGTCATGAAGGTGCGCAGCACCGACCCGGACGCCTCGAGCGGGATATCGATGCGCAGGTGCACGCAGCCGTCGCCGAAGTGGCCGTAGGGCAGCCCGTCGACGCCGTAGCGGGCCATGAGCGCCTCGAGGTCGCGCAGGTACGGCCCGAGCTTCTCCGGCGGCACGGCGGAGTCCTCCCAGCCGGGCCAGGCCTGCTCGCCCGCGGGCGTGCGCCCGGCGAGGCCGGCGCCGTCGGCGCGGATCTGCCACATCGCGGTCGCGGCCGGGCCGGCGGGCAGGATCTCGGAGTCCAGGGCGGTCGACGCCGCGACGACCTGCTCGGCGGTCGCCAGCGCCTCCTCCTGCGTCGCGCCGCCGACCTCGATCATCAGCCAGCCGGCGCCCTCGGGCAGCGGCGGCACCCGGGTCTCGCCCTGCGCCCGCTTCACCACCTCGACGAGGCGCGCGTCGAGCCCCTCGATCGCCAGCGGCCTCAGGCCCAGCAGCGCGGGGACGTCGTCGGCGGCGGCGGGCATGTCCGGGTAGCCGAGCACGACGAGGGTGGGCCGCTCCGGCACGGGCACGAGCCGCAGCGTCGCGCCGAGCACGGTGACGCACGTGCCCTCGGTGCCCACCAGGGCCTTGGCGAGGTCCGACCCGTTCTCGGGCAGCAGGTGCTCCAGCGAGTAGCCGGAGACCTGCCGGCCGAACCGGCCGAACTGCGTGCGGATGAGGGCGAGGTTCTCCCGCACCAGCTCCTTGAGGCCCGGCACGGCCGTGAACTCGGGGTCGCCGGCGCCGGCGGTGAAGCGGCGCCCGCGCCCGTCGACGACGTCGAGCTCCACGACGTTGTCGGCGGTGCGCCCGTAGGCCACCGCGTGGGGCCCGCAGGCGTTGTTGCCGATCATGCCGCCGAGGGTGGCGCGGTTCTGCGTGGACGGGTCGGGCCCGAACCGCAGCCCGTGCCCGGCGGCGGCCTTCTGCAGCACGGACATGACGGTGCCGGGCTGCACGACGGCGGTGCGCGCCTCGGGGTCGATGCTCACGACCTGGTTGAGGTGCTGGGCGAAGTCCACGACCACGCCCGGGCCGACGGCGTTGCCGGCCACGGACGTGCCGGCGCCGCGGGCCGTGACGGGCACCTTGAGCTCGCGCAGCACGGCCAGCGCGCCGGCGACCTCGTCGGTGCTGCGGGGCTGCACGACGACGTCGGGCACGACGCGGTAGTTCGACGCGTCGGTGGAGTACTCCGCGCGGCGCCGGGCGCCCGTCGTCACCTCGCCGGAGACCACGGTGCGCAGCGCGTCGGCCACCGCCTCGCGCGCCTGGGCGGCCGCGCTCTCGGCCGCGCGCAGGGCCTCGAGGTCCGCGCCGGGAGCAGCGGTGCCCGGGCCGTCTCCGGCCGTCGATCTCGTCACGCTGGGAGCAACCACGCGCCGATTGTCGCACCGGCGCGGGGGCCCGTCCGAGCCCCGTCCGCGATGCGTGCGCGGGTTCCGCGACGTCGCTGGTGGCGCGCCCGGCCGGCCCGCCCGCACCGCGGGCGTCGTCGCGCGCGCGGGCCGCCCCGGGCCCGGCTAGCGTCGCCACAGGTGAGGTCGCCGGCGCGCCGGGCGCCGGCCTGGGAGGAGCGTCGATGCGCGTCGTCGTGGTGGGAGCGAGCGGCAACGTCGGGACGGCGGTGCTGCGGGCGCTGGCCGAGGAGCCCGCGGTCACCTCCATCGTCGGGGTGGCGCGCCGCGTGCCGCGCGCCGACGGCAGCAGCACGGTCGGCTACCCGCACGACCGGGCCGAGTGGGTGCGGGTGAACCTCACCGGCACCGCCGACCACGTGCGCGGCGGGCTCGACCAGGCCCTCGCAGGCGCGGACGCCGTCGTGCACCTCGCGTGGGCGATCCAGCCGAGCCACGACCGCGGCTACCAGAGGCGCGTCAACGTGGGCGGCACCCGGGCGGTGCTCGACGCCGTCGTGCGCAACGAGGTGCCGCACCTGGTCGTCGTCTCGTCCGTCGGCGCCTACTCCCCCGGCCCGCCCGACGGCCGCCTCGTCGACGAGTCGTGGCCCGCGCGCGGGATCCCCACGTCCGACTACTCGGTGGACAAGGCGGCGCAGGAGCAGCTGCTCGACGACCTCGAGGCGCGCCACCCGGAGGTGACGGTCACGCGGTTCCGGCCCGCCCTGATGTTCCAGGCGGCGGCCGGCGCGGAGGTCTCGGGCATCTTCCTCGGCGGGCTCGCGTCGCGCGTCGTGCGGCTGGCCGGGCGCTCGGGGTCCGGCGCCTCCGGCAGCCGCCCGCGCTTCCCGGTGCTCCCGCTGCCGGCCGGGGTGCGGCTGCAGGCGATGCACGCCGACGACGCGGCCCAGGCGGTCCGCGCGGCCGTGGTGCAGCGCAAGGGCGGGGCGTTCAACCTGGCCGCCGACGAGGTGCTCTCCGGCCAGGACCTGGCGGACCTGCTGGCCGGCGGGCGCAGCGTCCAGCTCCCGCCCGCCGTCGTCCGGGCCGCCCTGGCCCTCGCCTGGCGGCTGCGGCTCGTGGCGGTCGGCGAGGGCTGGCTCGACATGGCGATGGCGACGCCGGTGCTCGATGCGGCCAGGGCGCGCGAGGAGCTCGGCTGGGCGCCCGGCCGCACCACGCGCCAGGCGGTGCTGGAGATGGTGGACGCGCTGCTGGACGACCGGGGCACGACGACGCCGCCGCTCTCGGCAGGGAAGTGATCGGGGAGGCGTGACCGCCTAGCCCTCCGCTGCCGCGCCGGCCGCGGTCCCCAGGACCGCGGCCGGCGTCGTCGTGCCGAGGGCGACCCACAGGTGCGCCAGCGTGGCGGCACCCGCCGCGAGGACGTCGAGCCGCACGCTCTCGTCGCTGTCGTGCCAGTTGTCCTCGACCAGCCCGGTCCCGAAGAACAGGACCGGCGCGTCGAGCGTCGTCGTCAGCAGGTCCGCCGGGCCGCCGCCGGCGTTGCCCATCCGCCCGACCGCGTCGACGTCCACGCGGAAGCCCTGCGCGATGGCGCCGACGAGGGCGTCGAGGGCGGGGATCTCGGGCGTGCTGTAGGCCTCCTGCGAGGTCGGCAGGGAGAGGGCGAGCCGGTGGCCGAACCGGTCGCCGACCCGCTCGTCCACCCAGTCGCGCAGCTGGTCGGCGACGTCGTGCACCGACTGCCCCACCACCGTGCGGATGCTCAGGTCCGCGGACGCCATCGACGGGATGGCCGCCCGCGACACCCCGACGGGGTCGCCCGCCGCCATGGCGATGACCTCGAGCGCGGGCCGCTCCCACACCCGCTCGAGCACGGTGTAGCCCTCCTCGCCGCCCACGCTGCGGGTGTGGGTGCGCACCAGCCAGTCCTCCTCGTCGAACGGCAGCCGCGCGAGGGCGTCGCGGCGCTCCTGCGGCAGCTCGGGGACGGAGTCGTAGAAGCCCGGCAGGGTGATCCGGCCCTGCTCGTCGTGGAGCTGCCCCAGCAGACGGCCCAGCTCGACCGCGGGGTTGGGCGCGGCCCCGGACACCGCGCCGCTGTGGATGTCGGTGTACGGGCCGTAGATTTCCAGGCGCGCGCCGAGCATGCCGCGCACGCTCGTGCACGCCGCCGGGTGGTCGGTGCGCCACAGCAGGGTGTCGGAGAAGACGATCAGGTCGCAGGCCAGCTCCTCGCGGTGCTCCTCGATCAGCCGGGCGAGGCTCGGCGAGCCGGCCTCCTCCTCCCCCTCGACCACGAGCTTGAGGTTGACCGCCGGGCTGGGGCGCCCGGTCGCGGCCAGGTGCGCGCGCACGCCCCACAGGTGGGCGGCGACCTGCCCCTTGGCGTCCGAGGTGCCGCGGCCGTAGAGGCGGCCGTCACGGGCCACCGGGTCGAACGGCGACGTCTGGTCCCAGTTCGCCTCCTTGGTCGCGCGCACGTCGTGGTGGCTGTAGACGAGCACCGTCGGGGCGCCGGGCGCGTCGCACCACTGGCCGAAGACGGCCTCGCCCTCGTCCCCGTGCCAGATCTCCGTCGTCGGGAACCCGACGGAGCGCATCTCGCCGGCGAGCCAGTGCGCCGACCGCAGCAGGTTGCGCCGTTTCTCCGGGACCCCAGCCACCGAGGGGATCCGCACCCACTCGGCGAGCCGCTCGGCCAGGTGCGCCCGCTCGCCCTCCAAGTAGGCCGTGACGCCGTCGTCGGAGGCCTGACCGTCGGAGGCCCGACCGTCAGGGGCCCGACCGTCGGAGGCCTGACCGTCGGGGTCGTCGCTGGACGGCATGGTGGTCCCTCTCGCTGCAGTGACCGTGCGGCGCCGGCGGCGCCACCTCTCATGCTGCGCGGACGGCGACGGGCCCGCACCGTCGGCGGTGCGGGCCCGTCACCGTGTCGGGTGCGGGGCGGCGTCAGCCCTCGTACTCGACGTCGAGGGTCATCTCCGGGACGTTCTTCAGCGCCACGGAGACCGGGCAGGTGTCCTTGGCCTCCTCGGCGGTCTTGCGGAACGTCTCCTCGTCCACGCCGGAGGCGTAGCCGCGGACCTTGAGCGCGATCTTCGAGATCTGCAGCCCGTCGGAGACCGGCGAGACGGTGACGTCCGCCGTGACCTCCACCTGCTCAGGCGTGCCGCCGGCCTTGCCGAGCAGGCCGGAGAACTGCATGGCGAAGCAGGAGGTGTGGGCCGCGGCGATGAGCTCCTCCGGGCTGGTGACGCCCTCGGCCTGGTCGGCCGTGCGGCGCGGGAACGAGACGTCGAACGTGCCGGTGCCGGAGCTGCTGAGCTCGACCTGGCCGGAGCCCTCGTTGAGGGTGCCGCTCCAGGCGGTGCGTGCGGTACGGGTGGCCATGACTGCTCCTTCGCTCGGGGTCGGGGTCACCGCCGTGCCCGCGGCACGACGGCGTCGGTTCCGACCGTAGCGCCGTGCCGCCGGTCCCGCCGGGTCGGCCGCCGGACCACGGAGGGCTCCGTCGCGTCCAGGCCGGTCGCGGCGGGGCCCGTCGCGTCGGGCGCTTCCGGCCGCCGCTCGGGCCGGCGCTCCCCCGGCACCCACGCCCTCCCGCACCGCCACGGGCCCCGGTCCGTTCGGTGATCCCTTGGCTGTTCGGTGATCCCTTGGCTGTTCGGTGAATCGTTGGCTGATCGGTGATCCGGATCGCCGATCAGCCAACGATCCACCGATCAGACGCACGGCCACTCACGCCAGCGTCTGCGTCACCGACGACGCCGTCGCGTCGTGCCGCACCCGCGCCACCGCGCCGCTGACCAGCGCGAGGTACGGCGGCACGTGGCCGCACTCGACGTCCGCCAGCACCGGGACGCCCAGGTCGCCGAGCGCGTCCCGGACGGCGTCGTGCTGGGTGAAGTCCTCGAACGCCGGGCCGCGCGTGCGGCTGACCAGCACGGCGTTGGCGGCGTCGAACCACCCGGCGTGCCGCATCCCCCACATGGCCCGGCCGACGTCGCTGGCGTTCCACCCGTAGACGTCGAGGTAGACGACCAGGCCCTCGGGAGCGTGCGCGGCGGCGAAGCCGGGCACGTCGCCGTAGGGCGTGCCGGCGAGGAACGCGACGGTCTCCACACACCCACCGATCAGCCGGCCGGTGACGTCGACCGGTTCGTCCGGGCCGGCGCCGGCGTCGAGCCGCACCCACGCGCCCGGCGTGTCGAGCGCCCACTCCGTGGGCGTCGGGTCGGCCTCCCAGTCGTCCCAGCCCGGGCCGCGGTGCACGCGCGGGGACGTCTGCTCGAGCGTCGCGCCGGGTGCCGCGGTGGCGACGTCGAGCCAGCCGAGCAGCCCGGCCGGCGGGGCGTACGGGGAGTCCATGAGGTTGTGCCCGTGCAGCGTTGCGACGCCGGTGCGCAGCGTGAGCGGCAGCAGCAGGGTGGACAGGTCCGAGAACCCGACGAGCCAGGTCGGGTCCGCGGCGAGGGCGTCCCAGTCGAGGCGGCCCAGCAGGTCGATCGCCAGCTCCCCGCCCCACGGCGGCACGACGGCGCGCACCGCCGGGTCGGTGAGCATCGCCGTCAGCTCGGCGGCCCGCACGGGCGCCGGCGCGCTGACGATGCCGTCGGAGCGCAGGGCGTCGCCGAGGCGCACCGGGTAGCCGGCGGCGCGCAGGCGCTCGACGGCGAAGTCCAGGCGGCCGGCGAGGCGTGCGGGCACGCCCGACGACGGCGCGGTGACGCCGACGGTGTCGCCCGGTCGGAGCGGGCGCGGGTAGCGGATCGTCATGCCCGCACCCTGCCCGCCGCGGCGACGGTCGGCAACGCGGCCGGGCGGCGCACCGGCGCTCCCGCGGCCGGGCTCACGCCTCGACGAGCACCGTGAACGGGCCGTCGTTGACCAGCTCCACCGCCATGTCGGCGCCGAACCGCCCGGTCGCCACCTCCAGGCCGCGCTCGCGCAGCCGCTCGACGACCGCGTCCACGAGCGGCTCGGCGACGTCGCCGGGGGCCGCGGCGGACCACGACGGCCGGCGGCCCTTGCGGGCGTCGCCGTAGAGGGTGAACTGGCTGACCACCAGCACGGGGGCCTTCTCGTCGGCCACCGACCGCTCGTCGCGCAGGATGCGCAGCTCGGCGATCTTGCGCGCGACCGTGTCCGCCTGGGCGGGGCCGTCGTCGTGCGTCACGCCGACGAGCGCCACGACGCCCGGCCGGTCGATCGCGCCGACCACCTCGCCGTCGACGGTGACGCTGGCGCGGGTCACCCGCTGCACCACCGCTCTCACGCCGAGGCCCCGGCGGCGACGTCGGCGATCGGCACGCGCACGCCGCCCACCGGCCGCCCGTGGCCCAGCACCGGCACGTCGCCGAGCGCGTCGAGGGCGGCGGCGTCCACGCCGTCGACGTCGAGCGCCCCGGCGGCGCGCAGCACCGCGGCG
>NZ_LWGM01000131.1 GCF_001750215.1 Isoptericola variabilis | reverse complement strand
CGGGCCCCTCGGCGCCTGGCTCGCCCGGATCGGTCGCGCCCGCACCGCCGTCGGCGTCGCCCGCCGCGAAGATCTGCGCGAGCGCCGCGTCGACGTCGGGGTGCGCCGTGGACTGCGCCTCGCGCCGCGCGAGGTACCCCGCCGGGTCGTCGAGGTCGACGGGTCCGGGCAGCAGGTCGGGGTGGTCCCAGACGGCGTCGCGGCCCTCGGCCCCGCCGGCGAGCGCGACCCGGGAGAACAGCGCGGCGGCGTCGCGCGAGCGGCGCGGGCGCAGCTCGAGGCCGACGAGCGAGGCGAACGTGTGCTCGGCCGGGCCGCCGGCCGCGCGCCGGCGGCGCAGCATCTCGCGCAGCGCGACGGCGTGCGGCAGGTGGGGGAGCGCGGCCTGCGCCGTCACCTCGTCGACCCACCCCTCCACGAGGGCGAGCGCGGTCTCGAGCCGCAGCAGGGTGGCCTTCTGGTCCGCGGTGGGCTGCAGGCCGAACACGCCGCCGCCCGCGAGCGCCCGGCGCAGCGCGTCGGGGTCGGACGGGTCGACGTCGCGGACCTGCTGCTCGAGCGCGTCGAGGTCGATGGTGATGCCCCGGGCGTACTGCTCCACCAGGCCGAGGAGGTGCGCCCGCACCCACGGCACGTGCGCGAAGAGCCGGGCGTGCGCGGCCTCGCGCAGCGCCAGGAACAGCCGCACCTCGTCGGCCGGGGCGTCGAGGCCGTCGGCGAACGCGGCCACGTTGCTCGGCACCAGCACCGTGCCCGGGCCGGGCAGCAGCGGGAGGCCGACGTCGGTGGCGCCGAAGACCTCGCGCGAGAGCGTGCCCGCGGCGTGCCCCACCTGCATGCCGAAGACGGCGGACCCGAGGCGGCGCAGGAGCTGCGCCGGGTCCAGCCCGCCGAGCCCGCCGCCCAGCCCGCCGCGGACGCCGAGCGGGCCCAGCGCCCCGGCGGGCATGCCCGGCATCTCGATCGACAGGTCCATGCCCCCCGGCATCTGGTCGGCCAGGACGGTGGCCAGCGCGTCGGCCATGGACGAGGCGACCGGCGCCACGAGCGCGTTCCACGCCGGCAGCGTGGCCTCGACCCACTCGGAGCGGCTCCAGGCGTGCTTCGGCCCGCCCGACGGCGGCAGACCGGTCGCCGCGTCCAGCCACAGCTCGGCGACGGTGAGCGCCTCGGTCGCCTCGCGGACCTGCCCGCCGGTGAGCGACGGGTCGCCCTCGGCCACGGCCACCTGGCGCGCCAGGTCGTGGGCCACGTCGGTGTTGACCGGACCGTCCCCCGGGGTGGCGAGCATGCGCTGCACCTGGGCCAGGGCCTGCTGCACCATCGCCGGGTCGGGCATCCCGGCCCCGGCCAGCGCCGCCGGGTCGAAGCCCTGGGCACGCATCTGGGCGAGCACCTCGTCGGCGCGGTCGCCGAAGAGCTGCTGCAGCATCTCGCGCAGCATGCGCTCGTTGTCGGCGCCGTCTCCGGGCTGGTCAGGGGTCATTCGCGTGCTCCTCGGGTCGTCGACGGCCGTGCGCGCCGCGGGCGGGGCTCCCCGCGCCGTCGTCACTCACCGTAACCAGGCCAACGGCGGCCCGGGGCGGCCGGTGCCGGCTTTCGCCCACAGCGCAGCGAGCGGCGATGATGGGCCGGTGACGTCCACCGACCACGGCCTCAGGCCTCTCCTCCCGGACGACGCCGAGCCCGCCGTCGTCCCCGCGCCGCCGGCGAGCCCCCGCACGGTCACCCTCGCGGTGTCCGCGCTGGCCACGGCCCTGCTCGGCGCGGCGGCGCTGGTGCTGCCGACGGCGTACGCGGTGCGCATGCCGGGTCCCACGGAGGACACGCTCGGCACCCAGACCGTCGGCACGGGCGACGACGCCCGCGAGGAGCAGCTGGTCGACGTGGAGGGCGCGCCCACCTACCCGTCGACCGGCGAGCTGCGGCTGACCACGGTCTCCGTGGGCGGCGGCCCCGTGAGCGACGTCTTCGCCGCGGACGCGCTGCTCGCGTGGGCGTCCCCGGCGCGCGCCGCCCTGCCGGCCTCCGTCGTCTTCCCGCAGGAGGTCACGCGCGAGGAGCAGGAGGAGCAGAGCGCCGCCCAGATGACCAGCTCCCAGGAGGCCGCCACGGCCGCGGCCCTCACCGAGCTGGGGTACGACGTGCCCGCGACGCTCACCGTGGCGGGCGCCGTCGAGGACGCCCCGGCCGCGGAGGTCGTCGCCGCCGGCGACGTCGTCCGCAGCCTCGACGGGCAGGTCGTGGCGAGCTACGCCGAGCTGCTCGACCTGCTGTCCGGCGTGACCCCGGGCGACGACGTCGTGCTCGGCGTGGAGCGCGACGGCCAGGAGCGGGACCTGACGATCACGACGACGGAGGGCGACGGGCGGGCGGCGCTGGGCGTCTACGTGGCCGCCGACTACGACTTCCCCGTCGACGTGACGATCCGGATCGAGGACATCGGCGGCCCGAGCGCCGGGCTGATGTTCGCCCTGGCGATCGTCGACGAGCTCACGCCCGAGGACGAGCTGGCCGGCGCGGTCGTGGCCGGCACGGGCACCATCGACGTCGACGGCGCGGTGGGGCGGATCGGCGGCATCGTGCAGAAGCTGCGCGCCGCCGAGCGCGACGGCGCCGAGTGGTTCCTCGCGCCGGCCGACAACTGCGCGGAGGTGGTGGGCGCCGTGCCCGACGGCCTGCGCGTGGTGAAGGTCGCCTCGCTAGCCGAGGCGCGGGACGCGATCGAGGCGATCGGGGCGGGCGAGGCCGACGGGCTGCCCACCTGCTCCTGACGGCGCCCTCGCGAGGCGTGGCGGGCCGCCCGCGACGGAATCGTGACGACTTCGTGACCGTCGGGGCTGACCTGGCGGGGGATCGGTGGGAACCTGGGAACCACCAGGGGCGTTTCCCTGGGAGGTCCTGTGTCCGGAGAGTGCCTCGCGCGCGAGGTGCCCCGCCGGAGCCGGGCCGTCCGAACCGAGCAAGCCCCCGAGTGAGGTGCCCGTGTCCTTCGCCCCACCCCGTCGTCCTGGACCGCCGTCGTCACGGCGCCGCCGCAGCCCGATCGTCGTCACGGTCGCGGTGCTGGCGGCGGTCGTGGCCGCGGTGCTGATCCTCGCCCAGTTCTGGACCGAGGTGATGTGGTTCGACGCACTCGGGTTCGAGCGCGTGGTGTGGACCCAGTGGATCGCCCGCGCCGTGCTGTTCGCGATCGGGTTCGTCCTCATGGCCGGCCCCGTCTACTGGTCCTTCTCGGCCGCCTACCGGGCACGCCCGGTCTACGCGCCGACGACGCCGGAGCAGGCCACGCTCGACCAGTACCGCGAGGCGGTCGAGCCGCTGCGCCGCGTCGTCACGATCGCCGCGCCCGTCGTCGTCGGGTTCTTCGCCGGCGTCGCCGCGTCCGCGCAGTGGCGCACCGTGATGCTCGCGATCAACTCCCAGCCGTTCGGCACGCAGGACCCGCAGTTCGGCATCGACCACGGGTTCTACGTGTTCCAGCTGCCGGCGCTGCGCTTCGGCGTGGGGCTGCTGATCTCCGTCGTCGTGGTCTCCTCGATCGCCGCGCTGGTGACCCACTACCTGTACGGCGGCCTGCGGGTGGGTCCCGTGCCGCCCGGCACGCCCCGCACCACCCGCGCCGCGCGGATCCACCTGGCCGTCCTGGCCGCGCTGTTCATGATCCTGCTGGCCGCCAACTACTGGCTGGACCGCTACTCCGTGCTCACGGCGTCGGGCGAGAAGTTCGACGGCGCGTCCTACTCCGACGTGCACGCCGTCATCCCGTCCAAGGCGATCCTCGCCGGCGTGGCGATCCTGGTCGCCGTGCTGTTCCTCATCGCCGCGTTCCGCGGCAACTGGCGCCTGCCGGCGATCGGCGTGGGCCTCATGGTGGTCTCGGCCGTCGCCATCGGCGGCATCTACCCGGCCGTGGTGCAGCGCTTCCAGGTCACGCCGAACGCCCAGGAGCTGGAGGCGGAGTTCATCCAGCGCAACATCGACTCGACGCTCACCGCGTTCGCGCTCGACGACGTCGAGACGCAGCAGTACGACGCGACGACCGAGGCCGAGCAGGGCGCGCTGCGCGAGGACGCCGAGACCGCGGCGTCGATCCGCCTGCTCGACCCGCAGGTGGTCAGCCCGTCGTTCCGCCAGCTGCAGCAGAACAAGCAGTACTACGACTTCACCGACAACCTCGCCGTCGACCGGTACACGGTGGACGGCGAGTCGCGCGACACCGTCATCGCGGTCCGCGAGCTCAACCTCGACGGCCTCGGCGCCAACCAGCGCAACTGGGTCAACGACCACACGGTGTTCACGCACGGCTACGGCGTCGTGGCGGCCTACGGCGACCAGCCGGGACCCGACGGGCGGCCGGCGTTCTTCGAGGGCGGCATCCCGACCGAGGGTGCGCTGACCGGCGCGGAGGAGTACGAGCCGCGCATCTACTTCAGCCCGAGCACCCAGACCTACTCGATCGTCGGCGCCCCGGACGACGCGGAGCCGTGGGAGCTCGACTACCAGGCCGACGACGAGGAGGGCGGCGGGCAGGTCAACACCACCTTCCCGACCGAGGAGGTCACCGCCGGGCCGAGCATCGGCAACCTCGCCACCAAGGTGCTGTACGCGCTGAAGTTCGGCGCGCAGGAGATCCTGTTCTCCGATCGCGTCACCGACGAGTCGCAGATCCTCTACGACCGCGACCCGCAGCAGCGCGTGGCCAAGGTGGCGCCGTGGCTGACGCTCGACAACCGCGTCTACCCGGCCGTCGTCGACGGGCGGGTCAAGTGGATCGTCGACGCCTACACGACGTCGAACGCCTACCCGTACTCCACGTCGACGCCGCTGCAGGAGTCGGTCACCGACTCCCTCACGCTGGCCGCCCAGCAGGGCGCGCCGATCGAGCTGCCGGAGCAGGTCAACTACATCCGCAACTCGGTGAAGGCCACGGTCGACGCCTACGACGGCTCGGTGACCCTCTACGCGTGGGAGCCGAACGACCCGGTCCTCAAGGCCTGGCAGAGCATCTTCCCCACCTCGGTGGAGCCGATGTCGGAGATCTCCGGCGACCTGATGAGCCACCTGCGCTACCCGGAGGACCTGTTCAAGGTGCAGCGCACGCTGCTGCGCGACTACCACGTCACCGACGCCGAGCAGTTCTTCTCCGGCCAGGACTTCTGGGCCAACCCCACGGACCCGACGCAGTCGGGCGAGGGCTCGCCCCTGCAGCCGCCGTACTACCTGACGCTGCAGATGCCCGGCCAGGAGCGCCCGTCGTTCTCCCTGACGAGCACCTTCATCCCCGGCGGCAACTCCAACCGGCAGATCCTCACCGGGTTCCTGGCGGTCGACGCCGAGGCCGGGTCGGAGGCGGGCCAGAGATCGCCGGAGTACGGCAGGCTCCGGCTGCTGGAGCTGCCGCGCGACCTGACGGTGCCCGGCCCCGGCCAGGTGCAGAACAACTTCGACTCGAACCCGACGATCTCCGAGCAGCTCAACATCCTCGAGCGCGGCTCGTCGTCGGTGGTGCGCGGCAACCAGCTGACGCTCCCCGTGGGCGGCGGCCTGCTGTACGTGCAGCCGGTCTACATCCAGTCGGCCACCGGCACGCAGTTCCCGCTGCTGCGGCGCGTGCTGGTCGCCTTCGGCGACCAGACCGGGTACGCCGAGACGCTCGACGAGGCGCTCGACCAGGTGTTCGGGGGCGACTCCGGCGCCGACGCGGGCGACGCGCAGGGCAACGCGGAGGACGAGGCGCCCACGGCGCCGGTCGACGAGGGCACCGGCACCGCCGAGCCGGAGCCGTCGCCGGAGCCGACGACGACGGAGGAGCCGGCCCCCGCACCGACGGGCGACGCCCGGACCCGCCTCGACGCTGCGCTGCAGGACGCCAACGAGGCCCTGCAGCAGGGTCAGACGGCGCTGCAGGAGGGCGACTTCGCGGCCTACGGCGAGGCGCAGGAGCGGCTGCAGGCGGCGCTCGAGGCGGCCGTCGCGGCCGAGAACGAGCTGGAGGGCGCGGCCGGCTGACGCCGGCGGGCCCGCCCGGCCGAGCGTCGGGCCAGCACCGCGGGGCGGTCCCACCAGGGGCCGCCCCGCGGCGTCTCCGGGCCGTGTCGCCCCCGGGTGTCCAGCGTCACAGATGCCCGATTTGGCGTCCGCCGCCCGGGTCGCGTAATGTTCAGGGAGTCGACGCGGGGTGGAGCAGCTCGGTAGCTCGCTGGGCTCATAACCCAGAGGTCGCAGGTTCAAATCCTGCCCCCGCTACCACGACCGAAGGCCCGGACCGTCAGGTCCGGGCCTTCGGCTTTGTCCGCGGACACCCGCCCCCTCACCGGCTCGCTGCCGGTCGTCGGTGCGCGAGGGCGCCGTGGCACACCGCAGCCGCCGCCGGGTCGCGCTGCGCCGACCTCGTCCCGTCACTCCGGTCACCGGACACGCGCGCGCGGACCCGGTGACCCGAAGAGGACCGTGAGCATCCAGGCACCCGTCGCGACCACGACGCCCGCACCGACGCCCGCACAGACCTCCGCACCGCCCTCCGCACCGACCTCAGCACCGACCTCCGGATCGTGTCCCAACCCCACGGCGCGCCGCGCCCGCGGAGCGGGCTGGCGCTTCGGGGCGATCGGCGTCGCCTCGAGCGTCGTCTACGGCCTCGTCGTCGGGGCGCTCGGGCTGGCCCCGGCGATCTCGGCGCAGGCGGCGCACCTCCTGGCGACCGCCGTGTCGACCGTGACCGGCAGCGCCCTGCACCGCGGGTTCACCTTCCGCGCCACCCACGCCGGGTCCTGGCGGCGCAGCCAGGTGGCCGGCGGCGGCACCGCGCTGCTGGGGATGGGGATGAGCACGGTGGCCCTGATCCTGTGGCAGCACGCGGTGCCGCAGTCGGGCCGCCTCGGGGACGTCGTGCTCGTCTACGCCGTCAACGGCGTCATGGGCCTGGTCAACTTCTTCGTGATGCGGCGCGTGCTGCGGGCAGGGCCTGCCGCGGGTGGCGAGAGCGCCCGCGGCTGAGACCGGGCTCCCGCGCGCCACGGCACGGTCCAGGCGCGAGGATGCGCCCATGAGGATTCTCGTGACCGGCGCGGCCGGCAAGCTCGGGCGCGTCGTGGTGGAGGACCTGGTCGCGCACGGCCACGCGGTGCACGCCCTGGACCGCGTGCCGGTGCCGGCGCAGGCGGGCGTCACCAGCACGGTGGTGGACCTGGCCGACCACGGCCAGGTCCTGGAGGCCGTCGCCGGCCGCACCGACGACCGGGGCGGCCCCTTCGACGCGGTCGTCCACCTCGGCGCGATCCCGGCCCCCGGCAACGCCCCGAACGCCGTCATCTTCCGGAACAACACGGCGGCCACGTACAACGTGCTCGCCGCCGCGCGGGCGGCGGGCGTGCGCAAGGTGGTCTGGGCGTCCAGCGAGACGCTGCTCGGCCTGCCGTTCGACGAGCTGCCGCCGTACCTCCCGGTCGACGAGGAGCAACCCGTCCGGCCGCAGTCGAGCTACTCGCTGGGCAAGGCGGTGGACGAGGAGGTGGCGCGGCACTTCGCCCGGTGGGACCCCGAGGCCTCGCTGATCGGCCTGCGGTTCTCCAACGTCATGACCGACGAGGACTACGCCCTGTTCGATTCGTGGCAGGACGACCCGAGCCGGCGGGCCTGGAACCTGTGGGGCTACATCGACGCCCGCGACGGAGCGCAGGCGGTCCGGCTGGCGCTGCAGGCGGACCGGAGCGGCGCCGAGGTGTTCATCATCGCCGCGGCCGACACGGTGCTGCGCGCGGACAGCTCCACGGTGCTCACGGGCCGCTACGCCGAGATCCCGGTCACCGGGGACGTCTCGGGGCGGAGCACCCTGCTGAGCATCGCCAAGGCCCGCGCGGAGCTGGGGTACGAGCCGCAGTACAGCTGGATCGACCGGGTGTGAGCAGGATGGCCGTGCCGGGAGAGGTGCCGGGGGAGCCGGACCGCGTGCGCAGGCGTCTCGCGCTCGTCGCGACGCTCCTCGTGGTGGCGATCGGCGCGGCCGTCGCTGTCGGCAGCTCGGCCGGCTCCCGGCGGTCCGGCCGCGAGCGCACCGTCACCGCCTACCTCACGGGCTACTCCTACTGGGACAACACCCCTCCGGGGTCCGCCGGGATCTCCCACCCGGTCGTCCACGAGGAGGCCGGTGGGACCGGCACCTACGCCGATCCCATCACCGTCGCGGTCGGCCACACTCTCACCGGCGACCGGGACGAGCTCGACTGGCCGGCGGGCACCCGGTTCTACGTGCCGAGCCTGCGGCGCTACCTCGTCGTCGAGGACACCTGCGGCGACGGTCCGCGACCCCAGGACGGGCCGTGCCACGCCGGCTACCCGCGCGGCGCGTCCACCTGGCTCGACGTCTGGGTCGGCGGCGCGGACGCGCCCCGCTCGCAGTCGGACGCGTGCATGCGGGCGATCACGCAGGTGACGCGGGTGATCGTGGACCCGGGGCCGGGCCACCCGGTCAGCGCCGGGGAGCTGACCGGCGGCCCCTGCTAGGCCCGGACCACGGGGCGGCCAGGCCCGTTCGCGCGACGGGGGCCCGGACCGCGCGGTCCGGGCCCCCGTCAGCGTCGGGCGGTGACGGCTGTCGTCACTCGGTGCCGAGGCGCTTGTCCGCCTGGTCGGTGCCCTTGTCGATCTGCTCGTCGTGCTTGCCGCCGGTGGCCTTCGAGGCGGCGTCGCCCGCCTTGTCGAGGCCGGTGTCCGACGCCTTCTCGCCCTTGTCGCTGCTCAGCGCGTCCGAGGCCTTGTTCTTCAGGTCGTCGATACCCACGATGCGTCCTCTCGTCGATGGCCAGGGCCGTCACCGGCCGTCGGGAGCCGGTGCCCACCCATGGTTGTCGGCCGTCGCGGGCGGTCGCATCTCGGCGCGGTACCCGGTCGCGAGGCCCGGCGGCGCGGCGTGTGGCGCGGGTCACTGTCACGAACCGACCGGCCGAGACGTCCTGTGGGTGAGGTCGGGCGAAGGAGGAGACGTGACGGTGCAGGTCGTGGTGGTGGGTGGCGGGTACGCCGGGGTGATGGCGGCCAACCGCCTGGCGGGACGCTCGGCGGGGGCGCTCGACGTGGTGCTGGTCAACCAGCGGCCCGAGTTCGTCGAGCGCATCCGGCTGCACGAGCACGCGGCCGGAGGGCGCGGGCTGCCCACCGTGCCGTTCACGAGGCTGCTGCACCCGGCGGTGCGGCTCGAGGTCGGCCACGCCGTGCGGGTCGACGCAGGCGGGCGGCTGCTCCTGGCGGACCGCGAGCTCGCGTTCGACCACCTCGTGTACGCCGCGGGGTCCACGGGGCGGCGCGGCCCCGGCGGCGCGGGGGAGGGCGCCGCGGAGCAGCACGACGTCGCCACGGCCGAGTCCGCGGCGAGGGCGCGCGAGCGGGTCG
>NZ_LWGM01000130.1 GCF_001750215.1 Isoptericola variabilis | reverse complement strand
CCGTCAGTCGCGGCCGGCGCGGCGCCCGAGCCGCCGCACGAGGCCGCCCGGCAGACGCTCGGCGGGGCCGTCGCCCGCGCCGTCGGCCGGCACCTCGACCACGCGCGGGAAGTGGTCCGGCGGCGGGCCGAACGCCCGGCGCGACTGCGCGACGACGCCGTGGCCCAGAGCCCGCGCGCCCGCGACGCCGACGACGGCGCCCACGCCGAACGGCACCAGCCGCCCGAGCGCGAGCGACCCCTGCTTGGCGATCTGCTTGCGCAGGAACCGGTGCGCCAGCGCGTTGTTCACCTTGCGGACGCTGCCCTGCGGCATCGAGGTGAGCAGCACCTTGCCCCACGCCGTGGTCGAGCCGCCGATGGCGTTCTGCACGTCCTTGGCGCCCTTGTCGCCCAGCACCGTGGCCAGCAGCAGCGCACGCCGGCGGGGGACGTCGTCGACGTCGATGCCGTGCACGTCCGCCACGGCCAGGGCGAACGCGGCCGACGACGCGAAGAACGTGGCGATGTCCGCCGTCGTCAGCGCGACGCCGGTGCTCGTGCCGACGGCGGGCACCGCCGCGGCGAGGCCCACCGCGCCGCCGGCGGTGGCCACCACCGCGAGGTACTCCTTCTCCAGCATCCGCACGATCTGCGCCGGCGTCGCGTACGGGTTGCGCTCGCGCAGCCGGTCGACGTGCCGGTGGATCGTGGCCGACGGGATGGTCACGGCCCGGTCGACCAGCGACTCGACCACCGTGGACGGCTGGTACTCGGTCCAGTGCTCGAGGTCGTCGCCGCCGGGCGTGCCGTCCGCGCCCGAGACCCCGCCCGTGACTGCGCCCGTGACGTCGCCCGCAGCCTCGTCCTGGCCCGCGCCGCGGCCGTCGCGCCGGATCAGCCCGCGGACGTCGCGGGCCCTCATGCGCGGTCCTCCGTCGTCGTGCTCGCGCCGGCGGCCGGCGCCCCGCCGTCGCCGTCGTCGCCGTCGTCCGTGCACTCGTCCAGCGCCTCGACCGGCGGCACGAACGTGGCCGGCGGCACCAGCGCGCCCGCCTTGAGCGTGTTGGCCACCGTGCAGGCGCGGTCGATGGACCGCTGGGCCAGCAGCAGCGTCTTGTCGCGGACCGCGTCGTCGAGCGACGTCAGGTCGATCTCGAAGACCTCGTGCAGCGAGGGGTAGCGGTCCTCGGTAGGGTCCTTGGGGCCCTCGACCGTGATCTTGACCTTGTAGTCGTCGCCCAGCACGCGGGCGAACTTGGTGTCCGAGCTCATGCCCGCGCACGCGGCCAGCGCGATCTTGAGCAGCTCGCCGGGCGTGAAGACGGCGCCGGCCGTGACCGGGCCGATGTCCACGCGGGCCCCGCGGCCCGAGAAGCCGGTGTACGTGCGCGTGCCGTTGCGCTCCACCCACAGCGGGTCGTGGGTCGACGGGCTCACGGAGGCGGCGGCGTCCGTGCTCGCGGCGGGCGCGCCGGTCTGGGTCTGCTCGCTCATGGCCTCGATCCTGCCACCGCCGGGCGCGGCACGAATCCCGAGCCGGGCCGCGCGGGACCCGGGCGTGGTGCGCCAGGCGCGACGACCGGGCGTGGTGGCCGAGCGTCGTGGTTCCCCGGCGTCCCGGCCCGGGAAGCCGGGGAACCACGACGCTGGAGGGGCGCGGGGGCGCGCCGCCGGCGAGCGGGCGCGGCCGGGCTCAGCCCGCGCCGCGCGCGCGGCGGGCGTCCTCGAGCTCGTGAGTCTGCCGGGCGAGCCGCTCCTCGAGCTCGTCGACCCTGCGCCGCAGCTCGAGGATCATGCGCACCCCCGGCAGGGTGACGCCCTCCTCGCCGAGGCGGATGACCTCGCGCAGGCGTTCGATCTCGTCGGCCGAGTAGCGCCGCTGGTTGCCCTGGGAGCGGTCGGGCTGGACGATCTCCAGCGTGTCGAGCCGCCTGAGCTGGGCTGCCGGCACGTCCAGCAGCGCCGCGACCTGGCCCGTCGTGTAGAACGGCTCGTCGGAACGGATCCGGTCGGTGGCCCGGGCCGGCGCCCGGTCGGCCTCGGGACCGGACGAGCGGGCGTCGCCGGCGGCGTGCTCGGGCCCCGGCCGGCGCGTCGCGTCGTCGCTCACCGCACCCGCTCCCTCAGTCTCGGCCCACGTCCACCCGGTCCTCCGCGGCGGTCACGGACACCTTGTCGTCGCCCACCGCGAGGTTCTCGATACGTACCGTACCGACGCGCCCCTCCGGCCGGCCCACGCGCACCCCGCCCTCGCCGTCGGGCTGCAGGTCGAGCGTGATGCGCAGCACCTCGAACGGTACCGCCGCCGCCCACGCCTGCGGTGAGCACGACGTCGGGTACGGCACCGGCACCGGCTTGTCGTGGCGGTCGAAGCCGCAGAACAGCTCAGGCAGCCGGCCGCCGAACGCCCGCGCGGCGTCCACCAGGCCGTCGGTGACGCGGGTGGCCTCGCTGCGGTAGCCGTACGCCGCCATGCCCGCGGCCGCGAGCACCGAGTCGTGCGGCCACACGGAGCCGCGGTGGTAGCTCACGGGGTTGTAGCCGCGCGCTGCCGCGCTCAGCGTCCGGACGCCGAACCCCGTGAACATCTCCGGTGACACGAGCCGCGCCACGACCTGGCCCGCCACGGCGTCGTCGACGATCCCCGTCCACAGGCAGTGGCCGATGTTCGACGAGACGACGCGGAGGGGGCGCTTGTCCCGGTCCAGGGCCATGGCGTAGAACCCGAGCTCGGGGTCCCAGAACGCCTCGTGGAAGCGCCGCCGCACCTCGGCGGCTCGCTCGAGCCAGCCCGGCGCCTCCTCGGGGCGGCCGAGGCGCTCGGCCAGGTAGGCGCGCGCGCGGTAGGCCGCGTACACGTACCCCTGCACCTCGGCGAGCGCGATGGGCGCCGGGGCCAAGGTGCCGTCGGCGTGGACCATGGCGTCGCCGGAGTCCTTCCAGCCCTGGTTGACCAGCCCACGGTCGGTGCGGCGCACGTACTCGACCAGCCCGTCGCCGTCGAGGTCGCCGTGCTCGGTGATCCACCGCAACGCGGCGTCGACGGCGGGCAGGAGCGGCTCGATCTCCGAGCGCGGGGCCCCCCAGCGGGCGGCCTGGCCCACGAGCATGACGAACAGCGGTGTGGCGTCGACCGAGCCGTAGTAGACGCTCTGGCCGCCGAGGGCCAGGGACAGGTCGGCCCCCAGGCGCACCTCGTGCAGGATCTTGCCCGGCTGCTCCTCCGAGCGGGCGTCGTCGCGCGTGCCTTGCAGGCGTGCCAGGGTGCGCAGCGTGCCGAGCGCGAGGTCGGGGGCGGACGGCAGCGCCATCCAGCTCGTCAGCAGCGAGTCGCGCCCGAACAGGGCCATGAACCACGGGGCGCCGGCCGCGACGACGTCGTCCTCCGGGTGCTCGGGGTCGACGATGCGCAGGGCGCCCAGGTCCTCCTGGCTGCGGGCGATCGCCTCGGCGAGCGCGGGGTCGTCGACGCGGATCTCCGGGTTGGCGGCCCGCCACCCGCGCATCCGCCGCACCGGGCCGCTGGCGTCCACCGGCGCGCCCGCCGGGAACGACGTCGGGATCTCCCGGCCGTCGACGCTCGCGACGACCTCCACCGTCGTCGTCCACGCCTCACCGGGAGGCACGACGACGGAGTACCGCAGGCGGCCCGGTGCCGCGACCGCGCCCGGGGCGCTGATGCGCACCCCGCGGGACTGCGGCCCGTCCAGCCAGTAGACCAGGTCGCCGCCCATCGCCCGGTGCCCGACGTCGCGGCGGGCGCGGCGCCGGCCGTCCTTGACCTCGAACAGGTCGGCGAAGTCGCAGTCCACGACGAGCTCCACGTCGAGCGCGGCGGCCTCCGAGCCGTGGTTGCGGATGCTGACGTCCTCGCGCATGCCCTGCGCGACGAGGCGGTGGCGCTCGGCGACGAGCGTCGCGTCCGGGTTGCCGTCCCGGGCCGGGCCACGACCGACGAAGGTGGCCTCGAAGGGCTCGGAGCCGATGACGGACAGCGCGTCGACCGGGGTGCCGTCCACGAGCAGCCGCCAGGTGGAGACGATGCGGGTGTCCCGCACGAACAGGCCGTGCGTCGCGCCGGGGTCGACGTCGCCGTCCAGGCCGGAGACGCAGAAGGACGAGCCCTCCACGAGGGTCACGACCGGCCGGGCCACCGGGGCGACCGTGCTGGGTACGGGTGCCTTGGTGGCGGGGCCGGTCGCCGCCGGCTCCAGCGGGCGCGGGACAGGTCCCTGCGCGCCCGGGTCCTGCGCCGGAGAGCCCTGCTCTCCGGGGGCGTGCGTGCTGCGGTGCCGGCCCGGGTCGATGTCGAGAGGGGCCGGGGCGTCGTCGAGCGGCTGCGTCGTCATCTGCACCTCCGAGACGTCGTGGTCGCGTCGGGCATCGCGATGCCAGGCGCGATGCCCGACGCGATGCCCGACGCGATGGTTGCACTCCGATCAGATCTAACTTATAACTCCGCTCGCAGGTTTGCTCTCGCGTCGAGATGGAGGCTCACGTCCGCCGCGGTACGAGCGGTCCCGTGCGGCCGCCGCGGAGGCCTCCGTGCACCGTAGGGAGGTTCCATGTCGCTCACGTCCCCGTCCGCGCTCGCGGCGCCCGCCGAGGCCCGCCCCGCCGGCCCCACCGATGCCCCGCTGCGCATCGGGATGGTGGCGCCACCGTGGTTCGCGCTCCCGCCGGCCGGGTACGGCGGGACCGAGGCGGTCGTCGCCGGCCTCGTCGACAAGCTCGTGGAGCGCGGCCACGAGGTCGTGCTGGTCGGGGCGGGCCACAACGGCACCGCGGCCGAGGAGTTCCACGCCGTCTACCCGACGCCGCCGACCGCCCGGCTCGGCGAGCCGGTGCCGGAGGCCGTCGCGGCCGCCTACGCCCAGCAGGTCCTGGCACGGGCCGGCGTCGACGTCGTGCACGACAACACGCTGTGCGGCCCGCTGGCCGCCACGGGCCGGGACGTGCCGACCGTCGTCACCATGCACGGTCCCGTGACCGGCGAGAACGGCTGGTACCACGAGCTGCTCGGCCGTACCGTCTCCGTGGTCGCGATCTCCGACGCGCAGCGGCGCCTGAACCCGCGCATCAACTGGTGCGGCACGGTGCACAACGCGATCGACGTCGCCTCGTTCCCCGTGCGGCCCGACAAGGACGACTACGTCCTGTGGATCGGCCGGTTCAGCCCCGACAAGGCCCCGCACCTGGCCATCGACGCGGCCCGTGAGGCCGGGAGGCCGATCCTCCTGGCGGGCAAGCTGAACGAGCCGGCGGAGCACGCGTACTTCGACGCGGAGGTCCGTCCCCGCCTCGGCGCCGGCGTCGAGTACGTGGGCGAGGCCGACGCCGCGATGAAGCGCGAGCTGTTCGCCGGCGCCCGCGCGCTCGTCTTCCCCATCCAGTGGGAGGAGCCGTTCGGCATGGTCATGGTCGAGGCCATGGCGTGCGGCACGCCGGTCGTGGCCACGCGCCGCGGCAGCGTGCCCGAGGTGGTCGCCCACGGCGAGACCGGCGTCGTGCTGCCGCAGGACGCCGACGCGCGCCGGCTCGCAGCGGCCATCCACGCCGCCGAGGACCTCGACCCGTGGGCCTGCCGGCGCCACGCGGAGCGGCGTTTCGACCTGGCCGTCATGGCCGAGGGGTACGAGCGCGTGTACCGCTCGTTGATCGATCCGGTCGACATCGACGGCGACCGGATCGACCGGCGTGACGACCGGCGTGACGACCGGCGGGACGAGGGGCGCGACGCCGCCGACCTGCTGGCGGCCTGAGTTCGACCCGCCGGGGCCGACGGACGTCGGGGTTTCCCGGCTTCGCCGGCCGGGAAGCCGGGGAACCCCGACGCTCGGCAGCGATGCCGCCTGCCGGCCGCGGCCGGCAGGCGGTGTCGTCCGGAGGACGGAGGGGACGGACGGTTACAGTTCGGCCCATGGGGGCGGTCGTGGGGGAGCCGCGCCGGGAGGAGACGACCGACCGGCGCTCGGCGGTGTTCCTCTTGCACCTGCCCTTCGTGGCCACCGCGGCCCTCGCCACCGTCGGGCTGACCGTCTACGAGCACGAGATGGTCGTCGACGGCGCCTACCTCTCCGGCGTCGTCGTCCTGGTCGTCGCCGTGGCCCTCACGCTGCTCGTGCCGTGGCAGCGCCTCGGCCCGCGCGCCGAGCTCACCGTGCCGCTGGTGGACCTGCTCGCCGTCGCCCTGTTCGTGGGCAGCGAGACGGCGCCCGTCTCCCTGCTGGCGATCTTCCCGGTGCTGTGGCTCGCCCAGCGGCACGGGACGCTGGGCGTCGGGCTCGCGATCGCGGGGGCGTTCCTGGTGACCTGGCTGCCGACCGCGATCGCCGGCTCGGCCGGCACGCGCGACCAGATCGCGCGCGTCGCGCTCGTGCCCGTGGTGATGACGGCGGTGGCCCTGTCGGTGGGCGCGATCCAGCGCCGCTCCGACGCCCGCAACCTGCTGATGCGCCGGCAGGGCACCGTGCTCCGCCGGGCGGCCGCGGAGCTCGGGTCGGAGCGCCGGCTCCTCGAGGCGGTCCTCGGCACCGCCGGCGCCGGGATCCTTGTCATCGACGCCGAGGGGCGGCTGGTGCTCGTCAACCGGCTGATCACGGACGTCACGCACGGGGTGCTGCGCCCCGGACTGCGCATCGACGACCTGCCCCCGGACCGCTCCGTCGCCCCGGAAGGGGTGCCGCTCGAGGACGGGCCGCTGCACCGCGCCATCCGCGGCGAGCAGTTCGACAGCGAGGTCGGCTGGTTCGCCCTGCCGGTCGGGCGCATGGCGCTGCGGGCGTCCGTCGTCCAGCTCGACGACGCCGATCCGACCACGGGCGGCCGCCTCGCCGTCGTGACGTTCGAGAACCTCACCGAGCAGCTCACCGCGCTCGAGCTCAAGGAGGACTTCGTCGTCGCGGCGTCGCACGAGCTGCGCACCCCGCTGACGTCGATCGTCGGCCACCTGGAGCTCGCGGTCGACGCGCCGGACCTGCCCCCGGCCGTCGCCAGGCACCTCGACGTCGCCACGCGCAACGCCGACCGCCTGCTGACGCTCGTCGGCGACCTGCTGACGGCCGCCGCGGCCCGCGGCGGCGACCTCGCCCTCGTGCGCGCCGACGTGGACCTCGCCGCCGTGGTGGACGAGGCGGTCGCCGCGATCAGCCCGGTGGCCCAGGCGGCCGGGCTGCAGGTGGTGTGGACGCCGCCGCCGGGCGGCACGCCGGTGCACGGCGACGCGGCGGCGCTGCGCCAGGTGGCCGACAACGTCCTGGCGAACGCCGTGAAGTACTCCGACGCGGGCGGCGTCGTGGAGGTGTCGCTGCGCGCCGGCTCCGGGCGCCCGGGCGACCGGGAGGTGGTGCTGCGCGTGCGCGACGAGGGCGTCGGCATCGCCCCGGAGGACGTGCACCAGGTCTTCACCCGCTTCTACCGCGCCCGGGCGGTGCGGCACGGGTCGCGGCACGGCACCGGGCTGGGCCTGCACATCTGCCGCCAGATCGTCGAGGCGCACGGCGGCACCATCGACCTCGAGAGCGAGCCGGGCCGCGGCACCACCGTGCGCGTCCGGCTCCCGATGGCCGACGCCGGGCGAGCCGGCACGGAGACGGCGGAGGTGGGCGCATGACAGGCCTGGACGAGACGACGCTGCTCGTGGTGTCGCCGACCGTGCAGTTCGTGGTCGGGGCGCTGTACGTGCTCAACGTCTGGCGCCGCGGGCGCCCCGACGTCGTCGACCGCTGCTGGACGCTGCCGTTCCTCGCGGCGATCGTCACGACGTTCGCCTACCTGGCGAGCGCCGCGTCGACGGCGCTGTGGTGGGCCGTGGCGCTGGGCAACGCCTCGTTCGTGCTCGGGCTCGGCGGGGTCTGGTCCGGGGCGCGCGCCCGTGAGGGCCGCAGGACGCTCCTGTGGGTGGTGGCGGCCAGCGCCGGCCTGGCGGCGCTGGCGGTGCTCGTCGAGGGGCCCGACGAGGGGGAGTGGGCCGGCGGCCTGGTCTACCTCCTCGGCATCAGCGTCTGGGGGACCATGGCCGCGGTCGAGCTCCTCGGCCGGTCCCACGCCGCGCGCCGTGCCCCGGAGGCGGTCGCGCTCGGGCTGACGTGCGCGGCGGCGGGCGCCTACTACGCCGTCCGCGCGGTCGCGTTCGCCGCGGGCGGGCCCGAGTCCGAGTTCTGGCTGCGGTGGCTGCCCACGTCGACGACGACGCTCATCAACCTCATGCTCATCCTCGTCGGCGCGTTCACGATGATGGCGCTGCGCACCCGCGAGAACGCCGAGGTGGCCGCGGTGCGCTACGACCCGGTGCTGGGCACGCGGACGCTGCCGCACCTGGTGCAGGCCGTGGCCGCGCGCGAGGGCGCCGGGCGCGTGCACGTGCTGGCGCTGCGGCTGCTCGACGCCGGTGCGCTGCGCGACGCGTTCGGCCGCGACGGGCGCGAGCAGGCGCGCCGCCACCTCGCCGACGTCGTGCTGGACCTGCTGCCGACGGGCGGCGCGGCGGGCAGCGACCCGTCCCGCGGCGACGAGCTGGTCGTCGTGCTTCCGGGCGACGCCGACGGCTGGCTGCGCGGGCTGCGCCGGGCGCTGCTCGACCGGCCGCTGCGCCTGGACGGCGACACGGTGGGGCTCGACGTCCAGTGCGCGGCGGCGTCGGGCAGCGCCCGGGAGGTCGTCGCGCTCGTGCACGCGGCCCGTGCGGGATTGACCGGAGAGGGTCGCGCGGACGGCGTCCCGCAGGACGTCGCGGCGCCCGAGCCGGACGCGGGGCGGAGGAGCGCCTGACCCACGCCGGGGCGGTGCGAGAGGCTCGCGGTCTACTCGGTCTCGGTGCCGGTCACGCGGGCGCCACGGGGCTTCGTCACCAGCGCCTCGATCCGGGCGCGCAGCTCGCGCGGACGGAACGGCTTCGTCAGGTAGTCGTCGGCGCCGGCGTCCATCCCGGTGAGCGCGTCGACCTCCTCCGCGCGCGCGGTGAGCATCACGACGTAGGTGTCGGACACCGCGCGGATGCGGCGGCACACCTCGAACCCGTCGATGTCGGGCAGGCTCACGTCCAGGGTGGTGACCAGCGGGTCGGTCCGCCGCACCGCCTCCACGCCGTCGTGCCCCGTGGCCGCCGTCTGGACGGTGAAGCCGGCCTGGGTGAGCACGGTGTCGAGCAGGTCGCGGATGTCCGGGTCGTCCTCGACGATGACCGCGGTGCGCGCCCGAGCGTCGGTCGGAGCGCCTGAGGGCGTCTGTCCAGCGGTCACGCCCGAAACCCTAGCGGGGTGCCGTTCCCCGCGCACCGTTCCGGCGTCGACGAGCTGCCGCCGGGTGCATGTGGGGCGGGCGGTGCGACGGGCGCCGTCGAGTGGTGGCTGGCCTCGGACCTCGGCGAGCTGGCGCGCGGCGGCGCCATCGCCAACGACCACGTGCTCGGCGCCGGCGGGGCGTCGCTGACCCTCGCCCAGGTCACCGTGCGCGA
>NZ_LWGM01000013.1 GCF_001750215.1 Isoptericola variabilis | reverse complement strand
CGGCCCTGGCCGGCGTCGCCGCCGCGCCCGCGTGGCCGCAGGCGCCGCGGCCCGTCATGGCCGACGACCTGCTGCCCGAGCGCGTGCTCACCGGCGACGAGAGCGCGCGGCGCACGCTGGTGGCGCAGGCGTACGAGCCGCTGCGCGAGGCGTCCGGCGCCGTGCTGGAGACCCTGTCGGCCTACCTCGGCACCGGGCGCTCGCTCGAGGCCGCCGCCCGCCGCCTGTACGTCCACCCCAACACCGTGCGCTACCGGCTGCGCAAGGTCTCCGAGATCACCGGCTGGGACCCGCTGGACGCGCGCGAGTCGTTCGTGCTCCAGGTGGCGCTGGCGCTGGGGCAGCTCGAGTCCCGCCGCTGACCGGCGCCTTGTCGGGTTCCCACAACCGCCCCGATCGAGAGTGGTGCGGGTCGCCACGCCTCGCGGCCGGGGCGGCATGACACCGTGGACCCGTGCTCGCCGTCGTCTGCCCTGGACAGGGCTCTCAGACCCCCGGGATGCTCGCGCCCTGGCTCGACCTGCCCGGCGTCGCGGACAGCCTGGCCGCCTGGTCCCAGGCCGCCGGCACCGACCTCGTCGCCCACGGCACGACGTCGGACGCCGACACCATCCGGGACACCGCGGTCGCCCAGCCGCTCATCGTCGCCTCGTCGCTGCTGTCGCTGCGCGTGATCCTCGACGGCCGTGACGCCGCCGCGGTGGTCGACGTGACCGCCGGCCACTCCGTCGGCGAGCTCGCCGCCGCGGCCGTCGCGGGCGTCCTCGACGACGCCGGCGCCGTCGGGCTCGTCTCGCGCCGCGCCCGCGCCATGGCGGACGCCGCCGCGGCCGCGCCGTCGGGCATGAGCGCCGTCGTCGGCGGCGACCCGGCGGAGGTGCACGCCGCGATCGAGGCCGCGGGCCTGTGGCCGGCCAACGTCAACGCGAGCGGCCAGACCGTGGCCGCCGGCGCGCTGGAGGACCTCGCCAAGCTGGCCGAGAACCCGCCGGCCCGCGCGCGGGTGATCCCGCTGCAGGTGGCCGGCGCCTTCCACACCCCGTTCATGGACGCCGCGCGCGAGGTCTTCGAGCCGGTCGCCACCGGGTGGGCCGCGGCCGACCCGCGCCTGCCGCTGCTGTCGAACGCCGACGGCGCCGACTACGGCTCGCGCGAGGCGGGCGAGCACGGCCACGGCGCCGCGGCCGACGTCCTCGCCCGCCTGGCGGCGCAGGTCACGGCCCCGGTGCGCTGGGACCTGTGCACGGAGACGCTCGCGGCGCGCGGCGTCACCGCGATCCTCGAGCTCGCCCCGGGCGGCGTGCTCACCGGCCTGGCCAAGCGCGCCCTCAAGGGCGTGGAGCTGGTGGCCGTGAAGTCGCCGGACGACGTCGAGGCCGCGCGTGACCTCGTCGCCCGCCACTCCGACGCCGCCCGCCGCTGAGCCCGCGCCGCCCCGCCGCGCCGCCGTCTCGACACGACAGGAGACCCCTCGCATGACCGTCCGCCTCCAGCAGGCCGAGCCCGTCCGGTTCTCGCGCATCCTCGGCCTCGGCGCCGAGCGCGGGGAGAACGTCGTCACCAACGACGACATCGCCGGGCCGATCGACTCGTCCGACGAGTGGATCCGCCAGCGCACCGGCATCGTCACCCGCCGCCGGGCGGGCGCCGACCGCGACGTGCTCGACCTCGCCGAGGCCGCGTCGGTCAAGGCCCTCGCGGCCGCGGGCATCACGCCGGCCGACGTCGACGCCGTGATCGTCTCGACCGTCACGTACTGGGCGCAGACGCCGGCCGCCGCCGCCGTGCTCGCCGAGCGCATCGGCGCGAACCCCGCCGCCGCGTACGACATCTCGGCCGCCTGCGCCGGGTACTGCTACGCCGTCGGCCAGGCCGACGCCCTGGTGCGCTCCGGCGTCGCCCGCCACGTGCTCGTGGTCGGCGCCGAGAAGCTGTCCGACTTCGTGGACTCGACCGACCGGTCGATCTCGTTCCTCCTGGGCGACGGCGCCGGTGCCGCGGTCGTCGGGCCCTCCGACGTGCCGGGCATCGGCCCGACCGTCTGGGGCTCGGACGGCTCCAAGGCGACCACGATCCGCCAGACGCACTCGTGGGACCAGCTGCGCGAGGACCCGTCGCTGGGCTGGCCGACGCTGCGCCAGGACGGCCCCACGGTGTTCAAGTGGGCCAGCTTCCAGGTGGGCCAGTTCGCCCAGCAGGCGATGGCCGCCGCCGGCGTGAAGCCCGAGGACATCGACGTGTTCGTGCCGCACCAGGCGAACATGCGGATCATCGACCAGATGATCAAGCAGCTCGGGCTGCGCGAGGACGTCGTCGTCGGCCGCGACATCGCCGACACCGGCAACACGTCGGCCGCGTCCGTGCCCCTGGCCACCGAGCGGCTGCTCGCCGAGGGCCAGGCCAAGTCCGGCGACATCGCGCTGCAGATCGGCTTCGGCGCCGGTCTGGTGTACGCCGCCCAGGTGGTCGTGCTGCCGTAGTGTCGCCCCGCGGGCGACCCGGTCCACCCGCCCGGGCCGCCCACCCGTCCGTCCCGGTGCCGACGGCTCCGGACCCACCGAAGAGAAGGAACATCATGGCTAACACCGAGCAGGAGATCCTCGAGGGCCTCGCCGAGATCGTCGCCGAGGAGACCGGTCTGCCCACCGACGCCGTCGTGGCCGAGAAGTCGTTCACGGACGACCTCGACATCGACTCGCTGTCGATGATGACGATCGTGACCCACGCGGAGGACAAGTTCGGCGTCCGCATCCCCGACGAGGAGGTCAAGAACCTCACGACCGTCGGCGACGCCGTGAAGTTCATCGCCGGCGCCCAGGGCTGAGCCTCCGCCACGCACGGCTCGCGCGGCCACCGCACGCGCGGGCACGCCGACGGCGGCCGGGCCGGTGACCCCGGCCCGCCGCCGTCGCTCCTCCCCCGCGGCCCCGCACGCCGGGCGCGCCGCTGACGCACCACCCCGATCCCTCCTTCCTTCGACTACGGGAGCAGTCTCATGACCGCAGCACGCGACGTCGTCGTCACCGGCCTTGGCGCCACCACGCCCCTAGGCGGCGACGCGCCCTCGACCTGGGCCGCGGCGCTGGCGGGCGAGTCGGGCGCGCGCACCATGGACAACGACTGGGCCGAGCGCTACGAGCTGCCGGTGACGTTCGCGGCCACCATCAAGGTCGCGCCCTCCGAGGTGCTGCCCCGGCCGGAGATCAAGCGGATGGACCCCTCCGCGCAGTACGCGATCATCGCGGCGCGCGAGGCCTGGGCCGACGCCGGCGCCCCCGAGGTCGACGGCGAGCGGCTCGGCGCCGTGGTGTCGTCCGGCATCGGCGGCATCTGGACCACGCTGGACGGCTGGGACACCCTCAAGGAGCGCGGCGCGCGGCGCATGCTGCCGATGACGGTGCCGATGCTCATGCCGAACTCCCCCGTCGCGTACGTCTCGCTCGAGCTCGGCGCCCGCGCCGGCGCGCACGCCCTCGTCTCGGCCTGCGCCTCCGGTGCCGAGGCCATCGGCTACGCCCTGGACATGATCCGCACCGGCCGGGCCGACGTCGTGGTGGCCGGCGGCACCGAGGCGACCATCCACCCGATGCCGATCGCCGCGTTCGCCGCCTCGCGCACCCTGTCGCTGCGCAACGACGACCCGCAGCGCGCCTCGCGCCCGTACGACGTCGACCGCGACGGCTTCGTCATCGGCGAGGGCGCCGCCGTGCTCGTGCTGGAGTCCGCCGAGCACGCCGCCGCCCGCGGCACCCGGGTCTACGCCCGCATCGCCGGCGTGGGGCTCTCGGCCGACGGCTACCACATCACCTCCCCCGACCCCGAGGGCAGGGGCCAGGTCGCCGCCATGCGCCGGGCGCTCGAGGACGCCGAGGTGACCGGCGCCGACGTCGTGCACGTCAACGCGCACGCGACGTCCACCAAGGTCGGCGACCTCACCGAGACGAAGTCGATCCGCACCCTGCTCGGGGCCGACGCCGACCACGTCCAGCTGTCGGCCACCAAGTCGATGACGGGCCACCTGCTCGGCGGTGCCGGCGCGCTCGAGACGCTCTTCGCGGTCAAGGCCGTGCAGGAGCGCCTCGCGCCGCCGACCATCAACGTCGACAACCCCGACCCGGAGCTGCAGGTGCCGCTCGTGCGCGACACCCCCGAGAAGCTGCCCGACGGCGACGTCGTCGCGGTCAACAACTCGTTCGGCTTCGGCGGCCACAACGTGGCGCTGGTCGTGGCCAGCGCCTGAGCCGCGCCGCCCGAGCAGCGAGCCCCCCGGACGTCGCGTCCGGGGGGCTCGCTGCTTGCCGGGGCCGGCGCGGGCGGCGGACCGGTGCCTGCGCGCGGCGCCTCAGCCCACGCGGTGCAGCCAGCGCACCGGCGCGCCGGCCCCGGCGTAGCGGAACGGCTCCAGCTCCTCGTCCCACGCGGTGCCGAGCGCGAGGTCGAACGCCTCGCGCATCGCCTGCGGGTCGTGGGCGAGCTCCAGCGCCGCGCGCACCCGGTCCTCGGGCACGACGACGTTGCCGTGCACGTCGGTGGTGGCGTGGAAGACGCCGAGGTCCGGCGTGTGCGACCAGCGCCCGCCGTCCGCCCCGTGGCTGGCGTCCTCTGTCACCTCGAACCGCAGGTGCTCCCACCCGCGCAGCGCCGAGGCGATCCGCGCACCGGTGCCCTGGGCACCCTGCCAGGAGTGCTCAGCACGAAACAGCCCGCGTGCTGCCGGCTGGGGCGTCCAGTCCAGCGACACGCGCGCTCCGAGGACGTTCCCTGCTGCCCACTCGATGTGGGGGCACAGGGCACGGGGCGCGGAGTGCACGAAGAGCACACCGCGCGTGATGGCACCGCCCATGTCTTCCTCCCTGGGTCGAGGTCCGTCTTCCCCTACGTCCTCGATCAGGTCGGCCACGGCGGGCGCTCACCTGCGGTGCTGCCTTCCTTGCGGCTCCGGAGCCCGTCTGTCCGAGCACATCCTGCCGGAGTACGGCGCGGTGCGCGAGAGGACAAAGAGGTGAAAACCGGACGCGCTGCGTCGTCGCGCCGTCAGAGCCGCTCGCGCAGCTCCCGCATCGCCTTCTTGCGCACGCTGCGCTCGAGGCGGTCCAGGTAGAGGTGGCCGTCGAGGTGGTCCACCTCGTGCTGCAGGCAGCGGGCCATGAGGCCGGTGCCCTCGACCTCCACCGGGTTGCCCTCGAGGTCGATCCCCTCGACGCGGGCGTACCAGGCGCGGGACGTCGGGTACCACAGGCCCGGCACGGACAGGCAGCCCTCGTCGCCGTCCTGGAGCTCCTCGGACAGCTCGACGATCCGGGGGTTCAGGACGTAGCCCACCTCGTCGTCGATGTTCCAGGAGAACGCCCGCAGGTTCACGCCGATCTGGTTCGCCGCGAGCCCCGCACGGCCCTCGGCGTCCACGGTCTCCAGGAGGTCCGCCACCAGCCCGCGCACGCCGTCGTCGATCGTCGTGATCTCGTCGCAGACGGTCCGCAGCACGGGGTCGGGGACCACGCGGATCTCTCGCATCGCCATGGGCGGCATTGTCCCATGTCGCGGCCGCCGGGCCGGACCCGCGGGCGCCCGGCGGCGGGCGGCGCTGGAGTAGGCTCCTCGCCGCGCCCCGTTAGCTCAGCTGGTCAGAGCAGGAGACTCATAATCTCTCGGTCGCGGGTTCAAGTCCTGCACGGGGCACCACCGCCGCGGCGTGGGCACCGCCGTCGCACGCCTTGCCGCAGGGCTTCGGCGTAGCGTCGACGGTGTCGACGGTGTCCGCGCCGCCGGGAAGGGCTCCGCCGTGGGTGCGATCACCGTCAGGTCCGCCGCGCTGGCCACGGGGATCACCGTCCCCTACGCCGAGACCGGCGACGCGTCCGCCCCGCCCGTCGTGCTGGTGCACGCCTACGTCGAGTCCTGGCGTTACTTCGAGCCGGTGCTGCGCCGCCTCCCGGCCACCCTCCACGCCTTCGCCCCGACCCAGCGCGGCCACGGCGGGGTGCCCGCACCGGGCGGCCTCGCACCGGAGGACCTCGCCGACGACCTCGTCGCGTTCCTCGACGCTCTCGGCCTCGACCGCGCCGCGCTGGTCGGCGCCTCGAGCGGGGGCCTCGTCTGCGCGCTGCTCGCCGCGACCCGGCCCGAGCGCGTCACGGCGCTCGTCCTGCTGAGCAGCCCCGCCTCGCTGGCGGACAAGGCGGCTGCCCGGACGATGAGCGAGGAGCTCCGCGCGCTGCGCGACCCGCTCGACCGCGGCTTCGTCGAGGGCTTCGTGCGGGACACCTCCCCCGCGTCCCTGCCCGACGACCTCGTGTCCCGGCTCGTCGACGAGACGCTCCAGGTGCCCGCGTACGTGTGGCGGGAGGCGCTGCGCGGGCTGCTCGCCGCCGACGTGACGCCGCTGCTGCCCCGGATCGAGGCGCCGACGCTGCTGGTCGCCGGGGAGGACGACGCCCTCGTGGGGCCCGACCAGCAGGTGCTGCTCCGCAGGATCCCGCAGGCACGCCTGGTGCGGTACCCCGGCGTCGGGCACGGGGTCCACCTCGCGCTACCCGACCGCGTCGTCGACGACGTCGCGGGCTTCCTCGCGGCGGTGGCGCCGGGAGGCTGAGGCCCGCCCGGCTCCGCCGGCACGTCACCGCGGCGCGGCCCCGCTACGGTGGCGCCATGCTCCGGCGCACCCGCCTGCCCGACGACGTCCGCGCGGCGCTCGACCTGCCGCGGGGCGAGCGCCCGCTCGCCGCGGGCGCCCTGGCGCCCGCCGGCTGGGCGGTGGCGACGACGGCGGAGCTCGCCGTGGTCGACGCGGGCGGAGCCGTGGTGGTGCGGCGCCCGTGGGCGCAGGTCGCCCGGGCCGCGTACGACCCGCAGCGCCAGGCGGTCACCGTCGAGTGGGTGGACCGCTCCCCCGACTCCCGGCTGGTGCTGCCCGAGCCCGACCGGTCCGCGCTGCCGCTGGTCGTGCGCGAGCGGGTCCAGTGGTCCGTGGTGCTCGCCGAGGAGGTGGCGCTGCCGGGCGGGCGGTCGGCACGGGTGGCGGTCCGCCGCGCGGCCGACGGGACCCTGTTCTCCCAGGCGATCGCGGACCGGGGCGTGGACCTCGACGCCCCGGACGTGGCACCGCTCGTCGACGCGGCGGAGCACCGGGTGCGGGCGGCGGCCGGCCTGCCGCTGTGACCGCTCGTGCGGCCGCGCGCGCCGGGGCGTGACCCGGCCCACAGCCCGACGGCGTCCGGAGCACCGCCGTCGGGCTGGTAGAGTTCTACCCGGCCTCGACGCGAGGCCACGCGATCCCGCGTAGCTCAGCTGGCAGAGCATCCGACTGTTAATCGGACGGTCGCAGGTTCAAGTCCTGCCGCGGGAGCCCCTGGCCCCCGCCCGGTCCCACCGGGCGGGGGCTTTCTCGTCCCTCGAGCCACCAGAGCGGTACGCCCGTGCGCAGCGCGACCGCCTTGAGCACGATGGACTTCGGCGCGCGCTTGTCGTTCTCGTAATTGATGAGCGTCGTGCGCCCGATGCCGATCTCCTCGGCGAAGTCGGCCTGCTCCAAGCCGATCTTCTGACGCGCCTTGCGCAGGCGGTCACCCATCGTCCACTGCGGGACCTCGCCCGCTGCCACATCGACGCTCATGGGTTCAATAGTGAACCTACAGGTCACGGTGTGCAAGGGCGCCAACTGAGACTCACCCCTCATCGTGCACTTGTGTTCACGTCTGCACGTAGGTACCGTGTGCCCATGTTCACAGGGGGACACCTGCTCACGGCTGCCGAGGCGGCCGAGCGGTTGAACGTCACGCAGCAGCACGTGACGCGGCTCGCACGCAACGGCGTGCTCGCGCCGGTCCGTGTGAAGCCGTACCTCTTCAAGCCTGAGGACGTCGACGCGCTGCGCCTTGCCCGGACGGTGGCCTCGTGATCGGCGGGGCGTTCGCGCTCGCCTTCGCGGCCCTCGTCGTCGTCGTCTTCGCGATGCTGCTCACCCGCGCACGTGACCTCCAGGCCCGCACGGTGGCCTCTCGGAAGGTGCGCGGCGCGGTCGAGCCCACGCGGACGACGTCGGACGAGCAGTGGGCCCGCATCCGCCGCGTCGCAGAGGAGGCCCACCGTGGCTGACCTGGACCCGACCCCGCTGGCGCGCGCCGCCGAGGGGTCCACCGCGTCGTGGCTGGACTGGAACACCCGGTTCAAGGCCGGTGAGGCGATGGAGCCGGGTCACCTGCACAACGCCCGCGCCGTCCTGTCGGCAGCCGTCGACGTCGACGAGCTGGCGCAGGTGCTTGCCCAGCACCACGCCGCGTGGAACTTCGACGCGAACCGCGGCGAGTGCTCGTGCGGCGTGTGGCCGCAGGGCGTCGGGCTCACTCAAGCCCACCACCAGGCCGCAGTCGTGCGCGCCTACCTCCACGGGGAGGCCCGCCCGTGACCACGCTGCCGGCCCTGTCCCGTCCACCACCAGCGCCGCTCGCAGCGCGCAGCTGACGTGAGCGGCGCCCACCACCTAACCGAAGAACGCACCCCCGCCGGTCCACCCGTGGCCGGCCACCGCACGGGGAGGATTCGGGCACCGGCTGGCCCCCGGGTGTAGCGAGAACCAAGGGCTTCCCGACGACGGCGGGCGCGTGTGAAGGCAGACCCGGAACGCGAGGCCACAACGGATCGGGGCCCGCTCACGTAGGCGCGCCCCGCTCGCCGTCGACCCCGGTCCTGGGGCAAGCGAGTAGTACCCGTAGCCCGGCCGTCATCCATACCGCCTGGCTCCACGCCGCGAGGTAAGCGAACGGTCCCTGTTCAGTGTGCGCACCTTCGTGCGCGTGCTGAACAGGGGCTCTCCTCCCACCTTCACCATCCACAAGGTGAGCGCTACGCGCCGCGTCTCCTCCGTCACCACGGACCGACCCGCACCGCTCACCACCCGCCCCGAACGGAGGCCAGCCCGTGAAGATCCTCAGCCCCGAGTGCCCGCACGGATACGACCGCACCCGCACCACGAAGGCCGGCCTCCCGGTCTGCCCGATGTGCCGCCGCAACGTGATGAAGGCCATCCGCACCAACGGCCCGAAGCCCAAGCCCCAGCCCATCCAGCCGCCGCTCATCGACCACGCAGCTCTGGCCGCGAACGACGACACCGTGAGGACGCACCCGTGATCGGTCGACTGCTGACCCGCCTGAGCACCCGCCGCTGCCGCGGCTGCGACGACCCGTCGTTCCACACCGCGCACCTGACCCGTCTGGGCCAGTGGCGCTACATCGACCGCCACAGCGAGAGGGTGACCCCGCGTGAGCGCTGAGACCGCCGCCGAGCACTACACCGCCCTCGCCGCCGAGGCTGCCGACGAGGTCGCCGTCGCCGCGGACGCGATCGTCGCCGCCGGGCCCGTGATCGGGGACCTGCTGCACGACCTGACCGAGACCCGCGACGGCGTCCGCCTCCTCGTCGACTCGCTGCCGATGCTGCGCCAGGCCGAGCGCGCACTGGCCGACTCGGGCCCGCTCGACCGCTGGGCACAGGTGCGCCACTCCGCGTGGCGCGAGGCCGAGGACGAGGCGCAGCGCGCGTGGCAGGCGCTGGCCGCCGTCGAGCAGCTGCTGCGTGGGCTGGCCGGCGTGCCCGCCGTGCCGGGAGAGACCGGGCTGTGAACCCCGATCAGCGCGACGTCGCCCTCGTGGTGTGCTCGCACGCGGTCGACAGCGACGACGCCCGGCGGCTGCTGGCCACGCTCGGGCTGCTCGACGCGCCGCCACGCCGTCGCCTTCGAGAGGCTCGCCCGAAGGTGCGACCCGCGCTGCTCCCGCCCGTGCACGCCGTCAACGCGTGGCGCCGCACGGCGAACATGCCCACGGCCTGCGTCGACTGCGGACGCCCGCTGCGCCGTCGACACGAGGAGCGAGAGGGCGCCGTGCAGTACGCCGCACTGGGCAGGTGCGGGAGTTGCTACCGCAGGTCGAGGCGGGCATGACCGGCAAGCGCTACGGCGGCACACAGGCGACACGGCTGCGCACCTACTGGACCGCGCGCCTGGTCGCGGCCGGTGGTGCGCTGCCGTGCCGTCGCTGTGGCCGCCCCGTCCGCGTCGACGGCCGCTGGGACGTGGGGCACATCCACGACCGGGGCATGGGCGGCGCGGACACCGAGGCCAACACCTGGCCCGAGCACGCGCGGTGCAACCGCAGCGCGGGCGGCAAGGTCGGCGCCGCCATCACGAACAGCAAGCGACCGCAGGTGCGAGCCCGACTCGACAGCGAACGAGCGAGAGGAATCCGGGGATGGTGAGGGGCATCGACGTCCACGCGTGGGCGGTCGAGGAGCTCGCGCTCGGCGGTGTCTTTGAGGATGGCGCGAGAGCCCACGCCCGTCGGCCACTGCCGATCTCTCCCCACGGGAGCGAGCCGAAGATCCCTCCGCTGCGCGAGCCGCGCGGCCGTCGCCACTGCTCTCCGCTGCACGCCTCCGTGGTGCCGAAGTCCGTCGACATCGAGGAGCTGGTGACCGGCGCCCGGCTGCTCGGCTTCGTCCCCTCGCCGCATCAGGAGCGCTTCGGTCGGATCATCAACGCCACGCGCGACGACGGCCTGCCGACGTACCGCCGGATGGCCAAGACCGAGCCGCGCCGCTCCGGCAAGACCGAGGGCATCCTCGCCCTGGCCGTCGGCCGCTGCGTCAACCGCCCCGACTACTACGTCGCCTTCGCCGCCCAGTCCGGGAAGAAGGGCCGCGAGCGGTTCCTCAAGATGGCCGTCGCGCTCGAGCGCTGGGACCCGTGCCGGCGCCCGTCGCGCAGCAACCCCGACGGCTGCCAGCGCGACCACGAGCACTACCGCATCTACCGCTCGAACGGCGGCGAGCGGATCGAGTGGGAGAACGGCTCCGTCTTCGTCGTCTACCCGCCCGACCCCGAGCTCTTCCGCGGCGAGGAGTTCCACCTCGCGATCCTCGACGAGGCCCAGGAGATCACCGACCCCGACGAGGCTTCGGCACTGCGCGGCGGCATCAACCCCACGATGGACACGGTGCCCGAGGCGCAGCTCATCGTCGCGGGCACGCCGGGCAAGGTCCGCTCCGGACTGCTGTGGGACGCGCTGGAGAAGGGGCGCGCCGGCGCCTGGGGCATCCTGGAGTACGCCGCGGCCCCGAACGCCGAGCCCGTCATCATCGACCCGGCCCGCCCCGACGCCGAGCCCGAGATGAACGTCGAGACGCTGCTCGCCGCGCACCCCGGCGTCGGCACCCTCACGACCGTCGAGATCATCCGCGACAACTTCAACGACCTCACGCTCGTCGACTTCCAGCGCGAGTACCTCGGCCAGTGGCCGGCGGACCTCTCGACGTCGGCCATCGACATGGCCGCCTGGGCCGACGCGAAGGCCGAGACGACGGCGCGGGCGTCCCGCGTCGGGCTCGCCTTCGACGTCTCGCCGGACGGCTCGAACGCCACCCTGGCCTGTGCCTGGCGCGACGACGCCGGCGTCGCCTACGTCGAGGTGCTCGCCCACCGCACCGGCGTCTCGTGGCTGCCCATGGAGGCCTGGCGCGTGGCCCGCTCCGCGCGCGCCGCGCTGGCCTACGACGTCATCGGGCAGAACACCAATCCGGCCGACACCATCAGCCGCAAGAAGCCCCCGGTCAAGCTCGCGCCGATGAACATGCGCGACATGCAGGGCGCCACCCAGCGGTTCGTCGCCGCGCTCGAGGACGGCACCCTCAAGCACTTCGGCCAGAAGGACCTGACCGCCGCGGCCGACGGCGCCGGGTGGCGCACCGTCTCCGGCGAGTCCGCGCGCCTCTTCGGGCACAAGGCCTCCGCCTCCAGCATCACGCCACTGACCGCGTGCGCGCTGGCGCTGTGGAGCTACGACAAGCAGACCGCCACCGCGCGCCGCCGCCGCCGCGTGCGCGACGTCGAGGAGACCGCCGCGTGACGTTCACGATCGACCGCTCGCCGTCGTCCGAGGTCTGGGTGTGCAGCTGCCAGATCCGCGGGATCGCGCTGGACCACCTGCAGGCGCTGCGGGCCATGCGCGCCCACGAGCGCGAGCACCACCCGGGTGAGAACCACGCCGGCCGCATGCTCAAGTCCTACGTCTACGTCCAGCGCCACGCCGACCTCGGTCTGCTGTAGGGCGGGAAATTCGACCGACCTGCGGAGGCTTAGAGCGTGGGAATCCGAACCGCGCTCCAGCTCTTCACGGCGACCGCCCCTGCCGGCGTCTCCGCGACGGCCGGGCGCGCCCGCCGGGAGATCGTCTCGCCCTGGGCCGAAGGCGCCCTGGAGAAGATCGCTCTCGCCGACGTCTTCGGCCTGGACTACCGGCCGGTCACGCGCGCCGAGGCGATGACCGTGCCCGCCGTCGCGAAGGCCCGCTGGCTCATCTGCACCCCGCTGTCGAAGCACCCGCTCCGCGCGTACCGCACCGACGAGCTCGTCGCCGCCGACAGCGAGGCTCGCGACCCTAGGCCGGTCGCGACGCCCGCGTGGCTGTACCGCACGAGCGGCAACATCCCGCCGCAGTTCCGCATCCTCTGGACGCTGGACGACCTGCTCTTCACCGGCTTCTCGCTGTGGGCCGTCACCCGCGGCGCCAAGGGGCAGATCACCGACGCCGTGCGCGTCGCGCGCGAATGGTGGCACTTCGACGAGCAGTACCGCATCCAGATCGCCGACGGCGCCGGCGGGTACTACACCCCGGGCCCGCGCGACGTCATCCTCTTCACCTCCCCGCAGGACCCGCTGCTGGAGTGCGCCGAGCGCACCATCCGCGGGGCCCGCGACCTCGAGGAGGTCTGGACCGCTCGGGTGCGCAACCCGATCCCGGTGGCGAAGATCCGCCAGACCGAGGACATCGAGCTCGACGAGGTCGACGAGGACGGCGAGGAGGTTGACGCGCTGGCCGAGGGCTACGACATCGCCAAGGTCTACCTCAAGCAGCGGCACACCCCCGAGGGCTCCGTCGTCGTCGTGCCCTACGGCTGGGACCTGGAGGAGATGGGCAGCACCGAGCCGTCGATGTTCATCGAGGGCCGCAACGCCGTCGCGCTCGACGTCGGCCGCTTCACCGGCCTGCCGTCGTCGCTGCTGGAGGCGACCCAGACGCAGGCCTCGCTGACCTACTCCACCAAGGAGGGCGACCGGTCGCTGCTGGCGGACTACTCGCTCGCCATCTGGGCGATGGCCATCGAGGCCCGCCTGTCCATGGACGACGTCGTTCCCGCCGGTCAGAGCGTGCGCTTCGACCTCGCGTGGAACACCGCCGTCCAGCCCACCACCAACCCGCTCGCCGAGGACTGAGACATGACCGTCATCGAGATCGAGGCCGGCGACCTCCACGCCGACGAGACCACCCGCCGCGTGACCGGGCTGCTGCTCCCCTACGGCGAGACCGGCCGCACCAACCTCGGTCGCATCGCCGTCGAGCCCGGCGCCGTGCAGGTGCCCGCCGACCCCATGGTCGTCACGCTCAACATCGACCACGAGCGGAACCAGCCCATCGGCCGCGCCGTCGACCTGCAGGCCACGGACGCGGGGATCGTCGGCACGTTCGAGGTCGCGCGCACGCCCGAGGGCGACGCCTACCTCGAGGAGGTGCGCGCCGGCGGCGAGTCCGCCCGGCGCAAGCTCTCCGCCGAGGTGACGCAGCTCGTGATCCGCGCCGGCCGCATCGTGCGCGGCCGGCTGTACGGCGCCGCCGGCGTCGTCGCAGGCGCGTTCCCGTCCGCCGCCCTCCACGCCGCCGACGTCGGCGAGGACCCCAACGAGGCCACCGAGGCCGACTCCACCGAGGAAGAGGAAGAGACCATGCCCGAGCAGGCGACCGCCGAGGCCACGGCCGAGGCCACCCAGACCACCGCGGCCCCGGCCGCCGACCTCGCCGCGCAGCTGCCCGCCGGCATGCGCCCCGGCGGCGCCCCGGCGCAGCCGCAGGGCCTGGTCATCAACGAGCCGCGCGACCTGTTCGCCGCCATCGCCCGCGCGCACGCGACCGGCGACTTCCGCTCGACGGCCGCGGCCCTCGAGGCGGCGAACGTCCGCGAGGCGGCCGACCTCTTCGGCGCCCTGTCGGACGTGCGCTACACCGGCACCGGCACGCCGGGCAACGCGATCAACCAGCCCGCGTGGCTCGGCAAGCTCTGGGGCGGCTCGCCCTACGAGCGCCGCTTCACGCCGCTGCTCGACAACAGCCAGTCGCTCACCTCGCTGCAGGTGCAGGGCTGGGACTGGACCACCAAGCCCACGGTCGACCGGTACGCCGGCAACAAGGCCGCCGTGCCGTCCAACACCGTCGCCGCCGAGCGCAAGTCGCCCTGGACCGCCCAGCGGTTCGCCGGCGCGCACGACATCGACCGCGCCTACCGGGACTTCCCCAACGAGGAGTTCTGGGCCGCGTACTTCGAGGCGATGACCGAGAGCTACGCGCGCGAGTCCGACTTCTACGCCGCGGAGACCGCCCTCGCCGGGGCCACCCCGCTGACGGCGGGCACCGCCAGCGAGGACATCCCGCGCGTGCTGGTCAAGATCATCGACGGCGCGCTCAAGGTCAACCGCGTCGCGGCCCCGACCTACGCCGTGCTGTCCGAGGCGGACTGGCGCGAGTACGCGCTCATCCCGCACGACCACGTCCTGGCGCTGCTGTCGTCCTCGCTGACCAACCTCACCGAGGGCCAGGTCGCCGGCTTCCAGGTCGTCGCCACGCCGTACCGCGCGGACGAGACCACGCCGTTCGTCCCCGACGGCCAGGTGCTCGTCGGCACCAAGTCGGCCGTGAAGTTCCGCGAGCTGCCCGGCACCCCGATCCGCGTCGAGGGCCTCGACGTCGCCAAGGGCGGCATCGACCCGGCGCTGTTCGGCTACGCGCTCGCCTACGTCGAGAACCCGCGCGGCCTGCAGCTCGTCACGGACCCGGCGCCCGCCGGCGCCTGACCCAGACCGCGCCCCGCCCCGTGACCCGGGGCGGGGCGCGCACCACCCGAGAGGAGCGCTCGTGAGCGAGCCGCAGCCCGAGCAGCCGACCGCCGTCGGCTGGGTCGACGACGTCGACGCGCTGCTGGAGACCGAGGACTGGGCCTCGCGCATGGAGCGCGAGCAGCTCGTCGAGGTGCTCGAGGTCGCCTACGAGCTCGGCGTCGAGTTCGGCCCGCTGCTGCCCGGCGGCCGGCGCTGGACGCCGGACTACGCGGGTGAGGTGCCGGTCCGCTTCGCGCACGCCCAGAAGCTCCACGCCCGCGACATCGCCCGCGCGTCCTACACCAGCGAGAGCAACCAGGTCGGCCCCGACGGCTTCGCGCTCACGATCTTCCCGATGGACTTCAAGGTGAAGAACCTCTACCGCCCGCGCCGCGCCATCCGGGGGCCGCGATGAGCGTCCGCGCACAGCTCGCGGCCGACCTCGTCGAGGGCCTGCCGGACACCTACCGCGTGATCCCGTACCCGACCCGCGACCCGGGGCAGGTGTCGAAGCCGACCGTCATGGCGTACCAGACGACCCTGACCCGTCAGACCGTCGGCCCCATCGCGACCGCGCGCTGGGAGGCCGGCGTCCAGGTGTGGGTCCTGGTGACCGACTCGCAGGACTCCACCACGGAGGACGCGCTGGAGACCGCGCTGTGGGAGGTCCTCGCCGTGCTCGACCCGCTGCGCTACCTGGCCGTCTCGACGATCACCCGCACCCACTTCCAGGACCGCCTGCCCGCCTACCAGATCGTCGGGACCGTCACCGCCGGCCCCGAGACCACCGACACCCCGGAGGACTGACCCATGGCCCTCGTGCCGCTGACCCGCCCGACCAACATGAAGAACGCCACGCTCCGGCTGGGCGCGACCGACACGTTCGAGGCGCTGACGTCCGTCACCCTGACCCCCACCCCGGGCGGCTCGGTGACCCTCATCAGCGGCCGGGTCATCAAGGACCCCGCCTCCTGGACGCTGGACATCAACCACATCCAGGACCTGGCCGCCACCGGCCTGACCCGCTACGCCTACGACCACGAGGGCGAGGAGGTCGACTTCGAGCTCTCCTGCGACGACGAGGCCGACCCCATCGTCGGCAAGGTGACCATCGACCCGCTGGCCATCGGTGGCGCCGCCGGCGCCAACGCCCAGTCCTCCGCGTCTCTCGCCGTGACCGGCAAGCCCGCCTGGGGCCCGGTCACCACCCCCGCGGGCTGATGGTCTCCCGGGTGGTCGTCACCGGCGTGCGCGAGGCCGAAGCCGCGGCCCTGGCCCTGCGCACCGTCGACCGCGACGTCAAGACCCAGACCACCCGGGCCCTGCGGGCCGCCCTGCCCGACATCTGGTCGCCGGCCAACGTGGCCCGCCACGCCCGCACCCGGGCCGACCGGGCCGTGTTCAACGGCACCAGCGTCGCGGCGTCCGCGACCCGCATCACCCTCGGTGCGGGCGCGGCGCCGACCATCGCACCGGGGGTGGACCTGGCCCGCGCCTACGAGTTCGGCGACCCGCGCAAGACCGTCGAGACGTACCAGCGTCGCAGCCGCAAGGGCGGTTCTCACCGGGTACGCCGCCACACGCAGAACCAACTGCCGCCGCCGGTTCGCCGCGGCCGGGTGGTGCACCCGGCCGCGGCGGAGGCCGTGCCGCGCGTGGTGTCCCTGTACGTCCAGACCGTCATCCGCACCATCTACGACGCGCTCGGAGGGAGGTAACCCCATGGCCGACCAGATCAAGATCGGCATCGCCGTCGACGCTGACGCCCGGTCCGCCGAGGACCTGGGCCGCACCCTCGACGACGTCGCCGCCGCCGGCGAGAGCGTCGGCGAGCAAATCGAGGAGTCGCTGCGCAAGGGCGAGAACGCCACCCGCCCGACGAACAGCGAGTTCCGCCGCCTCGCCGCCGACCTCAAGGGCTACGCCTCCGCCATGGGCAAGGACCTGTCGGAGGCCTTCGCGGACTTCGAGCGGCACGCCCAGGACGCGGGGCTCGAAGTGTCCGACGGCACCATGGACGCGCTGCGCCGGCTGTCCCAGCAGGGCCCGTCCGACGTCGACCTGGTGCGCGACGCGTTCCGCGAGCTGCGCGCCGACGCGAAAGGCACCGGGGAAGGGCTGCGCGACGACGTCGTCGACGGGATCGAAGGCATCCGCCACCACCTGGAGAGCAACCCTCCCATCACCGCCGGTGACCTCCTGCGCGCCGAACTGCGCGCCGAGGTCCTACAGAACTTCACCGAGGTCGGCGCCGAGGTGGTGCGCGGGTTCAAGGATGGGTTCTCCAGCGAGGACCTGGACACCATCGTCGACGGCGTCACCGACACCATCATGAGCCTCGGGATGGTGACCGGCCCCATAGGGCAGGCCGGAGCGTTCATGGCCTCCACCCTCATCCAGACGTTCTACGGCGCCTGGCAGGGAAACAGCGAGCAGGTCGCCGCCATCGGCGCCGAGGTGCGCGACATCCTGGTGGAGAACTCCACCGGCGCGTTTGAGCACCTGTCCGAGGAAGCCCGCACTGCTTTCCAGGAGGTGCGCGCGGACGCGCTACTGACCCAGTACGGGGTCGAGGAGATTGAGGGCGCCGCCGCCACCCTAGGCGTGACGGCCGGCGAGGTGCTCGCCGCCATGGCCGGCGACACCGAGGCCGCCACCCTCGTCCAGGACGCATACCGCCGCAAGATCGACGAGACCAGGGAGACCCACAAGACCAGCGGCGAGGACATGGCCCTCGCGATGGGCATGGTCGACGAGTCGGTCAAGGTCGTCACCGACGAGATGGGCAATCTGCGCGAGGGCGTGTCGCAGGCGGAACGCGAGTACGACGTCCTACAGGGTGCATCGTCGGAGTTCCGCCGCGGCGCCCAGTCGGACGCCTCCGCCGCGTCCGGCGCCATGCGCGACTTCGGCCTCACCGCGGACGACGCCGCCCGCTACCGGCAGGCCAAGACCGATGCCGTGCTGTCCGGCGCCGACAACGTCGCAGAGCGGCTCAACGAGATCGCCCGGCGCCGCGCCGTCGTCTACGACGTGCAGCTCAACGGCGACGCGACCGTCGAGGCGCGACTGCGCAACCTGCGCCAACTCGCCGACATCCCCGTCACGTCCCGCCGAGTCGGAGGGCCGACACCGTGACCGCCACCCTGACCGACGGCACCAGAGCCCTCCCGGTGCTCGTGACCGATGGCACCCGGCTCGAGCAGCACGGCGGCGCCATCGCGCACCCGCTGCTGTCCGGCGGGGTGGACGTCACCGTGCGCCCATTGGCTCCGCGCCAAGGGTCCCTCACGCTGCGCGTCGAGTCGCTGGCGGCGGCGCAGGCCGTGGCCTCGCTACACGAGGCGCCGATACTGACCCTGACCGACGGCGACGGCCTGATCCTCACCTACGCGGTGACCACAGCGGGCGGGGTGTCCTACGCCCCGGACGGCCAGCGGTTCGTGGTGAACATCACCGGTGTGCAAGAGGTGACCCCGTGACCGTCACCGGACACACCTACACCGCTGAGGTAGCGGACCAGTCGCTGGTCGTCACGAACGGCACCGTGAGACTGGACGAGGCCTACAGCCCTTATGGCCGCGCGACCATGACCCTGGGGCTGCCGGCCGACCCGGCGACTGCCCAGGCCGTGCTGGCCGCGCTCGACCCGCGCGCCGGCGGGCGGCTGCGCCTGCGGCTGGTCGCCGCATACGGGCAGGCGTGGACCGTGGCTGACCTGACCGCCGCCGGCGGCGGCGCTGCCGCGGGCGTCACCGCGCTGCTAGACGGCGGCCCGGTGGCCATGCTCACCGGGCACTTCGGCCGCCCGCTCAACCCCTTCGGGTTGCGGTCCTCGCGCACCGCCGACCTGGACCTGACCGTGCACCGCCGGGCGGCGTCCTGGTCGGCTGGCACCGTGACGGTGGAGGCCGCCACCGGCGAGCTGCTGCTGTGGACCGACGCCCGCCTGGACACCACCGCCGCGGTGCCCGCCTCCCCCACTCTGCGCTCGGCGGTCTCCCTGGTGCTGGGCACCATCGGCGCCGCCCTCGAGCCCGGGCCCGCCGACGCCCCGCTGGACCTGACCGCCGCGGCGTGGGAGCCCGGGGTGACCGGCTGGGACTACCTGTCCCCGCTGGTCGGCGCGGCCGGGCTGCGGCTGTGGTGCGACGTGGAGGGCCGCTGGTGGCTGACCCCGCCGGCGGCCGGGGAACGCGGCGGGATGATGTTCACCCCCCAGCAGGTCACCGACCTGGACGACGACCTGGACGTGGCCGAGTACGCAGACGCAGTGATCGTCACCTACCGCTGGCGCGACTCCAGCGGCGTGGAGCACGTGGTGTACGACACCGCCACCGCGCCCGGGGTGACCACCCCGCGCTACGTCTACGCCGTCGAGCTCGAGCGCCCGTTCGTCGGCTACGGGTACGCCCGCGCCCTGGTGCTGCGGATGCGGGAACGCGGCTCGGCGCAGCGGCTGTCCGCCGTGGCCGACCCGTCCGCCCGCCCCGGCATGGCGCTGGTGACCACCGACCCGGCCGGCCAGACCCGCGCCGGGGCCATCGGCGCGGTCGTGTTCGACCTGGCCGGCGACCGCATGACCATCACCACCCGCGAGCTGCTGGACGTGGCCCCGTCCGCGTGGCTGGCGCTGCCCAGCGGGGAGAGCTGGGACGACTCCCCCGCGGGAGCCACCTGGACCGACGAGACGATTGGAGGCTGAGCAATGGCGAACGGAGACCTGGCAGCCCAGGCCGGGCTGGCCGTGTTCGCCGGCGGGCAGGACCGCCGGCAGGGCTACGACAACGACAACATTCGCGGCGACGAGCTGGCCGCGCACATGCTCACCGGCGGCCACCCCTGGTCGCGGATCACGGACAAGCCCGCCACCTACCCCACCACGTGGGCCCAGGTGGAGGGCCGCCCGACCCTGGACACCGGCAGCACGCCCCACACCGCGGCCGTGCGGGACGCCGACGCCGGCCTGGCCGCGGCGCGGTTCTGGTCCTCCCGCGAGCCCGACCAGCCCAACCACGCCACCACCAAGCGCTACGTGGACAACCACCTGGACCTGGTGTGGGACGCCATCGACCAGCTGCGCGGCCAGTCCTCGCGCCGGTACAAGGACCAGATCACCCCGGCCGACCTGGACCCCGCCACGGTCCTGGCGCTGGAGCCCGTGCGCTTCCACTACAAGACCGAGCCCACCGGCGCGCTGGAACTGGGCCTGATCGCCGAGGACGTCGCCGACGCCGGCGCCACGGACCTGGTCATCGAACGGGACGGCAAGGTGGACGGGGTGCGGTACGACCGCCTGGCTGTGGCGCTGCTGGCCGCCGTCAAGGACCTGGCCGCGCGCGTGGCCGAGCTGGAGGGGAACGCCTGATGGGAACCACCGACGCCCAGGGCGTGTACCACGTCGCCGAGACCGACACCGCGGCCACCGCCTCGGACCTGTTTGGGCTGGTCACCCACCCGATCTCCACCGCGCTGGGCAAGCTGGCCGCTCGCCTGGCACGGCTGGAAGAGCCCCCCACCCTGCTGACGGTGGCGCCCACCCCGGGGCCGGTCTCCACCGCGGCCGGCGCGGTGTCCACCACGCTGCCCGCCTCCAACCCCGCCCGGCTGCTGGCCTGGTCCGGCGACCGGTGGGCCGAGCTGCGCGGCGCGGTCAACCGTGCCAGCGGCACGTGGTCAGCCGGCGACAAGCTGATGAGCCTGCCGGCCGGGATGCGCTCGGCCACCGACCAGCACGTCTACGGCCCGGCCGTCACCCAGGGCGGGCTGGTGAACGTGCGCGTCACCGGGGACGGGGTGTACCTCGACTCCCTGCTGGGCGTCACCAGCCCCGGCGGCTGGCTGGTCGTCATGGGCCTGATCTACCCGCGGGTGCCGTAATGGGCTACTACCTGCTGGAGCACCCCCAGCGGCTGGCGCAGTACCGCCGCACGCGCCGCAACCGCGCCACGGCGACGGGCACCATCATCCTGCACGACGCCGAGGGCGGCACCGACCTGTCCGGCGCGGACACCGGCGCCGAGAACGTCGCGAAGTACATCACCACTCGCGACTCCTACGGCTCCTACCACCGGCTGGTCGACCGGGACACCGCCATCAAGATGGCCCCCATCGATGCCGAGGTCTTCCACTGCGTGCCGTCCAACAACTGGTCGGTCGGTATCTGCGTGGCCTGGACGAAGGCCGACCTACCGCGCATGACCTACGACCAGCGCCGCGCCTACTACGTGCCGTTCGCGCGCGCGGTGCTCGACGTGCGCGCCGAGTTCGCCGAGCGCGGCATCCACGTCCCGATTGACCGGTACCTGACCCGGGCCGAGGTCATGGCCCGCAAGCCCGGCATCTCCACGCACTCGCGCACCGACCCCTCGCGCCGCTCCGACCCGTTCGGCACCGGCTCGGCCTACGAACGCGAGTTCCTGGCCGTGCTGCACGAGCTCGCCACCACTAACCCCACCACCCAGGAGGACGACGATATGGCTACCGCCCAGGAGATCGCCGACGCCGTCGAGGCACGGCTGCGCCGCGCCCAGTGGCTCACGAAGCCCGACGGCAAGCCCGAGACGATCGAGGGCGCGCTGCGCGGCCTGCGGCTCGGCGGCGCCAACATCGAGAACAAGCTCAACACCGTGCGCGCGTCCGCCGGGCGCCTCGAGGCCGCGTTCGTCGGGCTCAAGACCGGCACCGTCGACGTCGCAGCCCTCGCGGCCGTGCTGCGCGACGAGCTGGGCGACGACCTGCTCGACGACTTGGCCGAGCGGCTGCGCGCCTGAGCGCCACCGACGCCGAGACCCCAGAAAGGGACCCCGTGAAGATCACCACCGGACAACTGGCCATCATCGTCGTGGGCACCGTGCTGGTGCTCGGCATCTTCGCCGGCCTCACCGCGCTCGACAAGGACACCACCAGCCTCGCCACGCTGGTGCTCACCCTGGCCGGAATCGCCACCGGCTCGGGCATCACCTACCGCAAGGCGGCCAAGGTCGAGCAGGCGACGCAGGAGATCGCCCAGAAGGTCAACGGCCGCATGTCCGAGCTCATCGGCATCGCCGGCGCCTCGGGCATGGACACCTCGCGGTTCATGGACCTGCTCACCCCCGAGCAGCGCACCGCCTACGAGGCGGCGCAGCGCGTGACCGCCGGCTAGTCGACGTCGCTGGTGGCGACGCAGGTCAACCACACCTCGGACAGCGGCTCGAACCGCTCCGAGCACAGCCCGTTGACGTACTGCCGGTTCATCCTCTCGAACCCGTCGTGAACCATGACGGTGCTAGCGGTCGTCGTGGCCAGGATCGCGGCCAGCAACACGACGACGAGGACGCGGAACCCGAGCGCCCGCCGGCGCGGCGTCACGACGGCAGGCGCCGGGGCGGTCTCTTGGCTCATGGCCCGGGATGCTACGCCGCCGCGCCGTCGCCTCGCGCGGCGGCGCGCGCGACCTCCCACAGGTCGTCGTCCGGCATCTGCACATACCGCTGGGTGGTCTCGGGCTTGGAGTGCCCCAGGAACTTCCCGACCGCCAACAGGTTGCGCGTGCTCGCGTAAGCCTGCGTGCCCGCCCGATGCCGCAGCGTGTGCGCCGTCCACCCGCCCGGGATGAGCTCGGCGAGCAGCTTGGAGACGTAGCCGGCCGACAGGTGCCCGTCGATCCGGCCTGGGAAGAGGTAGCCGCGCGCGTCCCGGATCGCCGAGAGGACCTCGACGTCCACGATGGGCACCCGCCGCGCCTTGCCGCCCTTGCCGTGCACGGTGAGCACGCCGCGCTCGTCGAGGTCGGCCGTGTGCACCTGGGCGATCTCGCCGGCCCGCAGGCCCGCGTGCGCGCCCAGCAGCAGCATCATCCGGGTGCGCCGGTCGGCCAGCCCGAGCGCCCGCTCGAGCACGCCGTCCGGGATGGGCCGGGCCACGCCCTGCGGCACCCGCACCGGCGGCAGGGTCAGCGACGGGTCCCGCTCGACGTAGCCCTCGCGGTGCATCCACTGGCAGAAGGAGCGGTAGACGCTGCGGGCGCTCTTGCGCGTCTCCGGCTTCCAGTCCCGGCGTGACAGCGCGCGCTCCAGCGTGCGCGCCGTCAGGTCGGTCGGCTTGCCCCCCGCGACTGCGCGCAGGTGGCGCAGGTAGTGCTGGTGCAGCCTCACCGTCAGCGGTCTGCGGCCCGCGGCGCGCAGATGGTTCAGGTAGCCCCCCTGGGCTGTCGTCCAGTCCATGCGGACACGTATGCCCGCGCCGGTCACCTTCCGCTGAGCGAACCGGGGGCAGGCAGCCGCCGGCCCTCGACGTGCGCCGTAGCCGTCGCGGCGGCGAGCGACGGGACGACCGCCACGAGCTCGGGCGGCAGGAAGTACGGCCAGACGTCGCGCGACGTCGTCCCACACGAGCACGACCACGACTGCCTGTCCTCCGAGAAGGTGGCGGTGCAGGTCCCGCACGCGATCCACGCGCCGGCCGGGCGCGTGCACGAGAAGCACAGGTCGAGGTCCGGCCCGACGTGCGTGAAGTCCTGCGGCCGGGCGAACGGCCCGCCGTAGCCGCACAGGTCGCAGCGGGGGATGCACGTCGTCAGGTCGATCATGCGGCACGCTCCATGACCCGCCGGCCGATGCCCGGAGTGGGTATGAGGTGCACATTCGGGTAATCGGACGGTCGTAGGTTCAAGTCCTACCGCGGGAGCCTCGGAAGGCCCGGATCCTCGGATCCGGGCCTTCGTCGTTCCCGGGCCACGGCCACGCGCCGGGATCCCGTCAGGGTCGGTTCCGCTTCCGGCCCCGTTCCGGAACCGTCCCGGACGAGATCCGCCTCCCGGGAATAGGAAGCGGTTGCCCGAGGCTTGTTGTTTCCGTGCCCTCCCCCACGCGAACCTCCTCCGGCGTCGGACTGCGCTCCGAGCGCGGCCCGGTCCTGCTGGCGCTGATGCTCTCGACGGCGCTGGTCGCGCTGGACTCCACGATCATCGCGACGGCGTCGTCGACGATCGCCCGCGAGCTCGGCAGCTTCGAGCAGCTCCCCTGGCTGTTCTCCACCTACCTGCTCGCGCAGGCCGTCAGCACGCCGCTGTACGGACGCCTGGCCGACATCCTGGGCCGCAAGCGGCTCATGCTCGTGGGCATCGGACTGTTCTTCGTGGGCTCGGCGGTGGCCGGCGCGGCGCCGACGATGGAGGTGCTCATCCTGGGGCGCGTCCTGCAGGGCCTCGGCGCGGGCGCCGTCATGCCCGTGTCCATGACCATCACGAGCGACATCTACACGCTCGAGGAGCGCGCGAAGACGCAGGGCTACCTGGCGTCCGTGTGGGGCATCTCCTCGGTGGTCGGCCCCACGCTGGGCGGCGTCTTCAGCGAGTTCGTCAGCTGGCGGTGGATTTTCTGGGTCAACTTGCCACTCGCGGTCCTGGCCGCCGTGATGCTGGCCCGCCGCTACCACGAGTCGCAGCACGAGCCCACGCGCGAGCCGATCGACTACGTCGGCGCCGCGCTGCTCACGACCGGCAGCACGCTGCTGCTCCTGGGCCTGCTCGAGGGCGGCACCACGTGGGCGTGGGGCTCCGCGCCGTCGGTGACGATCCTCGCCGTCGCCGTCGCGCTGCTGGCCGCCTTCGTAGTGCACGGCCGGCGCACCGCCCACCCGATCATCGACCTGTCCCTGCTGCGCCGCCGCGTGGTCGGCGCCTCGACCGCCGCCTCCCTGCTCATCGGCGTGATCGTGCTGGGCCTGTCGACGTACGTGCCGATCTACGCCCAGGAGGAGATCGGGGTCGGCCCGCTCGTGGCCGGGTTCGCGCTCGCCGCCCTCACGCTCGGCTGGCCGCTGTCGGCGTCGAACTCCGGGCGCCTGTACCTGCGCATCGGCTTCCGCCTCACCGCGGTGATCGGCTCGTCGCTGGTGCTGGTCGGCTCCGCGCTGACGCTGCTGTGGCAGTCCGGCTCGTCGATCTGGCTGGTGGCGGCGTTCTGCTTCGTGATCGGCGCCGGCATGGGCTTGACGGCCGTGCCGACCCTTATCGCCGCGCAGACGTCCGCCGCCGGCCACGAGCGGGGCGCGGTGACGGGCACCAACATGTTCGCCCGCTCGATCGGCTCGGCCGTGGGCGTGGCCGTGTGCGGCGCCATCGTCAACGCCCACACCCGGCTCGGCGCCGACGGCACGCCGCAGGGCGAGGGGCTGATGACCGCGCTGCACCTGGTGTTCCTGCTGCTCGCGGCGTGCGCCGCCGGGCTGCTGGTCTTCGCCGCGCTCATGCCGGCCGACCGGCGCGCCGCGGCCGATCGGCGTCGCAGCCTCCTGGCCGAGCAGGAGGGGGCGCAGGAGGGCGAGCCGGCCGCGGCCTGAGCCCGGCGCGCCCGCCACGTCCGCTACGTCCGCCCGCCACGTCAGGCGCTACAGCCGCCCGCGCACGGGCGTGCGCTCGACGGGGTCGCCCTCCTCGGGCATCACCATCTCGGCCCGCACGCCGAGCAGCCGCACCTCGCGGCCCGGGTCGAGGCGCCCGGCGAGCGCCACCGCCGCATCGACGACCTCGTCGCGCGCCGACGTCGGCGCCGGCAGCTTGCGCCCCGTCACCTTGGTGACGAACGGGGCGTAGCGCACCTTCAGCGTCACCCGGAACACCGGCCGCCCCTCGCGCGCGGTGTCCTCCCACACCTGCTCCGCGAGCTGCCGGACGGCCGCCGCCACCTCGTCCGGCGTCGTGAGGTTGCGCTGGTACGTGGTCTCGCGGCTGTGCCCGCGCGCCACCCAGGGGCTGTCGTCGACCACCGTCGAGCCCAGGCCCCGGCCCAGCTCGGCGTACCAGAGCCCCATCCGCGGCCCGAACTCCGCGACGAGCGTCTCGACCGGGGCCGCCGCGAGCTGGTCGACCGTCTCGACGCCGAGCGCGGACAGCCGCCGCGCCACGCGCGCGCCCACGCCCCACAGGTCGCGCGTGGGGCGCGGGCCCATCACGGCGGCCCAGTTGTCGGCCGTGAGGCGGAAGACCCCGCGCGGCTTGCCGAAGCCGGTGGCGATCTTCGCCCGCACCTTGTTGTCGCCGATGCCGACCGAGCAGTGCAGCTCCGTGGCGGCCAGGACGGCCTGCTGCGCGCGCCGGGCGAGCGCCTCGGGGTCGTCCGTCACCGCGCCGAGGAACGCCTCGTCCCAGCCGAGCACCTCGACCACCGCGCCGAGGCCCCGCAGCGTCTCCATCACCCGCTCGGAGGCCGCCTCGTAGGCCGGGGCGTCCACGGGGAGGAAGACGGCGTCGGGGATCCTGCGGGCGGCGGTCCGCAGCGGCATCCCCGAGCCGACGCCGTGCTGGCGCGCCTCGTACGAGGCGGTGGACACGACGGCCCGCTCGGTCGGGTCGCCGCGCCCGCCGACCACGACCGGGCGCCCGGCGAGCTCCGGGCGCCGCAGCACCTCGACCGCCGCGATGAACTGGTCGAGGTCCACGTGCAGCACCCAGGGCCTGGCGCCGTCGCTCATGGCACGAGTGTGGCGGGACCGCGCGCCGGCGGCACGCCGTCCGGGCGTCAGGGGACGACGGCCACCTTGCCCCGCACGGCCCCGGCCTCGAGCGCGCGGACCGCGTCGGCGGCCTCGGCCAGCGGGTACGTGCGGTCGAGCGCGGGGACGACGTCGCCCGCCTCGAGCAGCGCCGCGAGCCGGTCGAGGTCGGCGGCGCGGGTGACGCCGAGGACGACGGCGAGCCGCTCGCGCACGAACGGCGAGACGGCGAGGGCCGACAGCTGCCGCCCCAGCCCGCCGGTGAGGCGGCCGCCCTCCTCGCCGCCGACGATGACGGCGGTGCCCCCGGGCGTCAGCGCGCGCCGCAGGCTCGAGACGGGCGGGTTGCCCGCGACGTCGAGGACGACGTCCCAGCGGCGGGCGCCGTCCGCCCAGTCCTGGGTGCCGCGGTCGAGCGGCTCGACGCCCCACGCCGCCACGAGGTCCGTCTTCGCGGTGGAGGCCACGCCGGTCACTCGCGCGCCCCGCGCCCGGGCGAGCTGGGCGGCGAAGCTCCCGACGCCGCCGGAGGCGCCCGTCACCAGGACGTCCTGGTCCGCCCCGGCGCGGGCCAGGTCGAGGGCCTGCAGGGCCGTGCACCCGGACACGGGCACGATCGCCGCCTGCGCGAAGGAGAGGTTCGCCGGCTTGCGGGCCAGCTGCTTCTCGCTCGCGACGGCGAGCTCGGCGAAGGAGCCCCGGCCGGCGCCGTAGACCTCGTCTCCCGCCACGAAGCGCGTGACGTCCGGCCCGACGGCGACGACGGTGCCGGCCAGCTCCATGCCGAGCACCGGGTTGCGTGGCCGGCGCAGGCCGAAGGCCAGCCGGCCGAGCAGGGGCAGGCCGGTCATGAGGTGGACGGTCCCGCGGTCCAGGCCCGCGGCGCGCACCTCGACGAGCACCTCCCCGCGCCGCGGCAGCGGGCGCGGGACGTCGGCGACGTGCACGACGTCGGCGCTGCCGTAGCGCTCCCGCACGGCGGCTCGCATCGTGCCCGCCGCCGGCGACGGTCGGTGACGGGACGGCTCGGACGACTCCTCGGTCGACGGCTCGGCAGACAGCTCGGCAGGCATGGCTCGCTCCTCGTGCCCGGCGGCGGGGCCTCCTGCTCCGCCGTACTTAGTAAGTCACGGTAGCCTGACTTAGTACGGCTCGTCGAGAGGGGTGACGGTATTGGTGCGCACGGGTTCGGGACAGGCGGGGACGGGAGGGGCGGCCCGCGAGCCGCTCACCCGAGAGCGCGTCCTGGGACGGGCGGTGGCCATCGCCGACGAGCAGGGTCTGGCGGCGCTGACGATGCGGTCCCTGGCCGACGCCCTCGGCGTCAAGCCGATGTCGCTGTACCACCACGTCGCGGGCAAGGAGGCGATCCTCGACGGCATCGTGGACATGGTGTTCGCCGAGATGGAGCTGCCGGTGCCGGGCGGCGACTGGCGCGCCGAGCTCTCGCGGCGCGCCCGCTCGGCCCGCGCCGTGCTGCGCCGGCACCCGTGGGCGGTGCCGCTCCTGGAGTCCCGGGCCACGCCCGGTCCGGCGAACCTGCGCCACCACGAGGCGGTGCTCGCCACGCTGCGCGCCGCGGGCTTCTCGGTGCCGATGACGGCGCACGCCTACGCGCTGCTGGACGCGTTCGTCTACGGCTTCGCGGTCCAGGAGGCGGCGCTGCCGTTCGACGCGAGCACGGCGCCCGAGGTCACCGAGGCGATCGCCGCCCAGCTCTCCCCGGCCGACTACCCGCACATGGTCGAGCTCGCCGTCGAGCACGTCATGCAGCCGGGCTACGACTTCGGCGAGGAGTTCGAGTACGGGCTGGGCGTGATCCTCGACGCCCTGGCGGCGTCGCTGCCCGGCGCCTGACGCGGCGTCGGGCGCCCCCGCGCACCGTCAGGCGCTCTCGCGCAGCGTGCGGCGCTCGGCCTCCATCTGCAGCAGCGCCTCGAACGCCGCCCGGTACGCGTCGGGGTCGGCGCCGGGGTCGAGCCGCTGCAGGCGGCTCTTGGCGTCGGCGATGCGCCGGGTCAGGCCCAGGTCCCGCACGGCGCGCACGACGTCGGACACGAAGCGGCCGATGACGTCCTCGCGGTCCTCAGGCAGGGGGGCCACGGCGAGCTCGTCGACCAGCGGGGCCACAGTGGCCGGCGCCTGCTCGCCGACCGGGCCGCGCTCGACACCATGCTGCCCTGCCGCACGAACGACGCGGAGCTCTGGTTCGCCGAGCACACCGCCCAGGTCGAGCAGGCCAAGGCGCTGTGCCGCACGTGCCCGCTGCAGGCC
>NZ_LWGM01000129.1 GCF_001750215.1 Isoptericola variabilis | reverse complement strand
GCTCGGCCTGATCATCATCTACATCCGCCGGCACATCCCCGAGAGCCCGCGCTGGCAGCTCACCCACGGCCACGCGACCGAGGCGGAGGCGAGCGTCGACGAGATCGAGACGAGGACGAGCCGCCGCACGAGGCGGGGGTGGTCCGCGGCGAGCTGCAGCGCGATGCTGCCACCGGTGGAGGTGCCGACGACGTCGACCGGGCCGTCGTGGCGGCGGGCGATGCCGTCGGCGTAGTCGGCCGCCAGGTCGGCGATCGTGACGCCCGGGCGCAGGCCGGTCCGGCGGTCCACCCACCACACGTCCCGAGCGCCGGCGAGCGGGCGCAGCGAGCCCAGGACCATCCGGCGTCCGAGCCCGGTCGGCGGCTGGGCGTGACTCTCCAGCCCGGGCAGCACGAGCAGGGGTTGCGCGTCGTCGCGCGGGCCGGTGCGCAGGTACCGCATCCCCGGCGCCCACGTGCCCGTCTCCACCCGCGCGCCCGACGTCGTCATGCCTGCGCTCCGCGCTCGACCCGCACGTCAAGCACGCCCGGCGTCCCGGTGGGCTCGAGCAGGTCGCGCACACGTCATGGCCCGGGCCTTCCTCCACCGACGGCGACCGTGCGCGCCGGTGCTCCGAGGGATGGTGAGGGCGGGTGCCCTGGTCGACGCCCACGATGCCCGACGAGCCGTGCGCCCGCAGCCCGAGAGGGTCGCCTCAGCGGTCGCAGACCAGGAGCACGTTGCCGTCCGGGTCGGTCGTCGTGAAGAACCGGCACACCGCCGGGTCGCCGTCGACGCCCGACGGCGTCAGGCCGGCGGCGACCAGGCGATCGCGCGCCGCGTCGACGTCGTCCACCACGAGGTTGTGGGTGGCGAAGGGCAGACCCGGTTCGGCGCGGATCCCGCTCGCCGGACCCATCAGCGTGAGGGACGCCGAGCCCGCCGGGCCGTCGAGCAGCGCCGACCACGCGGTCGACGTGCGCACCGTCAGCCCGAACGCCGCGGCGTACCAGCCGGCGGCCGTCGCCGGGTCGCTCACCGGGACGAACGCCGTGCCGACGCGCGCGGGTCGCGGTACCGGCGGCAGCTCCACCAGCACCAGCTCGTTGCCGTACAGGTCGAGCACGTGCGCGAACCGCGCGCCGTCGGGGTCTCCCTGCGGTTCCTGGCTGACCCGGGCGCCGGCGGCCCGCCAGCGCGACAGGGTCTCGTCGAGGCCGTCGGTGTAGACCACCGCCACCGGCTCGCCGCCGGTCTGCGCCCCCACCCTGCGGGCCCCGGCGGCGCTCTCGGGGCGCAGCAGCCAGGCGCCGGCCTCGTCGTCACCGAACGCGACGTGCACGTACCGGCGTCCGCCCTTGGCCCCGTCGAAGAGCAGGCGGCAGCCGAGCACCTCGGTGTAGAACCTCAGCGCCTCGTCGTGGTCCTCGACGAGGATCACCACGCGACCCAGCCGGACGCTCATCGGCCACCGCCGTCCCGGGCGCCTCCGCGCCCTGCTCGCACCGTCGCCGGACCCGCTGACCCGACCCGCTCGCACCGTACCGGTCGCGCGGGGGATCAGCGCCGGTACTGCTCGCGTGCCGGGCGCCCGGGTCCGCGGTTGCGGCTGACGCCGGGGCTTCGAGCATGGTCGTGAAGGTCTGTGGCACCGACGCGAAGGGATGGGGCGATGAGAGCCGACGAGTTCGACGCAGCGGTCCGTGACCACGGTGGGTACGAGGACGCCGAGCAGGCGCGCCGCACCACGCTGGTGGTGCTCGAGCTGCTCGGGGAGCGCCTCGTGGGCGGTGAGGCCGACGACCTCGCCGCCCAGCTGCCGGCCGAGCTGCAGGAGCCGCTGCGCCGGGCCGCGGGCTCGGCGGGCCGCACGGGGGTCGACGAGTTCCTGGCGCACGCCGCAGAGAGGCTCGGCACCACCCCGCAGACGGCGAAGAACGACGTGAGCGCCGTCCTGGCCACCGTCGCCCAGCAGGTGACCGGCGGAGAGCTGGACGACCTCCTGGAGCAGCTGCCCGAGGGGTTCGCGGAGCTGTTCGGGCGCGCGGACCTGGGCTGACCGACGCCCCGGGCGCGTGCGTGCCCGGGCGTCGGGCGCCACGGTGGTGCCCATGTCGACGTGGTGGGAGGCCGGGGCGTGGGGTCTGCTCGGGGGCACGGCCCTCGTGGTGGGGGCCGCGATCGCGTGGTTCGTGTCGGTGCCGCAGCGGGTCAGCGCGAGCATCATGGCGTTCGGCGCGGGCGTGCTCATCTCGGCGCTCGCGTACGACCTGACGCTCGAGGCGCAGGAGACCGGCGGCACGGTGGCCACGGTGGTCGGCGTGCTCGGCGGCGCCGCCGCGTACGCCGGGGCGAACGCCCTGGTGTCCCGCTTCGGCGGGCGGCACCGCAAGCGGTCGGGCGGGCAGCAGCCCACCGAGGCGGACAGCCAGGGCAGCGGCGCGGCGATCGCCATCGGCTCGCTGCTCGACGGCGTCCCGGAGTCGGTGGTGCTCGGCGTGAGCCTCGTGACCGGCGGCGGCGTGAGCACGACGCTGATCGCGGCGATCTTCATCTCCAACGTGCCCGAGGGCCTCTCGAGCGTCGTCGGCATGAAGCGGGCCGGGCGCAGCGCGGGCTACGTCTTCGGGGTGTGGGGCACGATCGCCGTCGCCTGCGCGGCGTCGGCCGCCGCCGGCTTCCTGCTGGCGGGCGTGGCGCCGCCCCTCGCGGTCGCGGTCATCACGGCGGTGGCGGCGGGCGCGATCCTCGCGATGGTCGCCGACACGATGATCCCCGAGGCGTTCGAGCGGGCGCACCTGATGACCGGCCTCATCACCGCCGTCGGGTTCCTCGTCGCCTTCGCGCTGAGCCAGGCGGGCGCCTGACGGGGCGCCCTTCCGGACGCCGACGGCTGGAGAAGTAGGACGCAACAGGCGCTGTTGTGTCCTACTTCTCCAGCCGTCGGCCGTCGTGGGGAGCGAGCCCGGGCGTCGCTGCCCGGGCGTCGCTGCCCGGGCTCAGCCCTCCTTGTCCTGCTCCTCGAGGCGCAGCGCCGTGCCGATCGCGAAGAACGTGGGCGCCCACTCCCCGACGAACAGGCCCCATCGGTCGGACTGCGCGCGCGAGTCGGTGGGCTTGCCGCGGGACACGAGCCAGGAGACCCAGGTGAACGCCACCGAGGCGAACCCGGCCATGTAGGCGTACTCCGACTTCACGCCCATCTCCGAGAGCTTCTTGATCACGATGGTGCCCTTCCGTCGTGGTGGATCCGTGTGGTCCACGTCACCACGCGCGCGCCGCTCCCGCACCTGGCGGGCGCCGGACCCGCCCCCGAGCCGTCCGACCGACCAACCGGTAGGCGATCGCCGCGCCGTGCGGTAGGTTTGACACCTACCGCACGGTAGGGATTGCTTCCCGCCCGCGGCAGCCCCATCCTTCGACGACGAGGAGCGTCTTCATGACCACCACCGACGCGGCTCCGGCGACCGCCCCGGGCAAGCCCTTCGACACCGAGCGCGTGCTCGCCGAGCTCACCCTCGAGGAGAAGGCCTCGCTGCTCTCGGGCGTCGACTTCTGGCACACCCAGCCGGTCGAGCGCGACGGCGAGGCGCTCGTGCCGAGCGTCATGGTCACCGACGGCCCGCACGGCCTGCGCAAGCAGGCGGAGTCCGCCGACCACCTGGGCATCGGCAACTCGGTACCCGCGACGTGCTTCCCGACCGCCGCGGCCCTCGGCTCCACCTGGGACGCCGCGCTGCTGCGCCGCGTCGGCGTGGCCCTCGGCCGCGAGACCCGCGCCAACGACGTCGCCGTGCTGCTCGGCCCGGGCGTCAACATCAAGCGGTCGCCGCTGTGCGGGCGCAACTTCGAGTACCTGTCGGAGGACCCGCTGGTGGCCGGCGAGCTCGGCGCCGCCCTCGTGCAGGGCATCCAGTCGCAGGGCGTCGGCACGTCGCTCAAGCACTACGCGGCCAACAACCAGGAGGCCGACCGCATGCGCGTGTCGGCCGACGTCGACGAGCGCACGCTGCGCGAGATCTACCTGCCGGCGTTCGAGCGCGTCGTGAAGCAGGCGCAGCCGTGGACCGTCATGTGCTCGTACAACAAGGTCAACGACGTGTACGCCTCGCAGAACCGCTGGCTGCTCACCGAGGTCCTCCGCGACGAGTGGGGCTTCGAGGGCCTGGTCGTCTCCGACTGGGGTGCCGTGCGCGACCGCGTCGCCGCCGTCGCCGCCGGTCTCGACCTGGAGATGCCGTCCAGCGGCGGGCGCACCGACGCCCAGGTGGTCGCCGCCGTGCGCGAGGGCCGCCTCGACGAGGCCGACGTCGACGCCGCCGTGCGCAACGTGCTGCGCCTCGTCTCCCGCGCGCAGCCGGCGCTCGCCGAGCCGGGCGCCTTCGACGCCGCCGAGCACCACGCGCTGGCCCGCGAGGCCGCCTCCGCGGGCACGGTGCTGCTGAAGAACGACGCCGTGGACGGCGCCCCGCTGCTGCCGCTGGCCGGCGGCGAGGGCCTGGCCGTCGTGGGTGAGCTCGCCCGCACGCCGCGCTACCAGGGCGCCGGCTCGTCGCAGGTCAACCCGACGCAGCTCGACGACGCGCTCACCGCGCTGCGCACCGCCACCGGCGCCGAGGTGCCCTTCGCCGCCGGCTACGCCGTCGACGCCAAGGACGCCGGCTCCGGCACCGACGCCGAGGCGCTGCGCGCCGAGGCGGTCGAGGTCGCCCGGGCCGCCCGCACCGTCGTCGTACACCTGGGCCTGCCCGCGTCGTACGAGTCCGAGGGCTACGACCGCGAGCACATGGACCTGCCCGCCGACCAGGTCGCGCTGCTCGAGGCCGTCGCCGCGGTGAACCCGCGCGTCGTCGTCGTGCTATCCAACGGCTCGGCCGTCACGGTGGCCCCGTGGCAGGGCCTCGCCCCGGCGATCGTCGAGGGCTGGCTCGGCGGCCAGGCCTCCGGCGGTGCCGTCGCCGACGTGCTGCTCGGTGCGGCCAACCCGTCGGGCCGGCTCGCCGAGACCCTCCCGGTGCGTCTCGAGGACAACCCGTCCTACGGCAACTTCCCGGGCGAGCTCGGCCACGTGCGCTACGGCGAGGGCATCTTCGTCGGCTACCGCTGGTACGACGCCCGCGGCATCGACGTGGCCTTCCCCTTCGGCCACGGCCTGTCGTACACGACGTTCGCGTACGACGACGTCGCCGCCGAGGTGACCGGCTCGGGCGCCGAGGCGGGCGTGCGCGTCACCGTGCGCGTCACCAACACGGGCGACCGCGCCGGCGCCGAGGTGGTCCAGGTCTACGTCGCCGACCCGCAGTCGCAGGTGCAGCGCCCCGAGCGCGAGCTCAAGGCGTTCGCCAAGGTGGCGCTCGAGCCGGGCGAGGCGCGCGAGGTCGTCCTCGACCTCGACGCCCGCGCCCTGTCCTACTGGCACCCGGTGCTGCGCCGCTGGGTCGTCGAGGGCGGCGAGTTCGTCGTGGCCGTCGGTGCGTCCTCGCGCGACCTGCGCGGCGCCGTGACCGTCGAGGTCGAGGGCGAGGACGTGCGCCTGCCGCTGCACGAGCTGTCCACCGTGACCGAGGCGCTGGCCGACCCGCGCGTCGGCGAGCAGCTGCGCGAGGTCGTCTACGGCAGCGGCGCCTTCGCCGAGGACCTGCTCGCCATGGTGGGCGACATGCCGCTGGCCGTCATCGCCGACTTCGGCATGGCGGGCTTCGACCGCGCCCGGCTCGGCGAGCTCCTGGCGGCCGCGAACGCCTGAACGCGCCCGGCGGGCCGCCCGGCCCGCCGTGCCGGCTCCGAGGCCCCGTCCCGCGTCCCGCGGGGCGGGGCCTCGCCGCGTCCGTAGCCCGGATCGCCCGCATCGACGCAGGTAAGAGGCCATGGCGGCCAAGCCTTACCGGGTGGTAGCGTTTGCGTCCTACCACTTGGTAGGGGTTCGGTGACCGCGCCGAGCCGTGTGTCGGTCATCGGGGCGCCGTCGCCCCGGACGAAGGAGTCACCCATGGCATCCACCTCCCCCGAGCCCGCGGTCGCGGACCCGACGTCCACCGCGGGGAGCATCCCGGCGGCGGCCGCCGAGACCGGGGCCCCCGAGGTCCGCGCGGGCAACGCGCTCGTCATCGCCTACGTCGCCGCGTTCTTCGCCCTGTACGTCGCGCTGCTGACCCCGGTGATCAGCACGCTGGCGATCAAGGTCAACGCACTGTCGGGCCCTGAGACCCGCGCCGCCGACCTGGCGCTCGTGACGGGCGTCGGCGCCTTCTTCGCCTTTGTCGCCAACCCGCTCGCCGGCGCCCTGTCCGACCGCACGACGTCGCGCCTGGGCATGCGCCGCCCGTGGCTGCTGTGGGGCGTGCTCGCCGGCAGCGTGGGCCTCGCGATCATCGCGATCGCGCCGAACATCGGCGTCGTCGTCGTCGGGTGGGCCATCACGCAGACCGCCTTCAACGGCACGCAGGCCGCCCTGCAGGCGGTGCTGCCCGACCAGGTGGGCGAGCGCCAGCGCGCCAAGGTCTCCGGCTGGCTCGGCATCGCGCAGAACGTCGCCCCGCTCGTCGGCGTCGCCATCGCCACGGTCCTGGCCGGCGCGGGCACCGCTCCCTCGCTGATGATCCTGCTGCCCACCGCCCTGGCGATCGTGGGCGTGCTCGCCCTGGTGGCCGTGCTCAAGGACCGCCGGCTCACGAAGGAGGAGGCGGGCGCCTTCCACCTCGGCCAGTTCGTCAAGGGCTTCTGGGTCTCGCCGCGCAAGCACCCCGACTTCGGGTGGGCGTTCGCGGGCCGCTTCATGATGCTGTTCGGCTTCGCCCTCTACAACAACTACCAGCTGTACTTCATGCTCGACCGCTTCGGCTTCGACGAGCCGACCGCGCTGGGCTGGCAGCTGCGCCTCATGGTCGTGCAGGCCGTCGTCCTGCTCGTGGCCGCGTCGCTGGGTGGTTACCTGTCCGACCGCACCGGCCGCCGCAAGGTCTTCGTCATCGTGTCCACGGTGCTGGCCGGTGCCGGCCTGCTGGTCTTCGCGTTCGCCGGCACCCCGAGCGTGCTCTACGTCGGCGCCACCCTCTTCGGTGCCGGCCTGGGCGCCTACTTCGCCGTCGACCTCGCCCTGGTCACCGACGTGCTGCCCAACCGGGAGACCGAGGCGGCCAAGAACATGGGCGTGTTCAACATCGCCAACGCGCTGCCGCAGTCGCTCGCGCCGGCCCTCGCGCCGACGCTCCTCGCGGTCGGTGCCGCCGCCGGCGACAACGGCAACAACTACGCGGTGCTCTTCGGGATCGGCGCGCTCATCGCCATCCTCGGCGCGGCCAGCACCATGTTCATCAAGGGCACGCGATGACGACGACGGACGCCGCGGCGCGCGGCACCGGCACGGCCGCGCACGGCGTGGCCGTGCCGGCCGACGCCCCCTACCGCGACGCCGCGCTCCCGGTCGCCGAGCGCGTGGCGGACCTGCTCGGCCGCATGACGCTCGAGGAGAAGGCCGGCCAGCTCTTCCAGACCATGGTGGAGATCGGCCCCGGCGGCGAGCTCGCCGAGGGCGGCTCGCCGATGGGCGTGGAGGCCACCAGCAGCATGGTGGTGGGCAAGCACATGACCCACCTCAACGTGCTGGCGGCCCCGCGCACGGCCCGCGAGTTCGCCGCGTGGCACAACCGCCTGCAGCGGCTCGCGGCGTCGACCCGCCTGGGCATCCCGGTCACCGTCTCGACCGACCCGCGCAACGCCTTCACGGACAACCCCGGCACGGCGCTGCTCTCGGGGCCGTTCTCGCAGTGGCCCGAAACGCTCGGCCTGGCGGCGACCCGCGACGAGCGCCTGGTCGAGGAGCACGCGGACGCCGCCCGGCAGGAGTACCTCGCCGTCGGCATCCGCACCGCGCTGCATCCGCAGGTGGACCTCGCCACCGAGCCCCGCTGGGCGCGCGGCAGCGGCACCTTCGGGGAGGACGCCGCCCTCACCGCCCGCCTCGGCGCGGCCTACGTGCACGGGTTCCAGGCCACCGGCGAGGTGGCCCGGGCCCGCGGCCTCGACGGCGGCTTCGGCCCCGAGTCGGTGTCCACCATGACCAAGCACTTCCCGGGCGGCGGGCCGCAGCAGGACGGCGAGGACCCGCACTTCCCGTACGGGCGCGAGCAGGTCTACCCGGGCGGGGCGTTCGACACCCACCTCGAGCCGTTCCCGGCGCTCATCGCGGCCGGGACGCGGCAGATGATGCCGTACTACGGCATGCCGGTGGGCCTCGAGGTGGACCTCGGCGACGGCCCCGAGCCGATCGAGCAGGTCGGGTTCGGGTTCAACAAGCAGGTCCTGACCCGTCTGCTGCGCGAGCGGCTCGGGTTCGACGGGATCGTCTGCACCGACTGGGGCCTGGTCACCGACGCCGAGATGTTCGGCCGGCCGTTCCCCGCCCGCGCGTGGGGCGTGGAGCACCTGACCCCGCTGGAGCGCGTGGCGAAGATCCTCGACGCCGGCGCCGACCAGCTCGGCGGCGAGGCGTGCCCCGAGCTCGTGGTGGAGCTGGTGCGCGCCGACCGCGTGAGCGAGGAGCGCCTCGACGTCTCCGTGCGCCGGCTGCTCACCGAGAAGTTCCTGCTCGGGCTCTTCGACGAGCGCCGGTACGTGGACGAGGACGCCGCCGAGCGCGTCGTCGGCCACCCCGACCTCGTGGCCGCCGGGCTGCGGGCGCAGTCCCGCTCGGTGACCGTGCTGCAGAACGCCGCCGACGGCGCGGCCCGGCTGCCGCTCGCGGCGGGGCTGCGGGTCTACGCGGAGGGCGTCGCGGACGGCGAGGCTCCCGGCCACGGTGTCACGCTGGTCGCCACGCCGGAGGAGGCCGACGTCGCGCTGGTGCGCCTCAAGGCGCCGTTCGAGGAGCGCGGGCCCGGCTTCGAGAGCTTCTTCCACGCCGGGTCGCTCGAGTTCCCCGCCGACGTCGTGGCGCACGTGCGCGACGTCGCGCGGCGGGTGCCCACGGTCGTCGACGTCTACCTCGACCGCCCGGCGATCCTCGCCCCGGTCGTGGAGGCCGCCGCGACCGTCGTGGTGAACTTCGGCGCCGGCCTGCCCGCGCTGCTCGACGCCCTCACCGGCACCGTGCCGCCCGAGGGGCGCCTGCCGTTCGACCTGCCGCGGTCGATGGCCGCCGTCGAGGCGTCCCGCGAGGACGTCCCGTTCGACACCGCCGACCCGCTGTTCCGGTTCGGCGACGGGCTCACGATCGCCTGACGCCCGCCCCCTCGTTGTGGGTACAGAACACGCCGGCGGATCTTCGGATCCGCCGGCGTGTTCTGTACCCACAACGTCGCGCGGGTCAGACGCCGTCCGGCATCCCGCGCGCGGCGAGGCCGCGGGCGAACGCCTGCGCCAGCGCGTCCTGCGGGCGCGCCACCTGCACCACCACCCGGCGGACGAGCGGCGGGTCGAGCCGGCGCACGACGGCGTCCAGCCCGTCGGGGAGTGCGGTGCGCGGCACGAGCGCCGGGCCGAGCCCCGCCGCC
>NZ_LWGM01000128.1 GCF_001750215.1 Isoptericola variabilis | reverse complement strand
GGGGCGCCGGCCACCAGCGCGGGCAGCGCCAGCGGCGGGTTCGCCGCGCCGTCGTCGCCGGCCGGCAGCGGGCGGTCGTCGACGACGACCACCTGCGCCGGGCGGGGCGCCTCGGGGCAGGCCTCCAGGGTGCTCGCCAGCGAGGTGAGCAGCCCGGCCAGCTGCTGGCGCCCGACGGTGGGCACCACCACGGCGTACGACGTCGTCATCCGGCCACCCCCGCGGCCGCGCCGTCCTCGGCGAACAGCGCGCCGCGGTGCACCAGGTGCGGGCCCAGGACCAGCAGGTCCACCGGCGCGGACCCGAACAGCTCCAGGGCGTCGCGCGGGTCGTCCACCATGGGCCGCCCGGCGGTGTTGAGGCTCGTGTTGACCACCACGGGCAGCCCGGTGCGGTCGCGGAACGCGCGGATCGTGGCCTGCAGCCGGGGCTGGGAGTCGTCGACGGTCTGGATGCGCGCGGTGCCGTCCACGTGCGTCACGGTGGGGATCCGCTCGCGCCAGACGGGCGCCACCTCGTGCACGAAGAGCATGTACGGGCTGGGGATCGGGCCGCCGGAGAAGATCTCCGGGGCGTCCTCCAGCAGCACCATCGGCGCCACCGGGCGGAACTGCTCGCGGCCCTTGACGTCGTTGAGGCGCCGCACGTTGTGCGCGTGGCCCGGGTGGGCGAGCAGCGAGCGGTACCCCAGGGCGCGCGGGCCGAACTCGGCGCGGCCCTGGAACCAGGCGACGACGCCGTCGGCGGCGAGCACGTCGGCCACCGCGCCGGGCAGGTCGTCCGGCGTGGTGAACGGGACGCGGGCCTGGCGCAGCCAGTCGGCGAGCTCGTCGTCGGACCACTCGCGGCCGAGCGCGGCGGAGTTCATGGGCTCGATCGGCACGCCCGCCTCGGCGGTGAGCTGCAGCGCGGCGCCGAGCGCGGTGCCGGAGTCGCCGGCGGCCGGCTGCACCCACACCTCGTCGAACGGCGAGTCGCGCCAGATGCGCGAGTTGGCCACGCAGTTGAGCGCGGTGCCGCCGGCCAGCGTCAGGGCGGTGTCGCCGGTGCGCTCGTGCAGCCAGGTGGCCAGGTCGACGAGCACCTCCTCGAGGCGCGCCTGCACCGACGCGGCGAGGTCGGCGTGCGCGGGCGGCAGGCCGCCGTGCGCGTCGTCGGGCGTCAGGGCGTCCGCCATCGCCGGGTCCTGGATTGCGCCCGGCGTGGCGCGCGGCGCCCACCGTGTCCAGTCCGGCGCCTCGGCCTGGAACCCGCCGTCGGGCGTCACGTAGAAGACCTCGCGCAGGTCCTCGAGGAACCGCGGCTCGCCGTACGAGGCGAGGGCCATCACCTTGTACTCGTCGCTGGAGCGCAGGAACCCGAGGTGCTCGGTGAGGGACTCGTAGATCAGCCCGAGGGAGTGCGGCAGCTCCTGGCTGGCCAGCACCTCGAGCCTGCCGTCCACGTACCGGCCCGCCAGGTGCGAGGAGCGCTCGCCGCGCCCGTCCAGGGACATCACGCTGCAGGTGCGGAACGGGGAGGCCAGGGCCGCGGAGGCCGCGTGCGCCACCTCGTGCGGCACGAACCGCACCGTGGCGGGGGACAGGCCCGGCAGCGCGGTCGCGATGAACTGCGGGGCGCGCTCGGCGTACTGCACGCGCAGCCAGTCCCACGGGTCGGGCAGCCCCATCTCCTCGGTCGGCTTGGCCAGCGCGGGGTCGAACGAGTACGCGACGGCGTCCAGGTCGCCCGGCTCCAGGCCGCCGACCTCGAGGCACCACCGCATCGCCTGCTCCGGCAGCTCCCACGCCGCGAACGGCACCGGCCGCTTGCCGTGCTTGCGCCGCGAGAAGCGCTCCTCCTCCGCCGCGGCGACGACCCGCCCGTCGACGACGAGGGCGGCGGACGGGTCGTGGAACAGGGCGTTGACTCCGAGCACTCGCATCGAGGCTGACCTCCGAATTTGCTGTCACGGGCGTTGCGGTCCGGGTGCACCGTGTGCACGGTTCACCGCACTCGCAAGAGAAGTGGCTCTCTCGCTCGCAAGTTGAAGCGGGTGAAGTTGCGGCATCGCAGGCCGTGGCCGGGCACGACGAGGGCCGACGGCGCCGCAGCGCCGCCGGCCCGTCACCGCCGCGGGGCGGTCAGCCCTCCGAGCCGCCCTCGGGCTCGTCGATCGTCGAGCGCGGGTTGAGGTTCGCCGCCTCCGCGTCGGTCTCGCTGTCCGACTCGGCGTCACCGGACGCCTGGTCCCCGACGCGGGGGTTGAGCGACTCCGGCTGCGCGTCCGGGTCCTGGTCCGGGTCGTACGGGGCGGTGCTGTCGTTCTCGCTCATCGAGTCCTCCTTCACGTGCCAGCGGCCCGCGCAGGGCCGTCGCCCTTCGCGGGCCCCTTCACGCTGGCACGGTCCGGCGACGCTCGCAGGGGGGCCGCGAGCGGCGTCACCTGCGAAAACACTTCTCGACTGGCGCGATCTTCACCCGCGGCTACGGTTGGGGGCACGGGAGGTCAGGAAGCGGCCCCCAGGATCTCGGTTCTGGGAGGTAGTCAGATGACAGTCGCGCTCGACGCACCGAAGGCCACGGCGCCGGCACGCTCGAACAGCGGTGCCACGGCCGCCGATCTGGCGAGCGTCACGCAGGCGATCGCGGTCGGCACGCCGCTGCTGGTCGGCCGGTACCGGGTCGACCTGGCGAGCGGTCAGTGGTGGTGGTCGGACGAGGTCTACCTCATGCACGGACGCGAGCCCGGCGAGATCGAGCCGGGCCTCGACACCATGTGCTCGCGCAAGCACCCCGACGACCGGCAGCGCCTCATCCGCGCCGCCACCGTCGCGCTCAAGGCGGGCAAGCCGTTCTCCTGCAGCCACCGCATCGTCGACCCGAGCGGCAAGGCCCGCACGGTCGTGGTCACCGGCCAGGGCCGTCGCGACCACGGGGGCAAGCTGACCGAGGTGGTCGGCTACATCGTCGACGCGACCACCGTGCAGCGCGAGGCGCTGGAGCGGGAGGCGCAGCAGGCGGTGTCCCGGGCCTTCGTCCACGCCGCGGCGGTGGAGCAGGTCAAGGGCATCATCATGCTCGTGCGCGGCGTCGACGACATGACCGCGGCCCGGGAGCTGGCCGAGGTCGCGCAGAACGTCACGGTGCCGGTGCACGTCGCCGCCTCGCAGGTGATGACGGCGATCAAGAAGGCCGGCGCCGCCGGCCCGACGGGGGAGGCCACGCTCGAGGCGGCGCTCGCCGCCGTCCACCCGGTGGAGCGCCCGCGGGGCCACGAGGCCCAGCTCACGCGCCGCCGCTCCCGCGGCTGAGCCGCTCGGCCGGCCGGATCCCAGCGCTCAGCCGCCGCCGTCGGACGCCCCCTGCGGGCGCCGACGACGGCGGCTGCGCTGTGCCCGGCCGTCCGCGAATCGTTCAGCAGGTCTCCCACCGGGCGCAGCCGGCCATCTCGAGGGTGGGCTCGATCGGCGGCGCGCTCGCCGGGCGTTCCTCCAGGTAGGTGCGGCGGAACCCGGTCGTGAGCCCGCCGGTCGCGGTGTCCTGGGTCGCCGTCGACTCTGCCCGCACGTCCGACCGCTCCAGCAGCCGGTGGGCGCCGGTGTCGTACACCAGCCGGTACGTGGTGCCCTCGACCGTCCAGGACGCGGCGGTGCCGGTGCGCCCGGCCGCGTCGGTCGCCCGCTCCTCGACGGTCGTGCCGGGAAGGCCGACGACGACGTCCCACGCCGCGTCGCGCAGGGCGGGCGGCGCGGGGCTGGCGTCGAGCAGCCCGAGCGCCATCTCGGCGACTTTGTCGTCCGGCGTCCCGACGCTGCGGCCTTCTTCGACCGAGTCGCGAAGGATCTGCTCCAGCTCGCTCGGGTCGGTCGGCAGCTCGTAGAGCTCGTCCCAGCCGATGAGCGTGTCCACGCCGCCGACCAGGAAGCGTCCCCAGCCCGCGGGGCCGGACGCGCCCGGGGTGCTCGTGTCGCCGTCCTCGATCCAGAGGCTGGGGTCGTCGTGGCCGTACCAGGACTCGCGCACGGTCACGGACTCCTCGCCCTCGAAGCCGCGCGAGACGAGCTCCGAGCGGACGTACCAGTAGGGCGCGTCCGGCCAGCCCGGCTCGGCCGTCGGAGCCGTGGCGGTCGGGCTCGACGCGACCTGCAGCACCGTCGTCTCCGGCTCGGGCGCCCACGGCCGGGCCTGCACGGTCCACCCCGCGGCCACGACCACGGCGGTCAGTGCCCCGAAGCCCGTCGCCGCCCGCCGACGGGCGCGCCGGCGCCGCGCGGCGGGGACGACCCGGGCGGTGTGCACGTCGATGCGCGGGGCGACCGCGTCGGCGAGCTCGCGAAGCTCCCGGCCGAAGTCCTCGTCCTGCTGCGGCGCCGTCATCGTGCGCTCCTTCCGGACGCCGGGGCGTCGGTCACGGGCTCGGGCTCGGGGTCGGCCGTCGCCGCACCCAGCACGGACCGCAGCTGGGCCAGGCCGCGCGAGGCCGTGGACTTCACGGTGCCGACGGAGACGCCGAGGTCGGCGGCGACCTCGCGCTCGCTGAGGCCGACCAGGTGGCGGAGCACGACGACGCGGCGCTGTCGCGGGCTCAGCGTCGCCAGCGCCCGCACCAGCCGGTCCCGGTCGGCGTGCTGGGCGGCGACCGACGTGCCGTCGGCGTCCTCGGGCAGCTCCGCGGGCGCGGTGAGCACCTCCCGTCGGCGCTTGCGCCACATGTCGACGCGCAGGTTCGCCAGGACCCGGCGCGCGTAGGCGAGCGGCTCACGGTCCCGGGCGCGCGACCAGTGCAGGTACGTGCGCTCCAGGGCCTGCTGGACGAGCTCGTCGGCGAGGTGCTCGTCGCCGCAGAGCAGCCACGCGGTGCGCGCCAGCTGCGGGGCCGCCCACTGCATGAAGTCCGTGAACTCCTGCTCGCGGGACGTGGCCACCCGGACGAGCTCGAACCCGTCCGGGGGCGCGTCGTCGTCGGCGGCCTCGCCGGCGATCATCGTCATGCTCATGACTGTGACACGGCCGGCGACCGGGAAAGGTTGAGCGCCGCCCCAGGACCGTTCGCGCTGGGAGACGCCGACGGCTGGAGAAGTAGGACGGAACTCAGCGAGTTCCGTCCTACTTCTCCAGCCGTCGGCCGCACGGGCGGCGGGGCCGCACGGGCGGCGGGGCCGCACGGGGCGGCGGGGCTGTGCGGGCGCCTCGGGCGCCCGTCAGGTCACTTCGAGATGAACCGCGCGACCGCGCGGGCGGCGCCCTTCTTCGCGAAGCGCTGGGTCAGCGCGGCGACGCCGGCGGAGACGGCGGCGAAGGTGGTGGCCTGGAGGACGCCGAGCGACTCGTCGTCCTTCTTCAGCGGGTGCTCCGCGTGGGTGGCCTTCTGGAAGACGATCCCGACGAGCTTCTGCGCCAGCCAGCCGGCGGCCAGCGTCAGGCCCAGGGTCATGACCTTCTCGACGACGGTCTCCTTGGTCTCCTGCGACTCCGCCACGGGCACTCCTTCGACATCGGATCGGCTGGCCTGCACCACCGTAGCGTCCACGGCGACGCTCGCCACCGGCACCGTCGGCGCCGCGCGGGCGCGCGCGGGACGAGGAGCCGCGCGCGGTGCCGCCGCCGGACGCTCCCCGGGCACCGATCCCGAGCCCGTTTCGCCCCGTTTCGGCGCGTGATCGAACCGTTCTGGGAAAGCGCTACCCAAGCCCACGATTCTCTTGTATCGTTTCAGCCGCACGCAGAGGTGTGATGGCCGTCACCGGCCCACCGACGACGGTGACCAGAGCAAGGAGGCTCACATGAGGATCACGCGCAACGCCGCCGCAGCGGTCGGCGTCGCCGCCGGTGTCGCGCTCGCCCTGAGCGCGTGCGGGAGCGGCGACGGTTCCGCCCAGGGCGCCGAGCCCGGGTCGGCGGAGTCCCTGGACACGGAGCGGGACATCACCCTCTCGCTCGCGTGGTGGGGCAACGACGACCGCGCGGCCAAGTACGAGGAGGCCGTCGACCTCTTCGAGGAGAAGTACCCGAACATCACGGTCCAGACGCAGTTCCAGGCGTGGGACGACTACTGGACGGCGCGCAGCACCGAGGCCGCGGGCCAGACCCTGCCGGACGTGTTCCAGATGGACCTGTCCTACCTGCGCCAGTACGGCTCCACGAACCAGCTGCTGGACCTCAACGGCCAGGCGGGCGTCAACCTCGACGTCGAGGGCGTGGACGACACGCTGCTGGAGTCCGGCGTCATCGACGGCTCGCAGTACGGCATCCCGACGAGCACCAACACGCTCGCCTTCTTCTACAACGCCGACCTCACCGAGAAGCTCGGCATCGAGCCGCCGGCCGAGGGCTACACCTGGGACGACTACGCGGCCTGGGTGCAGGAGGTCTCCGAGGCCGGCGCCGGGGCGGACCCCGCCGTCTACGGCTCGGGCGACTTCACCGGCACCTTCTGGTTCTTCCTGCAGTGGCTGATCCAGGACGGCACCGACCCGTTCACCGAGGACGGCAGGCTGAACTTCGACGAGGCCGACATGACCGCGTGGCTGGAGCAGGCGCAGCCGCTGCGCGAGGCCCAGGCGTTCTACCCGATCGAGAAGGCCAAGCAGCTCGAGCCGCTCGGCGGGTTCACGGTCAACGAGGCGGCCTCGGAGATCAGCTGGGACAACTTCCTGGCCGGCTACGTCGCCGACTCCGGCACCGACAACATCCAGATGCTGCCGGTCCCGGCGAACGACGAGGGCGAGACGGGCATGTTCTACAAGCCGTCGATGCTGCTGTCGGCCTCGGCCGCCACGGAGGAGCCCGAGGCGGCCGCGGCGCTGATCGACTTCCTCGTCAACGACCCGGAGGTCGGCACGATCTTCGGCACGTCGAAGGGCGTCCCGGCGGTGGCCGCCCAGCGCGACGCGATGGAGGTCGAGCCCGGCTCGATCGACGAGCGCGTCGTGGCCTACGAGGAGCAGGTCGCCGAGCAGGTGACCGAGACCGCCCCCGTCCCCGTCGAGGGCTTCGGCGCCATCGAGGCGGAGTTCAAGCGGCTCGGCGAGGAGCTGCAGTACGGCACGATCACGGTCGACGAGCTGGTCGAGCAGTGGTTCGCCTTCGCCGAGGACACCATCCCGCAGTCCTGACGCGGCCCGCCCCCGCGGGGGCCGCACCGGTGGCGCGGCGCGCTCGACGACGCGCCGCGCCGCGCCACCGGGACCCTCATCCTGCGACCTGAACGGACGACGTCATCGTGACCGTGACCCGTGAACCGATCGAGGCGGCGGTGCCCGCCGCCGTGCCGCCCGCGGAGCGCCCGCGCCCGCGGTGGAAGCGTGAGGACGTGCGCGCCGGGTACGCGTTCCTGTCGCCGTGGCTGCTGGGCTTCGTGCTGCTGACCGCGGGCCCGATGATCGCGTCGCTGTACCTCGCGTTCACCGACTACAACCTGTTCCGCAGCCCGCAGTGGGTGGGCCTGGAGAACTTCACCGACCTGTTCTCCGACAAGCGGTTCCTCACCTCGGCGAAGGTCACGGCGGTCTACGTGCTGCTGGGCACGCCGATCAAGCTGATCGCCGCGCTGGCGGTGGCGATGCTGCTCAACATGCGCCACCGCGGGCAGGGCGCCTACCGGTCGATCTTCTACGCGCCCTCGCTCATCGGGGCGAGCGTGTCGGTGGCGATCGTGTGGAAGGCGATGTTCATCGACGAGGGCGTCGTGGACCGCATCAGCCAGTTCTTCGGCGGCCCGGCCGGCGGCTGGGTCGGCGACCCGACGATGACCATGCCGATGATGATCCTGCTGGCCGTGTGGCAGTTCGGCGCCCCGATGGTGATCTTCCTGGCGGGCCTCAAGCAGGTCCCGGCCGAGCTCTACGAGGCGGCGGCCGTGGACGGCGCCGGCCCGGTGCGCAAGTTCGTCCGCATCACGCTGCCGATGCTCAGCCCGGTGCTGTTCTTCAACCTGCTGCTGGAGACGATCAACGCCTTCCAGGTGTTCTCCTCAGCGTTCATCATCTCTGGCGGCACCGGCGGCCCGGCCGACTCCACCCTCTTCTACACCCTGTACCTGTACATCAAGGGCTTCAGCGAGTTCCGGATGGGCTACGCCTCGGCGATGGCCTGGGTGCTGGTCGTGGTGGTCGGCATCCTCACCGCCATCCTGTTCCGCACGTCCAAGGCCTGGGTCCACTACAGCGGAGACGCACGATGAGCGAAGCGATCACCCCGAACCTGCCCGCCAAGGCCGCCGGCGCCGTCGAGCTGCTCGACCCCGCCCTGCGCACCACCGGCCCGGGCACCGGCCCGGACGATGCGCACGGCCGGGCCGACTCGGCCCGCCGCCGCGCCGCCGCCCGCCGCCGCCGCGGCGTCAGGTCGCTCGGCTTCCACGCGCTGGCACTGGTCGTGACCGTGGTGATCCTCTACCCGGCCGCCTGGATGCTGATGAGCGCGTTCAAGCCGTCCAGCGACATCGTCGGCAACATCAACCTGATCCCGGAGAGCTTCACGCTCGAGAACTTCGCCAAGGCCATGGGCGGCATCGGCGGCGTGTCGTTCTGGACGTTCTTCGGCAACTCGATGCTGCTGGCCGTGCTGTCGGTGGTGGGCGTGGCGCTGTCCTCGGCGGTGGCGGCCTACGCCTTCGCCCGGATCCAGTTCCCCGGCCGCGGGGTGTTCTTCGCGGTCATGATCGGCACGCTGCTGCTGCCGTTCCACGTGGTGCTCATCCCGCAGTACATCCTGTTCAACAACCTCGGGATGGTGAACACCTTCCTGCCGCTGCTGATCGGCAAGTTCCTGGCCGCGGACGCGTTCTTCGTCTTCCTCATGGTGCAGTTCATGCGCGGCCTGCCGCGGGAGCTGGACGAGGCGGCCCGCATCGACGGCTGCGGCCACTGGCGCACGTTCAGCTCGATCGTGCTGCCCCTGCTGCGCCCGGCGGTGATCACCAGCAGCATCTTCGCCTTCATCTGGTCCTGGAACGACTTCCTCGGCCCGCTGCTGTACCTCAAGAAGCCCGACCTGTACCCGCTGCCGGTGGCGCTGCGCCTGTACGTCGACCAGACCTCCGTCTCCGACTACGGCGCCCAGATGGCCATGGCGGTGCTCGCGCTCGTGCCGGTGATGCTGTTCTTCATCCTGTTCCAGCGCTACATCGTCGACGGCGTCTCCACCCAGGGCCTCAAGGGCTGAGGCCGCCACGGTGACGGCCATGACGGACCAGGGTGCCCGGCGCGGCGAGGCGCTGACGCTGTTCGGCGAGGTGCTGCTCACCGGCCTCCTCGTGCTCGTCGCCAGCCTGCCGGTGGTGACGGTGCCGGCGGCGGTGGCCGCCGGCACCGCGCACCTGCGGCGCCAGGTGGCGGGGCTCGACCACGGCGCCGGCCGCTTCGCCGTCGAGTGGTGGGCGGCGGCCCGGCGGCTGTGGCCGCTGGGGGCCGGCGCCCTGGTGCTCGCGGCGCTGCTCGGGCTGAACCTGCGGCTCGCCGGTACCGGCGCGCTGCCCGGCGGCGAGGTGGTGCGCTGGGTGACGCT
>NZ_LWGM01000127.1 GCF_001750215.1 Isoptericola variabilis | reverse complement strand
CGGACCTGGTCGCGCTGGCCGACGAGGTGGCCGGCGAGCTGGCCGACGGCCAGTACCGGCTGATCTTCAACAGCGGGCCGCGCGCGGGCCAGAGCGTCTTCCACGTGCACGGGCACGTCATCTCCGGTCCACCCCCTCGCGGCCGCCGGCCATCAGGCCGTAGAGGTAGGCGCGGCCCACGAGGGTGAACCGGGCGCCCAGCGCGACGGACGCGACGATGTCGGCGCCGTTCATGATGCCGGTGTCGATCGCCACCTCGAGGTCGGAGCCGACCTCGCGCACCACCTCGGGCAGCAGGTGGAACGGCACCGGGGCCCGGTCGAGCTGGCGCCCGCCGTGGTTGGACAGCACGATCCCGTCCACCCCGAGGTCGGCGAGCCGGCGCGCGTCGGCGACCGTCTGCACCCCCTTGACCACCAGCCTGCCCGGCCACAGCTCCCGGATCACGTCCAGGTCGGCGAAGCTGATCGACGGGTCCATCGCGGAGTCGAGCAGGTCGCCCACCGTGCCGCCGGTCGAGGACAGCGAGGCGAACTCCAGCTTCGGCGTGGTCAGGAAGTCGTACCACCACCACGGCCGCGGGATCGCGTCCAGCACCGTGGCCAGGGTCAGCTGCGGCGGGATGGAGAACCCGTTGCGCCGGTCGCGCAGCCGGGCCCCGGCCACCGGGGTGTCGACGGTGAAGAACAGGGTGTCGAACCCGGCCTTGGCCGCCCGCTCGGTCAGCGCGTAGGAGATCTCCCGCTTCTTCATCACGTACAGCTGGAACCAGTTGCGCCCGTGCGGGTTGGCCGCGGCCACGTCCTCGATCGAGGTGGTCCCGAGCGTCGAGAGCGTGAACGGGATGCCCGCGGCGCCGGCCGCCGAGGCGCCGGCGACCTCGCCCTCGGTCTGCATCAGCCGCGTGAACCCGGTCGGTGCGATGCCGAACGGCAGCGCCGACGGCCCCCCGAACACCGTGGTGCCGGTGTCCACCGTCGAGACGTCCCGCAGGATCGACGGGTGGAACTCCACGTCGCGGAACGCCTGGCGGGCGCGCGCGAGCGAGATCTCCGCCTCCGCGGCGCCCTCGGTGTACTCGAACGCCGCCCTCGGCGTGCGGCGCTTGGCGATCGCCCGCAGGTCCTCGATCGTGAGGGCTGCCTCCAGGCGCCGCTTGCGCAGGTCGAGCTGCGGCCTGCGGAACCGCATCAGCTCGAAAACCTCGGCGGGCTTGGGGACCTGACGTTGCACCATGGGAAGACCTACCGGGGTTCGTGGCGGACGGGGGTGAACGAGGCGGCGACCAGGGCACGGAGGTCCTCCAGGTCGCCGTGGACCAGGCCGCGGGCGCGCGCCTGGACCAGGAGGTTGCCGATCGCGGTGGCCTCGACCGGGCCGGCCACGACCGGCAGGCCGGCGCGGTCGGCCGTCGCCTGGCACAGCAGCGCGTTCTGCGCGCCGCCGCCGACGACGTGGATCGCCGCGACGGTGCGGCCGGCCAGCTTGGTGGCGGTGTGCACAGCGTCGGCGAAGGCCTGGGCGAGGCTCTCGACGATGCTGCGCACGTGCTCGCCGGGCGTGGCGGGCACCGGCTGGTCGTGCTCGCGGCACCAGTCGGCGATGCGGGCGGGGATGTCGCCGGGCGGCAGGAACCGCGGGTCGTCGACGTCGAACACGGCGACGGGGGCGGTGACGTGCGCCGCCTCGGCGAGCAGCCCCTGCAGCGCGCTGGACCGCTGGGCGGCGGTCGAGCCGCGCTCCCAGGTCCGGATCGACTCGGACAGCAGCCACAGGCCCATGACGTTGTGCAGGAACCGCGTGCGCCCGTCGACGCCGCCCTCGTTGGTGAAGCCGGCCTGCCGCGCCTCGTCGGACAGCACCGGCGCGTCGAGCTCGAGCCCGACCAGGCCCCAGGTGCCGCAGGAGACGTACGCGACGTCCCGGTCGGGGGCCGGCACGGCGACGACGGCGGAGGCCGTGTCGTGGGACCCGACGGCGGTGACCTCGAGCGGGCGGCCCACGAGCGCGGCCACCTCGGGTGTGAGCGCCCCGAGCGGCGTCCCGGGTTCCACGAGCGGCGGCAGGATCCCCGCCGGGATCCCGACCAGGCCGGCCAGGCCGGTGTCCCACTCCCCCGTGCGCGGGTCGAGCAGACCGGTGGTCGAGGCGTTCGTGCGCTCGGCCACCTCCGCGCCGGTCAGCCAGTGCGCCAGCAGGTCCGGCACCAGCAGCATCCGGTCGGCCACGTCGAGCACCGGCCCCTCGGCGGCGAGCTGGAACACGGTGTTGAACGGCAGGTGCTGCAGCCCGTTGCGCCGGTACAGCGCCGCGGCGTCGACGCGGGCGTGCACCGCGGCCACCCCGGCCGCGGTGCGCCCGTCGCGGTAGTGGTAGGGCACCCCGAGCAGGCGGCCGTCGCGCAGCAGCCCGTAGTCGACGGCCCAGGAGTCGATGCCGACGCCGGCGACCTCCCCCGGGACCTCGCGCTCGGCGGCTGCCAGCCCGTCGAGCACCTGCCGGTACAGCTCGAGCAGGTTCCAGTGCAGCCCGTCGCGGGTGCGCACCGGGTCGTTGCCGAACCGGGCCACGTGCCGCAGCTGCAGCGCGCCGTCGCCGACCCGGCCGAGGATCACCCGGCCGCTGGTGGCGCCGAGATCGACCGCGGCGAGCGTGCCCGCTGTCATCGCAGGAACGCGGCGGCGACGCCGGCGTCGACCGGTACGTGCAGCCCGGTGGTGTGCGAGAAGTCGGCGGTGCACAGCGCGAAGACGGCGTTCGCGACGTGCTCGGGCAGCACCTCGCGCTTGAGCAGCGTGCGCTGGGCGTAGAACTTGCCCAGGTCCTCCTCGGGGATGCCGTAGGTCTTGGCCCGGTTGGCGCCCCAGCCGGAGGCGAAGATGCCGGAGCCGCGCACCACGCCGTCGGGGTTGATGCCGTTGACCTTGATGCCGTGCTCGCCGAGCTCGGCGGCCAGCAGCCGCACCTGGTGGGCCTGGTCGGCCTTGGTGGCCGAGTAGGCGATGTTGTTGGGCCCGGCGAACACCGAGTTCTTCGACGAGATGTAGACGATGTCGCCGCCGAGCCGCTGGTCGACGAGGATGCGCGCGGCGTTCTTGGCGACCAGGAAGGAGCCCTTGGCCATGACGTCGTGCTGCAGGTCCCAGTCGGCCTCGGTGGTCTCGAACAGCGACCTCGACAGCGACAGGCCGGCGTTGTTCACCACGATGTCGACGCCGCCGAAGGCCAGCACGGTCTCGCGCAGCGCGGCCTGCACGGCCGCCTCGTCGGCCACGTCCGCTGCGACGCCGACCGCGACGTCGGTGGTGCCGAGCTCCGCCGCGACCGCCTGGGCCTTGGCCGCGTCGAGGTCGGCCACGACGACGCACGCCCCCTCGGCCGCCAAGCGCGCGGCGATGGCCCTGCCGATGCCCGAGGCGGCGCCGGTGACGAACGCGATGCGGGTGGCCAGCGGCTTGGGCTTCGGCCGGCGCCGCAGCTTGGCCTCCTCCAGCGCCCAGTACTCGATGCGGAACTTCTCCGCCTCGTCGATGGGCGCGTAGGTGCTCAGCGCCTCGGCGCCGCGCATCACGTTGATCGCGTTGACGTAGAACTCCCCCGCCACCCGCGCGGTCTGCTTGTCCGCGCCGTAGGAGAACATGCCGACGCCGGGCACCAGGACGATCGCCGGGTCGGCGCCGCGCATGGCCGGGGGCTCCTCGCCGCGGGCGCGGGCGGCAGCGGCGCCGCGCTCGTAGTAGGCGGTGTAGTCGGCGCGGTAGGCCTCGTGCAGCGCGGGCAGGCGCTCGACGATCTCCTCGACGCTCGCCGTGGCCGGCAGGTCGACCACCAGCGGCTTGACCTTGGTGCGCAGGAAGTGGTCGGGGCAGCTGGTGCCCTGGGCCGCGAGCGCCGGGTGCCGGTCGTGGGCGAGGAAGTCGAGGACCACGTCGGTGTCGGTGTAGTGGCCGACCTGCGGCGCGTCGTGCGAGGCGATCGCGCGCAGGTGCGGGGCGAGGGCCGCGGCCTTGGCGCGCCGCTCGTCCCGCGGCAGCGGCTCATAGCCGGCCAGGGCGGGGCCGAACGGCTCGGGCCGGCCGTTGGCCTCGATGTAGGCAGCGGCGGTCTCGATGATCCACCGGCTGTTGCGCTCGGCCTCCTCGGAGGTCTCGCCCCAGGCCGTGATGCCGTGCCCGCCGAGCACGGTGCCGACCGCCTCGGGGTGGGCGGCCTTGATGCCGGCGATGTCCAGGCCGAGCTGGAAGCCGGGGCGGCGCCACGGCACCCACACGACCTTGCCGCCGAAGACCTTGGCGGTGAGGTCCTCGCCGTCGGCGGCGGTGGCGATCGCGATGCCGGCGTCGGGGTGCAGGTGGTCGACGTGCGGCGCGTCGACGAGGCCGTGCATCGCGGTGTCGATGCTCGGCGCGGCGCCGCCCTTGCCGTGCAGGCAGTAGTCGAAGGCGGCGACCATCTCGTCCTCGCGCTCGACGCCGGGGTAGACGTCGACGAGCGCGCGCAGGCGGTCGAGGCGCAGCACCGCGAGCCCCTGCGCGGTGAGGGTGCCGAGGTCGCCGCCGGAGCCCTTGACCCACAGCAGCTCGACGGGCTCGCCCGTGACCGGGTCGGTGGCGGTGCCCTTGGCCGAGGTGTTGCCCCCGGCGTAGTTGGTGTTGCGCGGGTCGGCGCCCAGGCGGTTGGAGCGGGCGATCAGGTCCTCGACGGCTCGAGGGACGGCCTGGTGGGTCATGGGGTCACTCCGTCGTTCGGTGCGGGGTCGGCACGGGTCGGGGGCTGGGGGCGGGGCGCTCAGGCGCCCCAGGACGCCTGGGTGCCGCCGACGCGCTCGGCGGCGATGCGCTGCTGGTAGCCGGACTCGGCGTACGCCCGCATCGGGTCCTCGGGCAGGCCGCGCGAGGCGCGGTAGGCGGCCAGGTCGGCGCGCACGTCGGTCCAGAACGCGTCCATGAAGATCGTGTTCGCCCCGAGCACGTCGCCGGCCTCCTGCGCCTTCGTCAGCGCCTCGCGGTCGAGCAGCAGGGCCTTGGCCACGGCCTCCTGGACGTTGAGCACCGAGCGGATCTGGCCGGGGATCTTGTCCTCGACGTTGTGGCACTGGTCGAGCATGAGCTGCACGTCGCTGCCCGGCTCGAGGCCGCCGCCGCGGACCACCTCGACGATGATGCGGAAGAGCTGGAAGGGGTCGGCCGCGCCGACGATCAGGTCGTCGTCGGCGTAGAAGCGGGAGTTGAAGTCGAAGGACCCGAGCCGGCCCAGCCGCAGCAGCTGGGCGACGATGAACTCGATGTTCGTGCCGGGCGCGTGGTGGCCGGTGTCGAGGCACACGACGGCGCGCTCGCCGAGCTGGACGACCTGGGCGTAGCTGGTGCCCCAGTCCGGCACGTCGGTGTGGTAGAACGCCGGCTCGAAGAACTTGTACTCCAGCACCAGGCGCTGGTCGTCGGCCAGCTGGGCGTAGATCTCGGCCAGCGACTCGTGCAGCAGGTCCTGGCGCGTGCGGATGTCCGCCTGGCCCGGGTAGTTGGACCCGTCGGCGAGCCAGATCTTCAGGTCGCGCGAGCCGGTCTGCCCCATGATCTCGATGCACTCGAGGTGGTGGTCGATCGCCTTGCGCCGCACGGCGGCGTCGGTGTGCGTCAGCGAGCCGAGCTTGTAGGCGTCGTCCTGGAACGTGTTGGAGTTGATCGTGCCGAGGCCCACGCCATGGTCCCGGGCGAACGCCCCGAGGGCGGCGTAGTCGTCGACCCTGTCCCACGGGATGTGCAGGGCGACGGTGGGCGCCAGGCCGGTGAGCGCATGGACCTGCGCGGCGTCGGCGATCTTCTCCTGCGGCGTGCGCGGCGTGCCGGCGGTGGCGAACACCTTGAACCGGGTGCCGGAGTTGCCGTACGCCCAGGAGGGCACCTCGATGGCGAGGCGGTCGAGCACCGGGACGATGTCGTCGAAGGTCATCAGCTGTCTCCTTGCTGGGGGTCCGCGGCGCCCTCGGCGCCCTGCGTCGGGGTCGCCTCGTGGGCGTGCTCGTCCGGGGTCCCGCCCGGCGGGACGGCCGGCGGGGCGGTGGCCGCGAGCTGGGTATCGAGGTGGAACACCTCGGTGAGCGTGGTCATCTGCTCGTCCGGTCCCGCGCCGTCGAAGAACCGCGACATGGCCGCCTGCCAGCGGGCGTTGACGTCGCGCTGCGCCATGCCGGCGCGCGCGGCGTCGATGTCGTCGCTCTCGACGTAGCCGACCACCGTGCCGTCGGGGGCGGTGAAGATCGAGTAGTTGCGCCAGCCGGTCTCGTGCAGCGCCCGGAGCATCTCCGGCCACACCGCCGCGTGGGCCTCGGCGTACTCGGCGAGCACCTCCGGGCGCACCCGGAAGGTGAACATCGTGCGGCTCATCGTGCGGCTCATCGCGCGGTCCCCCGTGCGGCCGTCCACCCGGTGGTGCCCCTCGTTCCTGTGCGCACTGCGCCCGCCCCTCCGTCGTCCTCGACGTCGTGCCGTCCGACTCGACCATGAATCGTTTCAACCGTGACTCACGGTACACGGGCCCCGGTCGCGGCGGCAAGGGGCACGCCGGCGACGCGCCGAGGTCGCGGCGCCGGGGCGGATACTGGTCCGGTCTCGCCAGCACCCGGAGGACCAGTGCCCCAGCCGCCCCGCCGACGCCGTTCCTCGATCTCCGACGTCGCCCGCCTGGCCGGCGTGTCCGTCGGCACCGTCTCGAACGTCCTCAACCGGCCGCAGCGGGTCTCCGCCGCCACCCGCGAGCGGGTCCAGGCGGCGATCGCCGAGCTGCAGTTCGTGCCCAACGGCTCGGCGCGCCAGCTGCGGGTCGGCTCGGTGACCACGGCCGGGGCGATCGTGCTGGACCTGACCAACCCCTTCTTCACCGACGTCGCGCGGGGCATGGAGGACCGCCTGGCGCAGGACGACTGGACGCTCATGGTGGCCAGCTCGGAGGAGGCGCCCGAGCGCGAGGCCCGGTTCCGGCGCCTGTTCGAGCAGCACGGCGTGCAGGGCGTGGCGCTCGTGCCGTCGTCCGAGGACGTCGCGCCGCTGCTGGCGCTGCACGAGCGCGGCGTGCGGGTCGTCCTGCTCGACCGGCCGTCGCCGGTGCCGCAGCTCGCCTCCGTGGCGGTCGACGACGTCGCGGGCGCCGCGATGGCCGCGCGCCACCTGCTCGCGCAGGGGCACCGGCGGCTCGTCCTGCTCAACGGGCCGCGCACGATCCTGCAGTGCGCCGACCGGTCCGCCGGCGTCGTCGCCGCGCTCACCGAGGCGGGCCTCGACCCGGCCGAGGCGCTGGAGGAGGTCACGGTGACGCTCAACGCCGCCGGCGGCGAGCGCGGTGCCCGCGAGGTGCTGGCCCGCCGCACCGGTCGGGGCCCCGTGGCGGTCTTCTGCGTCAACGACCTCGTCGCGCTCGGCGTGCTGCGCACGCTGCGGCGCGAGGGCGTCGACGTGCCCGGCGAGGTCGCCGTCGTCGGCTACGACGACGTGAGCTACGCCGCCGAGCTGACCGTCCCCCTCACCTCGGTGCGCCAGCCCACGCACGACCTCGGGTGGACCGCCGCGGACCTCCTCGTGCGCGGCGGCGCCGCGGAGAGCGTGGTCTTCCAGCCCGAGCTCGTGGTGCGGGAGTCGAGCGGCGGGGGCGCCGCCGGCTGACCCGCGCCCGGCGCCGCCGGCTCAGAGACCGCGCGAGCGGCCGAAGCCGAACGGGATCGGGATAGGCCCGCAGCAGCACACCCCGCGCACCTCGGCGTTCGTCAGCAGCCGGGCCGCGTGGTAGCAGGCCAGCAGCTGCGCGGCCACGGGCACCACGCCGCGGACCACCCCGCGCTGGGCGACGATCCGGCGCGTCGCGGCGGAGCACGTGGTGTCCCCGTGGGCAACGCCGTACGCGCAGCGCCACCCCTTCCGCGGCGAGAGGTGCCGCTGGTAGGCGCGGACGAGGGCATCGGCGGCGCGGGCTGCGGGGCTCATGCCCGTCACCGTACGAGGCACCGGGTCCGCCCGCCCGGGGACGGCCCCCGTCGTCGACAGGGTCGACAGGGTCGACAGGATCGGCAGGGACGTCGGCGTGCCGCGGCGCCCGCGGCGGCGACCGCGCGACGCGGCCCCTAGCGTGGACGCATGGCCAGACGGCGGGTGCGGGCCGTGGTGCGCGGCATCGTCCAGGGCGTGGGGTTCCGCGCCGCGGTGGAGGACGCCGCCGACGGCCTGGGCGTCTCGGGCTGGGTGCGCAACACGGTCGAGGGCACGGTCGAGGTGGAGGTCGAGGGCGACGGCGGGGCGGTCGAGGCGATGCTCGCGTTCCTGCGGGAGGGCCCGCGGGCCGCGCGCGTGACCGGCATGGAGGTCCGCGACGTCGCGCTGCAGCACGAGGCGGGCTTCCACGTGACGGGATGACGGCGCAGGATGCCGCCATGACCGCCGACGTCGTCCCGCTCCCGCCGGCGCCTGCCCGCGCCCCCGACCTCGACGACGAGTTCGCCGGCGGGCGGCTGGACCCGCGGCGGTGGGTCGACCACTACCTGCCGCACTGGACCACGCCCGACCGGTCGCGGGCCCGGCTCGCGCTCGACGGCGCGGGCCTGCGGCTGCGGATCGACCACGACCAGCCCGACTGGCGACCGGAGGACGCGCCGCTGCGGGTGTCCAACCTGCAGACGGGCACCTTCTCCGGCCCCGTCGGCTCGCCGCGCGGCACGCACCGGCACCGTCCCGACCTGCGGGTGCGCACCGCGACGCCGCTGCGGCTGCTGTGGGCGCCGTCGGCGGGCCGCGTCGAGGTGACCGTCAGCGCCACGCGCGACCCCGGCTGCATGCTCGCCGTCTGGCTGGTCGGCACGGAGCACCTGTCCCCCGGCCACCGCGGCGAGATCTGCCTGTGCGAGGTCGACGCCGAGGCGGTCGGCCCGGACGGCGCCCGCGCGCGCTCGGGCCTCAAGGCGCACGGCGACCCCGGGCTGGTCACCGACATGGCGGAGGTGGCGGTCGCCGGCGACCTGACGCGGCCCCACACCTGGACCGCCGTGTGGGGCGCGGGCGGCACGGTGATCGGCCACGACGGCGTGGTGGTCCGGCGGCTGGCTTAGGCGCCGGCGTACCCGCTGTTCCTCATGGTGGACCTGTTCGAGACCGGCCCGCGCGGGCCGGCCGGCGACTACCCCAAGACGGCGCGCGTGCACCGCGTGCGCGGCTGGGGCGGCGCGGCGTAGCGGCCGTCCCTCGCTCAGCTCAGCCCTGCCCCAGCCCCTCCTCGCGGGCGCGGACGATCGCCGCGGACCGGTCCGGCACCGCGAGCTTGGTCAGCACGTTGCTCACGTGGTTGCGCACGGTCTTGGGGCTGAGCACCAGGCGGCGGGAGATCGCGGTGTTGTCCAGGCCACGCGCGATGAGGTCGAGCACCTCGCGCTCCCGGTCGGACAGCTGCGGGAACGGCACCCGGGCCGCCGCCCGGCCGCCGACCACGTAGGCCATCGCCCGCTCGGCCACCGAGGTCCCGGGCGTGCTCCGGGAGCAGAACACGGCGTACGACCCGGAGGCCGCGCACGTCGTGCTCAGCAGCGCGGCGCCGCTGCGCGTCGTCCCGCTGGACGTCACGCTGCGGACCCTGCTGACGCCGG
>NZ_LWGM01000126.1 GCF_001750215.1 Isoptericola variabilis | reverse complement strand
GGTCCGCGCCGCCGCAGAGCGCGCACGGTCGCGGGGCGACGTCCCCGCGACCGGCTCGCGCCACCCCCCGCCCTCCGGGCGTCACCGGTCGCGCTCCGGGCGGCGGCGGTGGCGGCGCACGAGCTCGCCCTGCAGGTCGGTCAGCGGCCGGCCGTCGTCGTCGTACGCGTGGCGCACCCACGAACCGTCGGGGTGCAGGTGCCAGCTGGCCGTCTCGTCCGCCATGGAGCGGTCGACCAGGCCGACCAGCTCCTCGACCTGCCCCGGGTCGGTGATGCGCACGAGCGCCTCGACGCGGCGGTCGAGGTTGCGGTGCATGAGGTCGGCCGAGCCGATGAACACCTCGGGGCCGCTCTCCGGGCCCTCGCCGAGCGCCGGGCCGGCGGCGTTGGCGAACGCGAAGATCCGCGAGTGCTCGAGGAACCGGCCCAGGATCGAGCGCACCCGGATGTTCTCGCTCAGCCCCGGCACGCCCGGGCGCACCGCGCAGATGCCGCGCACCACGAGGTCGACCTGCACGCCCGCCTGCGACGCGCGGTACAGCGCGTCGATCGTGGCCTCGTCGACGGCGGAGTTGACCTTCATCTTGATCCACGCCTCGTGGCCGGCGCGGGCCGCGTCGGCCTCGCGGTCGATGCGCTCGACGAGGCCGGCGCGCACGGACCTCGGCGCCACGAGCAGGCGGTGGAACCGCGACTGCGGCGCGTACCCGGACAGCTGGTTGAACAGCCGCGTGAGGTCCTGGCCGACGTCGGGGTCGCAGGTCAGCAGGCCGTGGTCGGTGTACAGGCGCGCGGTCTTGGGGTGGTAGTTGCCGGTGCCGACGTGGCAGTAGCGGCGCAGCCCGTCGCGCTCCTGGCGCACCACCAGCGACAGCTTGGCGTGCGTCTTGAGCCCCACGATGCCGTAGACCACGTGGACGCCGGCCTCCTCGAGCTTGCGGGCCCAGGAGATGTTGGCCTGCTCGTCGAACCGCGCCTTGATCTCCACCAGGGCCAGCACCTGCTTGCCGGCCTCGGCGGCGTCGATGAGCGCGTCGACGATCGGCGAGTCGCCGGAGGTGCGGTACAGCGTCTGCTTGATGGCCAGCACGCGGGGGTCGGCGGCCGCCTGCTCGAGGAACGTCTGCACCGAGGTGGAGAACGAGTCGTAGGGGTGGTGCAGCAGCACGTCGCGCCGGCGGATGGCGGCGAAGACGTCGGTGGGCTTGGCCGACTCCACCTCGGCGAGCTGGCGGTGCGTCGTCGGCACGAACGAGGGGTAGTGCAGGTTCGCGCGCTCGATGTCGGCGATGATGTTGAGGCCCGTGAGGTCGAGCGGCGCGGGCAGCTCGTAGACCTCGTCGTCCTCGACACCCAGCTCGCGCACGAGCAGGTCGCGGATGCGCGGGCTGATCGTCTCGGCCAGCTCCAGGCGCACCGGCGGGCCGAACCGCCGGCGCAGCAGCTCCTTCTCCATCGCCTGCAGCAGGTTCTCGGCGTCGTCCTCCTCGACCTCCACGTCCTCGTTGCGGGTGACGCGGAAGGTGTGGGACTCGACGACCTCCATGCCCGGGAACAGGTGGTCGAGGTGCTGGGCGATGACCTCCTCGAGCGGCACGAACGACGTCGGGGTGGTGCGGCGAGAGCTGCCCGACGCCGTCGGGTCGCTCGGGCGGCCGCGCTCGTCGACGGCGATGAAGCGCGGCAGCAGCGGCGGCACCTTGACCCGGGCGAAGTGCTCCTTGTCGGTCAGCGGGTTGCGCACCACGACCGCGAGGTTGAGCGACAGGCCGGAGATGTAGGGGAACGGGTGCGCCGGGTCCACTGCCAGCGGCGTCAGCACCGGGAAGATCTGCTTGCGGAAGAACTTGTGCAGGCGCTCCTGCTCGCGCTGCTCCAGGTCCTGCCAGTGCACGATCGTGATGCCCTCGGCGGCGAGCGCCGGCTGCACGTCATTAGCGAAGACCTCGGCGTGCCGGGACATGAGCTCGTGCGCGCCCTTGCTGATGCCGGCGAGCACCTCGAGGGGCGACAGGCCCGACGCCGCGGTGACCGCGATGCCGGTGGCGATGCGTCGCTTGAGACCTGCGACGCGGACCATGAAGAACTCGTCGAGGTTCGAGGCGAAGATCGCCAGGAACCGCACCCGCTCCAGCAGCGGCAGGTGGGGGTCCTCCGCGAGCTCCAGCACGCGCTCGTTGAACGCCAGCCAGCTCAGCTCGCGGTCGGCGAACCGGTCCTCGGGCAGCGGCTCGGGGCTCACCGTCGAGGGCTTGGCGTGCTCGAGCAGGCCGTCGTCCGGCTCCTCGGCGATGTGCTCGGCGATGTGCGCTGCCAGCTGCGGGTCCAGCGGGGTCCGGCGCGCCGCCGTCTCCTCCTCCGTCGACGGCGCGAACCGGCCGCTCGCGTCGCGCTGGCGTTGCGTTCGCGGGCTCGTGGCGCTCATGGTGCCCATCGTGGCACCGAATGGTGAACCGCGGGTGACCGAACGGCGGTGAACCCGCTGCTGGCGTGCCCGCCGGCGCGAGGCTCCGGCGCGAGGCTCAGGACCGGCCGTACTGCACGTCGACGGCGGCGCGCGCGAACCCGGCGCGGGCGTACGTGGCGAGCGCGGGGGCGTTGTCGCCGTCGACGTAGAGGACGCCTCGCTCGCAGCCGACGCGCGCGAGGTGGGCGAGCCCGACGGCGGTGAGCACCCCGCCCAGGCCGCGGCCCTGGTGGTCGGGGTCCACGCCCACGGCGTAGATCTCGCCGTCGCGGGCGCCGGCTGCCTGGTCCGGCTCCACCTTGGTCCACACGTAGCCGGCGGGGCTGCCGTCGGGCGCCGTCACCAGGAAGAACCCGGCGGCGTCGAACCACGGCTCGGCCTGGCGCTGCCGCAGGTCGGCCACCGTGAGGCGGCCCTGCTCGGGGTGCGCCGCGAACGCGCGGGCGTTGAGCGCCACCCACGCCTCGTCGTCGTCGCCCGGCCGGACCGTGCGGACCTCGTACCCGGCGGGCAGCCGGTCGAGCGCGCCGGCCATGTGATCGGCCGTGGGGGAGGCCGGGTCGCCGGCCGCGCCGCCGGCCGGGGGGAGCGGCGTGGCGAGCAGCAGCAGCTCGCGCACGACGGCGTAGCCGGCCGCCGCGGCGAGGACGCGGGCCGCGGGGAGGTCGCCGTGCGCCCACACCCGCAGGTCCTTGCCGCGCTGGCCGGGCGTGCCCGAGAACATGGGCAGGCGGGCGTCGCGCTCCGCGGTGCGCAGCAGCAGGCGGCCCACCCCGCCGCGCCGGTGCTCCGGGGCGACCACGAGCTCGGCGCTGGCGACCTCGCCGGAGCGGTCGTCCTGCAGGTAGCCGACCACCTCGCCGGAACGGGAGCGCGCGACCGCGTGGGTCAGCCACGGCTCGTCGGCGCCGAGGCGCAGCAGCGGCTGCTCCGACAGCGGCGCGACGCCGTCGACCTCCTCGGCGCGGGCCGCGAGGGCGCGGACGGCGTCCTGGACGGCGGGGGCGAGCGGGCCGATCTCGAGCGGGGGAGGGGTGCGCACCGGCCCATTGTCGCGGACGTCGCCGACGCCCGTCGGTCGCGCGGCGGCCCGCCCGCCAGGCTGCCGAGACAGAGAGGCCCCGCGCCGAGATAGAGAGGCGAGAGCCCTCTATCTCGGCGCAGGGCCTCTCTGTCTCGGCGTCAGTCGTCCGCGGACCTGTTGGTCGACAGCCCGGCCGCGATGAGCTCCATCACCGACGAGTCGGCCAGCGTGGTGGCGTCCCCGACGGTGCGGTTCTCGGCCACGTCGCGCAGCAGGCGGCGCATGATCTTGCCGGAGCGCGTCTTGGGCAGCTCGGGCACCACGAGGATGCGCCTGGGCTTGGCGATCGGGCCGATCTCCTTGGCCACGTGGTTGCGCAGCTCCTGCTGCACCTCGTGGGCGCCGTCCGGCGTGCCGGCCCGCTCGGCGTGCTCGCCGCGCAGGATGACGAACGCGACCACGGCCTGGCCCGTGGTGTCGTCCGCGGCGCCCACGACGGCGGCCTCGGCCACGATGTCGTGCGAGACCAGGGCCGACTCGATCTCGGTGGTGGACAGGCGGTGGCCGGAGACGTTCATGACGTCGTCGACCCGGCCGAGCAGCCAGATGTCGCCGTCCTCGTCCTTCTTCGCGCCGTCGCCGGCGAAGTACAGGCCGGGGAACCGCGACCAGTACGTGTCCTTGAAGCGCTCCAGGTCGCCCCAGATGCCGCGCAGCATGGACGGCCACGGCTCGGTGAGCACCAGGTAGCCGCCCCCGCCGTCCGGCACGGGGCGCGCCTCGTCGTCGACGACGTCGGCCGCGACGCCGGGCAGCGGCACCTGCGCCGAGCCGGGCTTGGCCGCGGTGACGCCGGGCAGCGGGCTGATCATGATGGCGCCGGTCTCGGTCTGCCACCAGGTGTCCACGATCGGCGTGCGGTCGCCGCCGATCACCCGGCGGTACCACATCCAGGCCTCGGGGTTGATCGGCTCGCCGACCGACCCGAGCACCCGCAGGGACGACAGGTCGAACCCGGCGGGGACGTCCTCGCCCCACTTCATGCACGTACGGATGGCGGTCGGCGCGGTGTACAGGATCGAGACCTTGTACTTCTCCACCAGCTCCCACCACCGGCCGCGGTGCGGGGTGTCCGGCGTGCCCTCGTAGAGCACCTGCGTGGCGCCGTTGACCAGCGGGCCGTAGACGACGTACGAGTGGCCGGTCACCCAGCCGATGTCTGCGGTGCACCAGTACACGTCGGTCTCCGGCTTGAGGTCGAAGACGTTCTTGTGCGTGTAGGCCGTCTGGGTCAGGTAGCCGCCGGTGGTGTGCAGGATGCCCTTCGGCTTCCCCGTGGTGCCGGAGGTGTAGAGGATGTACAACGGGTGCTCGGCCCCGACCCACACCGGCTCGTGGAAGGTGTCGGCCGCCTCGACGGCCTCGTGCCACCACACGTCGCGGCCCTCGGTCCACTCCACGTCCTGGCCCGTGCGGCGCACCACCAGCACGTGCCGCACCGAGCTCGCGCCCGCCCCGGACAGCGCCTCGTCCACGGCGGGCTTGAGCGCGCTCGGGGCGCCGCGGCGGTAGCCGCCGTCGGCGGTGATGACGAGCGTGGCCTTGGCGTCGGCGATGCGGCTGCGCAGCGCGTCGGCGGAGAAGCCGCCGAAGACGACCGAGTGCGGCGCGCCCAGGCGCGCGCAGGCGAGCATCGCGACGACCGACTCGACCAGCATCGGCATGTAGATGACCACGCGGTCGCCCTTGCCGACGCCCAGCGCGGCGAGCGCGTTGGCGGCCCGCACGACCTCGCGCTGCAGGTCGGCGTACGTGACGGTGCGGGTGTCGCCGGGCTCGCCCTCGAAGTACAGGGCCACCCGGTCGCCGTGGCCGGCCTCGACGTGCCGGTCGACGGCGTTGTAGGCCGCGTTGAGGGTGCCGTCGGCGAACCACTTCGCCACCGGGGCCTCGGACCAGTCCAGCGTCTGGGTGAACGGCGTCTTCCAGGTCACCAGCTCGCGGGCCTGACGCGCCCAGAACTCCAGCCGGTCGGCGCGGGCCTCGTCGTACAGCGACGCCTGGGCGTTGGCCTGCGCGGCGAACTCGGGGCTCGGCGGGAACGCGCGCGTCTCGTGCAGAAGGTTCTCGAGGCTGGGGCCGCGGTCGGCTGCCGTGCCGCCCGACGTCGTCGTGGGCTGGGTGTCCGTCATCGAGGTGACCTCCGTGCGCGTCGTCGCGTGTGCAGTGCGGGCGGGGTCGCGAGCCCGCGGACCCCGCTGCGGCGAGTGTAGCCGCGGGCGTGACCGCGCTCACGCCGGTGCGTCACACCGTCGCCACGGGCGACAGGTCGTGACCGACGAGACGGTCGCCTCGGGAATCGGTGCGGCGGTCCGGGCTGTTGACGACGACCGTGAGCCTCCTCTTCGAGCCCCTGCGGCTGCGTGACCTGACCATCAAGAACCGCGTCTGGCTGGCCCCGATGTGCCAGTACTCGTCCACCGACGGGATGCCGGACGACTGGCAGCTCGTCCACCTCGGCGCCCGCGCCCAGGGAGGGTTCGGCCTGATCCTCACCGAGGCCACCGCCGTCGTGCCCGAGGGCCGCATCACCCCGCAGGACGCCGGGCTGTGGAACGACGCCCAGCGCGACGCGTGGGCGCGCGTCGTCGACTTCGTGCACGCCCAGGACGCCGCGATCGGCGTCCAGCTCGCGCACGCCGGCCGCAAGGCCTCGACGTACCGCCCGTGGGCCCAGACCCAGGGCACCGTGCCCGCCGCCGAGGGCGGCTGGGACACCCTCGCGCCGTCCGCCGACGCCTTCCCCGGCTACGCGGCGCCGCAGGAGATGACCGCCGAGCAGGTCGCCGCCGTCCCGGGGCAGTTCGCCGACGCCGCCCGGCGCGCCCACGAGGCCGGCTTCGACGTCGTCGAGGTGCACGCCGCGCACGGCTACCTGCTGCACCAGTTCCTCTCCCCGCTGTCCAACCGCCGCACCGACGCCTACGGCGGCTCGCCGGAGAACCGTGCCCGCCTGCTGGTCGAGACGGTCGACGCGGTGCGCGCCGTCTGGCCCGAGGGCAAGCCGGTGATCGTGCGCGTCTCGGCCACCGACTGGCGCGAGGACGGCCTGCAGGTCGACGACGTCGCCGCCGTCGCCAAGGAGCTCGCGGGGCACGGCGTGGACCTCGTCGACGTCTCCACCGGCGGTGTCGCCCCGGCCGAGATCACCGTGGGCCCGGGCTACCAGGTGCCGCACGCGCGCCGCGTGCGCGAGGTGACGGGCATGCCGACCGGCGCGGTCGGCCTCATCACCTCGGCCGCCCAGGCCGAGCAGGTGCTGGTCGACGGCGCCGCCGACGTCGTGCTGCTGGGCCGCGAGGCGCTGCGCGACCCGCACTGGCCGCTGCGCGCCGCGCACGACCTGGGCGTCAGGGCCGGCACGTCGCACCGGCCGGCGCCGGAGGGGCAGGGCATCGCCTGGGCCCCGCAGTACGAGCGCGGTGCGTGGCGCTGAGCAGGGCGCTGAAGGTCGCGGTGTCGGGGCGCTGAGGGACGCGCCGTCGGGGCGCTGACTCCGCCCCTGACACGGTCCTGACACGATCGCGGCACCCGGGGGATCACGGTCGGTCGTCCGGGTGCCGCTCTCGCCGTCGGGCGCGGGGAACAGGCGCATCATCCGCTCATCGTGACGGGGAACGCCCCGTGCGATGTGTCCTCGACGTGGACTTTCTTTGCGTGGGTCCCGTGCCCGGCCGTTCTGTGCTTCCACTCCCATGGAACGCCTGCCGTGGGGCGCGCGCAAGGGCTGCGCGCGGCGGCTCGGCGGCAGTTCGGCGGCGGCTCGGCGGTGGCTCAGCGGCGACGCAGCAGGCGCCACGCGGCCCAGCCCACCGCGCCCGCGGCGAGCGCGCCCGCCGCGGCGAGCACCGGCGTCGGCGGGCGCATCGCGACACGCAGGGCGACCGGCCGCGTGAAGGTCAGCACGCCCCAGCCGTGCTCGAGGGCGAGGCGGCGCATGGTCCGGTCCGGGTTCACGGCGTACGCGTGGCCGACGGCGCGCAGCATTGGCGCGTCGGTCACCGAGTCGGTGTACGCGTAGCTTCGCGCGAGGTCGTACCCGCGCTCGGCGGCGAGCCGGCGCATCGCCTCGGCCTTGTTCTCGCCGTAGGCGTAGAAGTCGATCCGGCCGGTGTAGCGGCCGTCCTCGACGCTCATGCGGGTGGCGACGACGTGGTCGGCACCCAGCACGGTGGCGATGGGCTCGACGAGCTCGGCGCCCGACGCCGAGACGATGACGACGTCGTGCCCCAGCTCGTGGTGCTCGGCGATGAGGGCGACGGCCTCGGCGTAGACGTACGGGTCGATGAGCTCGTGCACCGTCTCGGCGACGATCTGCTGCACCTTGCCCACGCCCCATCCGGTGGCCAGCTCGGACAGGTGCTTGCGCATCCGCTCGGTCTGGTCGGCGTCCGCGCTGCCCAGCGCGAACAGGAAGTGGGCGTAGGCGCTGCGCAGCACGTCGCCCCGGGTCACCAGGCCGCCGCGGTAGAAGGGCTTGGAGAAGGCCGCCGACGCGCTCGTGGCGATGATCGTCTTGTCGAGGTCGAAGAACGCCGCGACGCGGCCGGCGGTGCTGGTCGGCGCCGGGTCGTCGTGCGCCTCGCGGCCCTGCTCGCGCGTCGGCTCGGTCACGCGCCCGAGCCTATCGGGAGCGGGGCGTGGTCCTGGGCGAACAGCCACCCGACTCGTGCACAACTCTTGTGCAGGAGTTCTGTGCAGAGATACCGTGCACGCATGGACGACGTCCCGGAGCGCCCGTACACGCACGTCGAGCTGATGCCTGAGTCGGTCAGGGTGCTGGCGCACCCGCTGCGCTCGCGGCTGCTCTCGGCCCTGCGCAAGGACGGTCCCGCGTCGGCGACCCGGCTGGCCGCCGAGCTGCAGACCAACACGGGCGCGACGAGCTACCACCTGCGACGGCTCGAGTCGGTGGGGCTCGTGGCGGACACGGGGGAGGGCCGCGGCAAGGAGCGGATCTGGCGCGCGACCACCGCCAGCCACGGGTGGCGCGGGTCGGCGTTCGCCGACGACGAGGACGCCCGGACCGCGCTGGGCTGGCTCGTGCGGGGCTACCACCGGCAGTTCGACGAGGAGTACGCGCGGTGGCTCGACGCCGCGGACGCCTGGCCGGCGCCGTGGCAGGACGTGAGCGGCATGAGCGACGCGTGGGTCGAGGTCACGCCCGAGCAGGCGCGGGCGATGCAGGACGAGCTCGCCGCCGTCGTCGACCGGTACATGGACGCCGGCGCGGGCGACCCGGCCGCCCGGCGCCTGCACGTCTACCGCGTCGCGTTCCCGCTCGACCCGCGGGACGTGCCGGGCGAGGGCGGCGGCGGTGGTGCGGCAGGCGGCGGTGGTGCGGCGGACGACGACGGCGGCGCGGCATGAGCGCCGCCGGGCGGGGCGTGCTGGACCCGGCGCAGGCGCGGCGGGTGCTGCTGCTGCTCACCGTGACCCGGTGGTTCCCGATCGGCGTGGTGCTGACGGCCACGACGCTGCTGCCCGTCGAGCGCGGGCTGTCGGTGGCGCAGACCCTGACGCTGGCGTCCGTGACCGGGCTGCTCGTCTTCGCGCTCGAGCTGCCGACGGCCGGGGTCGCCGACGCCCTGGGCCGCCGCCCCGTGCTGCTGGCGGCGGCAGCGATGCAGGTGCTGGCGGCGTCGCTGTTCGCGAGCGCCCAGACGTTCTGGGGGTTCGCCGCCGCGGCGGCGGCGACGGGCGCGTTCCGCGCGCTGGACTCGGGGCCGCTCGAGGCGTGGTTCGTCGACACGGTGCACGCGACCCGGCCGGGTGCCGACGTCGACCGCTCGCTGTCCCAGCAGGGCACCGTGCTGGGCGTCGCGATCGCGGCGGGCGCCCTGATCTCCGGCGGGCTCGTGTGGTGGCACCCGGTGGCCGCGTGGTCGGCGCTGACGCTGCCGACGGTGGTCCACGCGGGCCTCGCCGTCGTGCACCTGGTCGCCGCGACGGACGACCCACGTCGGCGCGTTCATGTCACGCCCCGGCGCAGGCCTCACCTGACGACCCGAGTTCTTGCGTCACTCCCCGGTGCGGCTCCCGTACTTCTGTCACTCACAGCCGGAGAGTG
>NZ_LWGM01000125.1 GCF_001750215.1 Isoptericola variabilis | reverse complement strand
GCCTGGTGCGGCGGCCGCGCGGGGCGGGCGGCGCCCGGCACGACTACGGTGGAGCGTCGTGACCCGTCCCAGCACCACGCCCGCGGCGCCCGGCACCCCGCCCGCCCCCGGCACGACCACGGGCGAGCCGCTCGCCCACGGCCTGCGCACCCGTCACCTCACGATGATGGGGCTCGGCTCGGCCATCGGCGCCGGCCTGTTCCTCGGCTCGGGGGTGGGCGTCGCGACGGCCGGCCCCGCCGTGCTCGTCAGCTACGCCATCGCCGGCGCGCTCGTCGTCCTGGTCATGCGCATGCTGGCCGAGATGGCCTCGGCGCTGCCCGCCTCCGGCTCGTTCTCCGTGTACGCCGAGGCGGCGCTCGGCCGCTGGGCCGGCTTCCTGCTCGGCTGGCTCTACTGGTTCATGCTGATCATGGTGCTCGGCGTCGAGGTCACCGGTGTGGCGGGCATCGTCAGCGGCTGGTGGCCCGACGTGCCGCAGTGGGCGGTCGCCGCCGTCGTCGTCGCGGTGCTCGGCGCGCTCAACCTCACCGGCGTGAAGAACTTCGGCGAGGCCGAGTTCTGGTTCGCCGCGATCAAGGTCGCCGCCATCGTCGCCTTCCTCGTCGTCGGCGTGCTCGTCGTCGTGGGCGTCATCCCCGTGGACGGCGGCGCGCTCGTCGACTGGGCCGCGCACGGCGGGTTCGCGCCCGGCGGCTGGTCGGGCATCGCCGCCGGGCTGCTCGTGGTGGTCTTCGCGTTCGGCGGCATCGAGATCGTCACCATCGCCGCCGCCGAGGCGCGCGACCCGTCCACCGCCGTCGCCCGCGCCACCCGCACGATCCTGTGGCGCATCCTGCTGTTCTACGTCGGCTCCGTGGCGATCATCGTGCTGCTGGTGCCGTGGGACGACGCCGGGGCGCTGCAGTCGCCGTTCGTCTCCGTGCTGCAGCTCGCCGGGTTCGACTGGGCGGCGCGCGCCATGGAGGTCGTGGTGGTGCTCGCGCTCCTGAGCGCCTTCAACGCCAACGTCTACGGCACCTCGCGGATGCTGTTCTCCCTGGCCGAGCGGGCCGACGCGCCGCCGGTCGCCGCGCGCGTCTCGCGCCGCAACGTGCCGGTGGTGGCCGTGTGGGTGTCCGTCGCGTTCGGCGTGGTCGCCGTGCTGCTCAACTGGCTGCTGCCCGAGGCGCTGCTGGGCGTGCTGCTCAACGCCGTCGGGTCGGCGCTGCTCGTGGTGTGGGTGCTCGTCGCCGTGGCGCAGCTGCGGCTGCGCCCGCGCCTCGAGGCGCAGGCCCCCGGCGGGCGCCTGCCGCTGCGCATGTGGGGCTACCCGTGGCTCACGTGGCTGGTGCTGGGCGCGCTCGCCGGGCTGCTGGTGCTCATGCTGTCCGACCCCGCCGCCCGCACGCAGATCGCCGCGACCACCGGGCTGGTGGCCGTCATCCTGGCCTGCTACGCCGTCACGACGGCGGTGCGCCGCCGCCGCGGCGCCGCGACCCCCGCCCCGGCGCCGAGATAGAGACCCCTCCCGCCGAAGTAGAGAGCCCCCGTGCCGAGATAGAGAGTGAGCTCTCTATCTCGGCGCGGGGGCTCTCTATCTCGGCGAGCCGGGCTAGCGCCGGCGGGCGCCCGCGTCGGCCGCGGCCTCCTGCGCGGCCTCCTGCGCGGCCTCCTGCGCGGCGCGGTCCGACGGCGCCGCGCCCGTGTCCTGGCGCGCGGGCTCGGCCTCGGTCACGTCCGTGGTCTCCGCCTCGTGGGGCTCCGGCTCGCGCTTGGGCGGCCGCACGGTGGGCACCTCGCCGACGATCGGGATCGGCCGGCGGTGGAACGGGAACCCGTAGCGGGTCACCAGCCCGGCCAGCGTCGTGACCTTGTTGCGGGGACCCACCAGCGACATGATGTGGACGAACAGCCAGACAAGCCACGCGAGGCCCGCCGTGAGCTTGATGCGGGCGCTGGTGCCCGGGATCACGATCTCGGCGATCGCCGCGCGGCGGCCGATCACCGCCATCGTGCCCTTGTCGAAGTAGCGCAGCGGCGCGGTGGGCCGGCCCTCGAGCAGCGCGCGGATGTTCTTGGCCACCTGCTTGCCGCCCTGGATGGCGGGCTGGGCCAGCTGCGGCAGGTCGTCCGGGGTGGCGGCGATGTCGCCGATGGCGAAGACGCCCGGCCGGCCCTCCACCTGCAGGTCCGGCCCGACGACGACGCGCCCGTTCTTGGCTCGGGGCAGGTCCCAGTCGTCCACCTCGGGGTGCGGGCCGACGCCGGCCGACCACACCACGAGGTCGGCGGGGATCTCGGTGCCGTCGGTGAGCAGCACGCCGTCGGGGCGCACCTCCGCCACGCCGGCGCCCAGGTGCAGGGACACGCCGCGCCGCTCGAGCTCCTGGGCGGCGTACTCGCGCAGCCGCGGGTGGAACGCCTTGAGCAGCTCCTTGCCGCGCTGGACGATCTTCACCTCGAACGCGTCGCCGTGGATCTCCGGGAACGCGGGGGCGAGGCCGGCGGTGCGCAGCTCGGCGAGCGCGCCGGCCACCTCGACGCCGGTGGCGCCGCCGCCCACGACGACGACGCGCAGGCCGTCGTCCTTGGTCTCGCTGAACGCCGAGTTCTCCAGGCGGATGAACAGCTGGTCGCGGATCCGCAGCGCCTGCGACCGCGAGTACATCGGCAGCGCGTGCTCCTTGGCGCCCGGGGTGCCGAAGAAGTTCGCGGTGACGCCGTTGCAGACGACCAGGTAGTCGAAGTCGACCCACTCGTCGTTCAGCAGCCGGATGCGCTTCGCGTCGTGGTCGATGCCGACCAGGTGCTCGTGGACCACGCGCACGTTGGGCTGCTTGAGATGCAGCCCGCGCAGCCAGTACGTGACGTCACCGGCGTTGAGCCCGCCGGTGGCCACCTGGTACAGCAGCGGCTGGAACGTGTTGTAGACGCGGCGCTCCACCAGGGTGATGCGGACGGGCGCGCCGGCCAGCCCCTTGACGACGGCCAGGCCCGCGAACCCACCGCCCACGACGACGACGTGGGGTAGCTCGGCACCGGGTGCGTGCGTGACGGTCACGCAGGGGTCTCCTCTCGCTCGCTGCCCGGCGGCGCACCGCCGTCACAGCGGCGGCGTCGCCGGCGACCTGCCTACGGTAGCCCAGCCGCCGGCGCTCTCCGGCAGCCGTCGGGTGCGACGACCATCACCCCGCACGACGGGCCTCGCACGGCGGGACGGACACCGGCCGCGGCCGGCGCGCCGGGCGGGCATGATCGGCCCGGTCGCGGGAGCGGGGCACGAGGAGAGGACCAGCATGGAGACCATCACCGCCGACGTCGTCGTCGTGGGGCTCGGCGCCTTCGGCAGCGCCGCCCTGTGGCGGCTCGCGGAGCGGGGCGTCGACGTCGTCGGCATCGACCGGTTCGACGTGGGGCACGACCTGGGGTCCTCGCACGGGCTCACGCGGCTGTTCCGGGTGGCGTGCAAGGAGCACCCGGGCCTGGCGCCGGTCGCGCGCAAGTCCCTCGAGCTGTGGACGGCGCTGGGGGAACGGTACGGCGACACGTACGTCGTGCAGGGCGGCTGCCTCAACGTCGGCGCGGCCGGCTCGAGCGCCGTCGCCGGCACCGTCGCCGCGGCGGAGGGAGCCGGCGTGGCGGTCACGCACCTCGACCACGACGAGCTCGTGGCCGCCTACCCGCAGTACGCGGCGTCAGACCCCGCGGCGGTCGCGGCGCTCGACCCGGAGGGCGGCATCTGCTTCCCCGAGAAGAACGTGCGCGCCCACGGCCGCGCCGCGGCCGAGGCCGGCGCGCGGATCTACCCCGGCACGCGCGTGACGGCGGTCGAGCTGGTCGACGGCGGGGTGCGCGTCGTGACGCCGACCGTGACGTTCGAGGCGGCGCAGGCGGTGGTGGCGGCCGGGGCGTGGAACGCCAAGCTGCTGCCCGGCCTGCCGCTGACGCCGCGGCGCACGCCGCTGTACTGGTTCGCCCCCAGGGCCGACGCGACCGCGTCGTTCGACATCGCGGACTTCCCGTCCTTCGTCTACGAGCTGCCGGACGGCAGCGGCCTGTGGGGCCACGGCAGCGGGGACGGCTTCCACGTCAAGATCGGCCTGTGGGACGGCGCCGGCATGTTCTCCGACACCGACCCGGACGAGCTGGACCGGTACATCCACCCGCGCCGCGACGTCGACATGCTCGCCGAGGCCGTGGCGGCGGCGTTCCCGCAGATCGACCCGGTGCCCGTCAAGGTCATCCCCTGCATGATCACCAACTCGCCCGACGAGCAGTTCCTCGTGGGGCGGCCGGGCGGCGACCCGCGCCTCGTGGTGGCCGGCGGCGACAGCGGCCACGGCTTCAAGCACGCCGCGGGCGTCGGCGAGCTGCTCGCGCAGATCACGGTGGGGGAGGCGCCGTACACGGCGGTCGACTTCATGGACCCGGACCGCTTCGGGCGCTGACCGGGCGTCAGAACGCCTGCTGCTGCTCCTGCTCCGGCCGCTCCGCGGTCACCAGCAGCGTCGTCGAGTCGTCCTCGGACTCCAGCCCCGACAGCCGGTGCTCGATCACCTCGAGGTCGAGCACCACCTCGGCGGTGGCCCGCAGCTCCTCGAGCCGCCGCGAGATCCGCGTGCCGCGGCGCTCGACCAGCCCGTCGGTGTACAGCAGCAGGGACTGGCCGTCGCCGATCTTCACCTCGTGGTGCTGCAGCGGGCCGCGCAGGTACCCCAGCGGCGGGTTGCGGACGACCTCCACCCAGCGGGCGTCGTCGCCGCCCACCAGCAGCGGCGGCAGGTGGCCGGCGCTGACGTAGTCGAACGACCCGGTGGCCGGGTCGAGGACGCCGGCCAGGAGCGTGGCCATGTCGTCCGGCAGCAGCTGTTTGGCCAGCCGGTCGAGGGCCTCGACGGCCGGCGCGGCCGCGCCGTGCGCGACCATGAGCGAGCGCAGCCCGTTGCGCAGCTGGTTCATGGCCGACGCCGCGCCCAGGCCGTGCCCGGCGACGTCGCCGATCGCCAGGGCGATCCGGCCGTCCGGCAGGGGGAACGCGTCGTACCAGTCGCCGCCGACGCGCCCGCCGTCGGCCGGGCGGTACCGCGCCTGGATCTGCCACCCCGAGGGGTGGGGCAGCGTGTCCGGCAGGGAGGAGCGCTGCAGGGCCAGCGCCGCGCCGATCTCCGGCCGCGAGCGGCGGTACAGCGCCTCGACCGCCAGACGGCGCACCGCGACGGCCGACTGGACGTCGTCGTCGGTCCAGGGCCGGCACGTGCCGTGGACGACCTCGCGCCACTGCGCGAACGACCGGCGCGGCCCGATGCGCACCGAGCCGTCGTCCTCGCGGGTGAGGGTCTTCGACCGCGGGTCACCGCCCCAGGTGACCTCGCGGGCCACCTCCCGGCGGAACAGGGCCAGGGCGTCGCCGTCGGGCAGCGGCACGACCAGCGCGCCGGCGACCTCACCCAGGCCGTCGGCGAGCGCCGGGTGGCGCGCGGCCAGCGCCTCCGACGTGAAGACGTCGGTGCCGGCGGCCAGCGCCGTCCCCAGGACCGCCTCGACGGCGTCGGGCACCGCGCCCACCGTGGCCAGGGTGCCGCTGGTGCGCAGCGCGGCGCCGTCGACGTCGAGCAGCCGCAGCAGCTCCGGCCGCGCGATCGCCTCGGCCACCGGCTCGTCGCCGGCGGGCGACGTCAGGGCGGCGAGCTCGGCCGAGATCGCCTGGGCGCGCTGGGCCCGGTCGGCCGCGGCACGCACCACCATCTGCAGGGACAGGCCCGAGGCGAGCGTCTCGGCCGCGGCGCGCACCTCCAGCGACGGCGTGTGCGCGCCGGCGTAGTGGTGGCAGGCCACCATGCCCCACAGCCGTCCCTCGTCGAGCAGCGAGATGGACATCGAGGCGCCGACGCCCATGTTGCCCAGGTACTGCAGGTGCACCGGCGACACCGACCGCAGGCCGGCGAACGTCAGGTCGGCCGGCTCGCCGGTGCGCGGGTGCAGCGCCGGCACGAGCCGCGCGGGCCGGGCCCGCACGTCGGAGATGAGGCGCAGCCAGCTCTTCTCGTACAGCGCGCGGGCCTGGGGCGGGATGTCCGACGCCGGGTAGTGCAGGCCGAGCAGCGGCTCCAGGTCCTCGCGGCGGGCCTCGGCGACGACCTCGCCGTTGTACTCGGCGTCGAAGCGGTAGACCATCACGCGGTCGAACCCCGTGAGCTGCCGCACCCCCTGCGCCGTCTGGTCGTACAGGGCTTGCAGGGACGCGGCCGACGACGCCTGGCGCAGCAGCGCGTACGTGGTGCGGAACGCCTCGCCGGCGTCGGGGGCGTCGGCGGCCAGCGGCTCGAGCTCCACGACGACGGTCCCGGCGGCCGTCCGGTGCGCCGCGGCGACCCACGCCCGGCCCTGGACCGTGACGCGGCGCAGGTTGTCGGCGAGCGGCCCGGTGGCGGCGGCCTCGTCCAGGTGCAGGTGCTCGCCCGCCTCGGCGCCCAGCACCTCCTCGACGGGGCGGCCGAGCACGGCGTCGACGTCGAGGCCGAGCAGGGCGGTCACGCTGCTGGAGGCCTGGACCACGACGCCGCCGTCGAGCACGAGCAGCACGCCGCGGGACTGGACGGCGCCCGGGATGTGGATGGGTTCGGCGGCGCAGGCATCGAGGTCGACGTCGTCGTCGGTCACGACCTGCGGGATGTCCACGCATGCTCCCGGATTTGATGGGACCGGGCGTCCTGCCAAGTCCCGGCGACGCTACCACGCACCCGGTCGGCGGCCGCCTGGGGCCGGTGCAGGGCCGGTGCAGGCCGGTGCATGGCAGGCGCCGGGCCGGGTGCGTGGCTCAGGACGTCGGCGGCAGGTTCCAGCCCTCGATCGTGCGCAGCCCGTGGCCGTGCCCGAGCAGGCAGATCGCCGCCGTGCCGAGCTCCAGCCGCGCGGCGAGCCGCGGGTCGGCGCCGAGCCACGCCGTGGCGAGCACGCGCAGCAGGTGGCCGTGCGCGACGACGAGCACGTTGCCGCCGTCCGCCAGCGTCGGCTCGACCCGGGCGACCACGGCGTCGGCCCGCGCCCGGACCTCCTCGAGCAGCTCGCCCGGGCTGCCGCCGGAGCGCTCCGGGTCGGGCGGCAGCACCCGCACGCCGTCGGTGAAGATCTCGTAGTCGTGCCCCAGCATCCCGGACAGCTCCTTGGAGGTCCTGCCCTCCACGGGGCCGTAGTCCCACTCGGCGAGGTCGGCGTCGACGACGGCGTCGGGGTGGCCGACGAGCTCCGCGGTGCGCCGCGCGCGCTGGCGCGGCGAGGTGTAGACGGCGGCGAACTCGTACTCGGCGAGCGCCCGCGCGGCCTGCCCGGCCTGCTCGACGCCCGCGGCGGTGAGGGGGATGTCCGACAGCCCGGTGTGCTGCCCGGAGGCGGACCACTCGGTCTGGCCGTGGCGCAGCAGCACCAGCTGCGGGTCCGCGGCGGGGGTGATGGCCATGGGGCGATGGTCGCGCAGCGCGTCGCCGTGCGCCGCCTGAGCCGGCCCGGCGTGCGCGCCGCGGCGACCGGCGTGAGAGCGCGACGCACGGAACGTGAGACGCGGTATCGCCGTGCGCGACGCCCCGGAGCCGCACCGTTCCGCCACAGGGGTGAGCCGTCTCACAGGCCTGCCGGCGGCGCTCCGGTGGTGACGACACTGGGTATCGCCCCAGAATGGACGCCTCGCCCGCAACGGCGCGGGCCGGACCGCGTGCACCGCAGCCCGTGCGCAGCTATGAGGAGGACCGATGGCCGAGGCTCACAACATCAGCTACCACTCGATCGCCAACCCGCGCCGCACCACGCTGGTGGGGCGCACCGCCGCCGAGGCGGCCGCGCCGATGCGCGACGAGACCGTCGTGCTCGGCGAGGACGACGTCGTCGAGCGCTGACCGCGCCACCTGGCTCACGAGGCCGCCACCCCGCCGCGGGAGGCGGCCTCGCGCGTCTCCGGGGTCCGAGGCCGACGACCGCCGGTCAGAACCGGCGGTAGTCGGGGATGGGCAGCTTGGGCCCGCGGCGCGGGGCGACGGCCCTGCCCTGCAGCGTGAGCAGCCGGACCACCCGGTGGCGGTGCGGCGCGTACGGCGCCAGCAGCCGCAGCATCCCGGCGTCGTCCGTGCGCTCGCCGGCCAGCGCCCAGCCCACCGCCGCGGGCAGGTGGAAGTCGCCCTCCGAGACGGCGTCGGCGTCGCCGAACGCCCGCTGGGCCACCTCGGCCGAGGTCCACACCCCGACGCCGGGCACCCTCTCGAGCCGCTCCCGCGCCTCGGCGGCGGTCATCCCGCACGCCTCCTCGAGGCGGGGCGCCACCTGCGCGCACCGCGCCGCCGTCCGGGCGCGGCCCGGGTCGACGCCCGCCCGGTGCCAGTCCCACACCGCGACGCGGGCCCACGCGCGGGCGTCGGGCACCACGCGCATGCCGTCCGGCGCCGGGCCGGGGGCCGCGGAGCCGTGACGGGTCACCAGCCACCGCCAGGCCCGGTGCGCCGTCACCGTCTGCACCCGCTGCTCCAGCACGGCGGGCACGAGCGCCTCGAGCACCCGGCCGCTGCGCGCCATCCGCATGCCGGCGGCCCGCCGGTGGGCGTCGACGAGCTGCGGCGGCGGGGCGAACCCGGTGGCGTCGTCGTCCTCGCCCAGCAGCGCCGGCACGCCGTCGGCCGCCTCGCGGGCGCCGTCGCCCCACAGCTGCACCAGCACCTCGTGCGGCCCGGCCGGCACGAACCGCTGCGTCACCGGCCCGGTGCGCAGCAGCGAGGTGCGCCACAGCGAGCCGTCCGCGGCCCGGTGGAAGGTGGGGTCCGCCGGCCCGTGCCGCAGCGGGGCGAGCGTCAGGGCGACGTCGAGCCGGCGCGGCGAGACGTGGCGGACGGTGAGCACGGGTCTAGTCGATCACGGATCGGCACGCCGCCGGACATGCGGCCGGGCGCGCCGCGCCCGACGATGGCCGCGTCACGACGTCGGAGCACGGGAGGCCGCATGGCGGGCACGGGGACGGGCCGCGGGACCCCCGCGGACGGGGGCGCCGCCGTCGACCCCGACCGGCGCACGGTGGTCTCCGGCGTCCTGTTCGGGTGCGGAGTCGCGGCGTCGATGATCGACCTGTTCGTGTTCCACCTCGGCCTGCAGTGGCACCACTTCTACGACCTGTCCACCACCCAGGTCGCGCTGCTGGCGGACGGCGTGTTCCACGCCGTCGGCTGGTTCGTCACCGTCGCGGGGCTGTTCCTGCTCGCCGACGTGCGCCGCCGGGCCGCGGTGCGCTGGTCGCGGTGGGTGGGGGCCGTGGTCGCGGGCGTGGGGCTGTTCCAGCTCCTCGACGGGGTGGTCAACCACAAGCTGCTCGGCATCCACCAGATCCGCTACGGCGTGGACCTGCTGCCGTACGACGTCGTGTGGATCGGGTCGGCCGCCGTGCTGCTGGTGGCCGGGCTCGTCGTGCTGCGTCGCACGCGCCCGGCCCGGACCGTGGGCTGACCGTGGCGGGGCACGGCTCCGGGCACGTCCACCCGGGCGGGCACGGCGGGGCCGACGGATTCGTGCCGTCCGGCTGGGCGGTGCTCGACGTCGTCGTGGTGCTGCTGCTGGTGGCCGCCGGCGCCGCCTACGGGGTGGGCCTGGCGCGCGCCCGGGGCCGCGGGCCCTGGCCGGCCGGCCGCACCGTCGC
>NZ_LWGM01000124.1 GCF_001750215.1 Isoptericola variabilis | reverse complement strand
GCCGCGACCAGCTCCGCGCAGCGCGCGAGCGGCGCGAGCCGCTGCGCGCGCCCCGCGCCCTGGACGTAGGACCGCAGCCGCGCGGTGACCTGGCCGGCCTCCTCGAACCGCTCCTCGGCGGCGAGCCGGGCGATGCGCCCGGCGAGGGCCCGCACGACGGCGGACGGGTCGCGCTCGAGGGCGTCGGCAGCGGCGGACGCGACGGCCGCGTAGGCGGCGTCCGGCGCCTCGGTGGCGGTGCAGGGCGCGGAGCACCGGCCCATCCCCGCCAGCGCGCACGGGCTCCCGGGGGTGCGGGACACCAGCGGCAGGCGGGCGGTGCACTGCCGCAGCGGCAGGGCGTCGTGCAGCGCGTCGACCGCCTCCTGCGCGGTGCGGCGGGACGTGAACGGGCCGATGTGCGCCGCGCCGGGCCGCACGTCGCGCACCACCGACAGCCGGGGGTAGGCCTCGTCGGTCAGCCGCACCCACGACTGCCGCTCCGGGTGCTTGGAGCGGCGGTTGTACCGGGGCGCGTGCTCGGCGATGAGCCGCAGCTCGCGCACGGCGGCCTCCAGCGGCGTCGCGCAGATCACCGGCGTGACGGCGTGCGCGATGCGCACCATCTCGGTCATGCGGCGGCGCTTCTCGGCGGCCGTGAAGTACGACCGCACGCGCTTGCGGATGTTCGTGGAGGTACCGACGTACAGCACCTCGTCCTTCGGCCCCCGGAACAGGTAGACCCCGGGCGCCTCGGGCAGGCCGTCGGCCAGGTGGCGCTTGCGGCGCACGTCCTGGGGCACGGGGTCGGCGGCCGACGCCAGGTCCTCGAGGTGGGTGACCCCGAGCGGGCCGAGGCGGGCGAGCAGCGCGTGCAGCACGTCGACGGTGGCGCGCGCGTCGGCGAGCGCACGGTGCTCCGGGGTCACCTGGGCGCGGAACAGCGCGGCGAGCGTCGAGAGCTTGTGGTTCGGCGCCTCGTCGCGCGTGACCACGCGCCGGGCCAGCGGGACCGTGTCGACCACGGGGAATCCCGGCCAGGCGTAGCCGAGCTGCTCGCACGCCGCCCGCAGGAAGCCGACGTCGAACGGCGCGTTGTGCGCCACCAGCACGGCGCCGCGCGCCCACTCGAGGAAGCTCGGCAGCACCAGCGAGACCGGGGGAGCGGTGGCCACCATCGCCGTGGTGATGCCGGTCAGCCGGGCGACGAACGCCGGCACGGGCCGGCCCGGGTTGACCAGCGACTGGAACTCCCCGAGCACCTCGCCGCCGCGGACCTTCACCGCACCGATCTCCGTGATGCCGGCGTCGGCCGTGCGGGTGCCGGTGGTCTCGAGGTCGACGACGACGAAGGTGACGTCCTGCAGCGGGGTGCCCAGGTCCTCGAAGGAGGGCTGGATCGCCGGCCGCCGTCCCGTGCGGGACGCGTCCGTGGTGCTCGTCATGGCCTCGGACGCTACGAGGCGCCACCGACACGTCCGCAGACCCGACCGCCGCCCCGACCCCCGGCACGCTGCCCGCGCCGGCGGCCGGGCCGCCGGGGACCGGCCTAGAGCGTGTGCAGCGCCTCGCGGGCGTCCCCGGGGGCGTAGAGCCGCTCGACGTCCTGGGCGTAGTCCTTGAGCACCAGCGACCGCTTCACCTTCAGCGACGGCGTCAGGTACCCGTTCTCGACCGTGAAGTCGCAGGTGAGCACCGTGAACTTGCGGATCGACTCGGCCCGGGAGACGGCCGCGTTAGCCCGCGTCACCGCCGCGTCCAGCGCTGCGAGCACGTCGGGGTCGGTCGCCGCCTGGTCCACCGTCATCGCGGGCTTGCCGTGCATCGTGAGCCACCCCGGCAGGCCCTCGGGGTCGAGGGTGATGAGCGCGCCGATGAACGGCTTGTTGTCGCCGACGACGACGCACTGGCTGACCAGTGCGTGGGCGCGGATGCGGTCCTCCAGCACCGCGGGCGCCACGTTCTTGCCGCCGGCGGTGACGATGATCTCCTTCTTGCGGCCCGTGATCCGCAGGAACCCGTCGTCGTCGAGCGAGCCCAGGTCGCCGGTGCGGAACCACTCGCCGTCGAACGCCTCGCGCGTGGCCTCCGGGTTGCCGTGGTAGCCCCGGAAGATGTGGTGGCCGCGCAGCAGGATCTCGCCGTCGGGCGCGATCCTCGCGGCGCAGCCGGGCAGCTGCAGGCCGACGGTGCCGATCTTGGTGCGCTCGGGCAGGTTGACGCTCGTCGGCGCGGTCGACTCCGTGAGGCCGTACCCCTCGAGGATCTTCAGCCCGATCCCGCGGTAGAAGTGGCCCAGCCGCTCGCCGAGCGGGCCGCCGCCCGAGACGGCGTGCTCGGCCTGGCCGCCCAGCACGGCCTTGAGCTTGCCGTACACCAGGGCGTCGGCGACCTTGTGCTGCAGGGTGAGCCACAACGACGGGCCCGACGGCGTGTCGAGGGCCCGCGACCAGGCGATCGCCGTCGCGGCGGCCCAGTGGAAGATCTTGCCCTTGCCCTCGGTGGCGGCCTTCTGCTCGGCGGTGTTGTAGACCTTCTCGAACACCCGCGGCACGGCCAGGAGGTAGGTGGGCCGGAACGCGGCGAGGTCGGCGGTGAGCGTCTTGATGTCCGGCGCGTGGCCCAGCACGGTGCCGCTGGCGAGGGCGAGCACCTCGATGAAGCGGGCGAACACGTGCGCGAGCGGCAGGAACAGCAGGGTGCGCCCGCCCTCGGTGAACACCACGGGGACGAACGCGACGGCGTTGCGCGCCAGCGCCGCGAAGTTGCGGTGCGTCAGCTCCACGCCCTTGGGCCGGCCGGTGGTGCCGGAGGTGTAGATGATCGTCGCGAGGTCGTCGAGCGACGCCAGGGCGCGGCGGCGGGCGACCTCGTCGTCGGGCACGTCGCGGCCCGCCTCCACGACGGCGTCGATGCCGCCGTCGTCGATGACGAGCACCTCGCGGCACGCCGGGGCATCGGCGCGGACCTGCTCGACGACGGCGGCGTGCTCCGGAGACTCGGCGAACAGCAGGGTCACGCCGGCGTCCGTGAGGATCCACTGCACCTGCTCGGCGCTCGACGTCTCGTAGACGGGCACCGGGACCGCGCCCGCGGCCCAGATCGCGAAGTCGAGCAGGGTCCACTCGTAGCGCGTGCGGGACATGATGGCGACGGGGTCGCCCGGCTGGACGCCCTTGGCGACGAGACCCTTGGCGACGGCGACGACCTGCGCGTCGAACTCCGCGACGGTGACCGGCTCCCAGACCCCGTCGGCGTTCGGCACCTCGGCGAGGACGGCGTCGGGCGCGCTCGCGAGGCGGTCGGTGACGATGTCGTTGAGGTTCGACGTCGCCGGCAGCTCGACGCGCAGGGGGGTGCTGATCTCGTCCATGACTGACTCCAGTGGCAGGTCCGGTCCGTGGCCGCAACGATACTCGGTCTCAGTCGCGGTGGTGACACGGATCACCCGCCGCGCCGGCGCGCCGCGCCGGCGGACCCGGCCGTCGCCCGCCGGGGTCCTCGGGAGCGTGCCGGTGAGCGTGCCGGTGTCCGTCAGGACGACATCACAGCACAGGCACCCCCGGCGGTCGATAGGCTGGGCGCGCGCTCGGGGCGGTGACGCCCCGCAGCGGACAGCGCCGCCGCGCAGCACGGCGGCCCCAAGACGAACGTGAGGTCGAGCGGATGCATGCGATCGGAGTCGACATCGGCGGCACGAAGATCGCCGTCGGTGTCGTGGACGAGGCGGGCCGGATCCTCGCCCAGGTCCGACGCGAGACCGAGGCCGACGACGTCGCCAGCATCGACCGGGCCATCGCCGACGCGTGCGCCGAGCTCGCCAAGGACTACGTCGTCGGCGCCATCGGCGTCGCGGCCGCCGGCTTCGTCAGCCCGGACCGCACGTCGGTGCTGTTCGCCCCCAACATCGCCTGGCGCGAGTACCCGCTGGCCGCGAAGCTGCAGGCGCTGCTCGACCTGGACGTGCCCGTCGTCGTCGAGAACGACGCCAACGCCGCCGGCTGGGCCGAGTTCCGCTTCGGCGCCGGGCGCGAGGCGACCGACATGCTCATGCTGACCATCGGCACGGGGCTGGGCGGCGCGGTCGTCGTCGACCGCGAGCTGGTGCGCGGCAAGTGGGGCGTCGCCGCCGAGGTCGGGCACATGCGCGTCGTCCCCGGCGGCCACTACTGCGGGTGCGGGCACGAGGGCTGCTGGGAGCAGTACGCCTCGGGCAGCGCGCTCGTGCGCGACGCGCGCGCCGCCGTCGTCGCCCAGCCGCACCGGGCCGCGCGCCTGCTCGAGCTGTCCGGCGGCGACCGCGAGAAGCTCAAGGGCCCGCAGATCACCCAGGCGGCGCAGGAGGGCGACGGGCTCGCCCTCGACCTGCTGGCGAACCTCGGGCGCTGGATCGGGGAGGGCGCCGCGTCCGTGACCGCGCTGCTCGACCCCGAGCTCATCGTCGTCGGCGGCGGTGTCGCCGAGGCCGGCGACCTGCTGCTCACGCCGATCCGCAAGGGCTTCGAGGCGCAGCTGTCGGCGCTCGGCCACCGGCCGGTGGCGCAGATCGAGCTGGCCGAGCACGGCAACGAGGCCGGGATCGTGGGCGCCGCGGACCTCGCGCGGCGCTGACGTCGGCGCCGACGCGGCGCCGGGCCGGCGTCGGCTCCCCGGGCGGGGGCCGGCGTCAGACGACGGCGCCCGGCCCGTCGCCCGGGTCCCGGTGGTGCGGCATGCGCCAGAGCAGCACGGCCACCGACGCGACGAAGACGACCACGGCGGCGCCGCCCAGCCACGCCGGGGTGGGCAGCCGCACGAACGCGCGCACGAGCAGCGCGAGGACCGCCAGGAGCGGGACGCCCGTCGCCCCGGCCCACGCCACCACGAGCAGTCGGTCGCGCGAGGCCAGGACCGGGGGCGGCTCCGGCGGGGTGAAGTGGCCCTCGGCCTCCTCCAGCGCCTCCACCTCGGGGCTGGTCGGGTGGTCGCGGGGGCCCGGCGGGCGGTGCGCGGGGGCGTCGCGGTCGCCGTCCCGCGGCTCGCCGCCCGGGCGGGCGCCGGGCCCGGTTTCGGGCGCCTCGAGGCGACCGAGCCTGGCGACGATGTCCTCCCAGCGGGCCTCGACCTCCGAGTCACCGAGCTCGCCCTGCGGGGGGTCGGGCCGCTCCGCGGGCCCGTCGTCGGGCTGCTCTGCGGGCCCGTCGTCGGGCTGCTCCGCAGGCCCGTCGTCGGGGCGCCCGGCGCCGGCGTCGTGCCCGAGGCCGGCCTCGTCGTCGCGGCCGGCGCCGTCCGGCGTGTTCGAAGGGGCCATAGGCCACACTCTAGAGTTCAGTGGACCTCGACCGCCGCAGGACCCCGACGAGGAGGACCGGTTGTACTACTGGCTCATGAGGCACGTCCTGGCCGGGCCGCTGCTCAAGCTGTTCTTCCGGCCGTGGACGCGCGGGGTCGAGCACGTGCCGGCCAAGGGCGGGGCGATCCTGGCGAGCAACCACCTGGCGGTCATCGACTCCTTCGTGCTGCCGATCGTCCTGGAGCGGCAGGTCCAGTTCCTCGGCAAGTCGGACTACTTCACCGGCGTGGGCCTCAAGGGACGGCTGGTCGCTGGGTTCATGCGGGGCGTGGGGACGATCCCGGTGGACCGCTCCGGCGGCAAGGCGAGCGAGGCGGCGCTGCGCACGGGGCTGCGCGTGCTGTCCGAGGGCGGGCTGTTCGGGATCTACCCCGAGGGCACCCGCAGCCCCGACGGGCGCCTCTACCGGGGCAAGACGGGCGTCGCGCGCCTGGCGCTGGAGTCCGGCGCGCCCGTCGTGCCCGTCGCGATGGTCGGCACGAACGTCGCCCAGCCGCTGGGCCGCGTGGTCCCCAAGCCGCTGCCGATCGGGGTCGTGATCGGCGAGCCGCTCGACTTCTCCCGGTACCGCGGGATGGAGAACGACCGGTTCGTGCTGCGGTCGGTCACCGACGAGATCATGTACGCGATCCTGCGGCTGAGCGAGCAGGAGTACGTGGACGTCTACGCCGCCACCGCGAAGGCGCGGATCGCTGCGGAGAAGGCGGCGGAGAAGGCGGCGGAGAAGGCCGCGGAGAAGGCGGCCGGGAAGGGGCCGGCCGGGCAGGCCGGGGACCCGACCGGGAAGCCGGCGCAGGACGGCGCCGCGTCGTGAGCGCGGCGCGCGGCCCCGCCGCGGGCCGGCGTCTCACCCGTCGCCCGCCCGGCCGCACCTGGACCGACGGGCCATAGGATCGGGTGAGGCCGTACCCGATCACCCCGTGTGGTCACCCCTGCGTGGTCACCCCCGCGTGACCACCTGCCCGTACCCCTGCCAGAGAGGTGTCCTGTCATGTCGGTTCGTCGCGTGGCCCTGCTCACCGCCGGTGGCTTCGCCCCGTGCCTGTCCTCCGCCGTGGGCGGGCTCATCGAGCGCTACAACGAGCTCGACCCGTCGATCGAGATCATCGCCTACCAGCACGGCTACCACGGCCTGCTGACGGGCAACAAGATCGTCGTCGACGAGGAGGGCCGCAAGAAGGCCGGCATCCTGCACCGGTTCGGCGGGTCGCCGATCGGCAACTCCCGCGTCAAGCTCACCAACGTCGCCGACGCCGTCAAGCGCGGCCTGGTGCAGGAGGGTCAGGACCCGCTGCACGTGGCGGCGGAGCAGCTCAAGGCCGACGGCGTCGACGTGCTGCACACCATCGGCGGCGACGACACCAACACCACCGCCGCCGACCTCGCCGCCTACCTGCACGACAACGGCTACGAGCTCACCGTCGTCGGCCTGCCGAAGACCATCGACAACGACGTGGTGCCGATCCGTCAGTCGCTGGGCGCCTGGACCGCCGCCGAGGAGGCCGCGGGCTTCGCCGCCAACATCATCGGCGAGCACCGCTCGGGCCCCCGCATGCTCATCGTGCACGAGGTGATGGGCCGGCACTGCGGCTGGCTCACCGCCGCCGCCGCCGCGGAGTACCGCAAGTGGCTCGACCGCCAGGAGTGGGTGCCGTCGCTGGGCCTGAGCAAGGAGCGCTGGGACATCCACGCGGTGTTCCTGCCCGAGCTGGCGCTGGACATCGACGCCGAGGCCGCGCGCCTGCGGGGCGTCATGGACGAGATCGGCAACGTCAACATCTTCCTGTCGGAGGGTGCCGGCATGCACGAGATCGTCGAGCAGCTCGAGGCGTCCGGCCAGGAGGTCGCGCGCGACCCGTTCGGGCACGTGCGCCTCGACGAGATCAACCCCGGCCAGTGGTTCGCCAAGCAGTTCGCCGAGAAGCTCGGCGCCGAGAAGGTCATGGTCCAGAAGTCGGGCTACTACTCGCGCGCCGCCGCCCCGAACGCCGAGGACCTGCGCCTCATCAAGTCGATGACCGACCTGGCCGTCGAGTGCGCCCTGCGCGGCGAGCCCGGCGTCATCGGCCACGACGAGGAGGACGGCGACCGCCTCAAGGCCATCGCGTTCCCGCGCATCGCCGGCGGCAAGGCGTTCGACGTCTCGCAGCCGTGGTTCGGTGACCTGCTCGAGGCCATCGGCCAGCCGCTGACGCCGGCCGCCGCGCACTGACGCACGGACAGGGGGAGGCGGAGCGAGCTCTCTCGGTGAGAGCCGAGCGAGCGAAGCGAGCGAATCATCCGAGCCGAGAGAGCTCGCTCCGCCTCCCCAGCACCGCGTCACCGGCACCTCCGCCGCCGCTCTCCGTGCACCTACTTCGCCTCTGAGGACTCATGAGCACCGCCGTCGACGCCCCGTCCGCCGCGCTCGCCGCGGACCTGGACCACTTCCGCACCCTGCCCGCGCGCCAGCAGCCCACCTGGCCCGACGCCGCGGCGCTCGCGGCCGCGGCCGGCCGGCTGGAGCAGGCGGCGCCGCTCGTCGTGCCCGCCGAGTGCGACACGCTGCGCGCCCGGCTGGCCGCGGCCGGGCGGGGCGAGGCGTTCGTGCTGCAGGGCGGCGACTGCGCGGAGACGTTCGCCGAGGCCAGCGCCGGGCGCATCCGCAACAAGATCCGCACCCTGCTGCAGATGGCCGTGATCCTCACCTACGGTGCGGCCACCCCCGTGGTGAAGATCGGCCGCATGGCGGGGCAGTACGCCAAGCCGCGCTCGTCCGACGAGGAGACGCGCGACGGCGTCACGCTGCCCGCCTACCGCGGCGACATGGTCAACGGGCACGCGTTCACCCCGGAGTCGCGCACGCCCGACCCGGCCCGGCTGGAGCAGGCGTACCGCATCTCCGCGGCGACGGCGAACGTGGTGCGGGCCTTCACCCAGGGCGGCTACGCCGACCTGCGGCAGGTGCACGAGTGGAACCGCGGCTTCATGCGCAACCCCGCCTACGCGCGCTACGAGGCGACGGCGACCGAGATCGACCAGGCGATCCGGTTCATGGAGGCGTGCGGCGCCGACTTCGACGCGCTGCGCACCGTCGAGCTGTACCTGTCGCACGAGGCGCTGGTGCTCGACTACGAGCGGGCGCTGACCCGCGTGGACGCCCGCACCGGCGCCGCCTACGACACCAGCGCGCACTTCCTGTGGATCGGGGAGCGCACCCGTCAGCTCGACGGCGCGCACGTCGACTTCCTCTCCCGGGTGGCCAACCCGGTCGGCGTGAAGCTCGGCCCGACCACGTCGCCCGACGACGCGCTGGGCCTGGCCGCCCGCCTCAACCCGGGCAACGTCCCGGGCCGGCTGACGTTCGTCGCCCGGATGGGCGCCGGCAGGGTGCGGGACGTGCTGCCGGCCCTCGTGGAGAAGGTCACCGCCGCCGGCGTGGCGGTCACCTGGGTCACCGACCCGATGCACGGCAACACCATCACGTCGGCGACCGGGTACAAGACGCGGCGCTTCACCGACGTGCTGGACGAGGTGCGCGGCTTCTTCGAGGTGCACCGCGCGCTGGGCACCGTGCCCGGCGGCCTGCACATGGAGCTCACCGGCGACGACGTCACCGAGGTGCTCGGCGGCAGCGAGGAGATCGACGAGGCCGGGCTCGCGCTGCGCTACGAGACGCTGGTCGACCCGCGGCTCAACCACCAGCAGTCGCTGGAGACCGCGTTCCAGGTCGCGGACATGCTGCGGGGGCGCTGAGCCGGCACGGTCACGGCCCAGGGTCACCGCACAGGGTCACGCCCCAGGGGGCACCGCACAGGGTCACCGCACAGGGGCGACCGCACGGGTCACCACACGGGTCGCCGCACGGGTCACCACACGGTCAGGGTGACCGTGCTGCCCTTGGGCGTCTCGCCGGAGACGTCCTGGAACCGCACGGTGTCCAGCAGGCCGCCGAGGTAGCGGTTCTCCTCGACCTTCAGCCCCGCGGACTCGAGCGCCTGGCGCGCCTGCGCGCTGCGCATGCCGACGACGTCGGGCACCTGGACGATCGGCGGGCCCGCCGACACGGTCAGCCGCACCGTGTCGAGGCGGTGGGCCTGCGTGCCGTCGGCCGGGTCCTGCCGCAGCACGGTGCCCTTCGGCACCGTCTCCGAGTGCTCGTCGTCGGTGAACTCCACGCGCAGGCCGAGCTCCTCGAGCGACGCCTTCGCCTCGTCCCGGCCGCGGCCGACCTGCTGGGTGACGGTCACGGGCGCCGGGCCGCCGGACACGGTGAGCGTCACCGGCTGGTGGTGCGGCACCTCGGCCCCCGCGTCCTCGGAGCTGGTGTTCCCTGCCGCACCGGAGCAGGAAGGCGGGTACGCCACCACCCCCGGCATCATCGGGTCGCACGCGACGGCCGTGTTCTGCCACAACGACCGTGTGGCGATGGGCCTCTACGACGGGCTG
>NZ_LWGM01000123.1 GCF_001750215.1 Isoptericola variabilis | reverse complement strand
CCGGTCGCGCTCGACGCGGTCCCGCAGGCGCTGTTCGTCTGCCCGGAGAAGCTGACCACCGGCGGCTCGGAGTACCTGACCCCCGCCTGCTGCGGCAGCACGTCGGCCCAGTAGGCGTCGAGCGCCTGCACCGTCGCGGACAGCCGGCACTCGCGGTCGGTGTTGGCCTCGTCGGCCGAGCAGTCCCCGACGAACTGCTCCTGGCCGGTCGGTGCGCCCTGGCCGCCGCCGGTCAGCGCGTCCGCGAGCCGGCCGACGTCGCCGTCGTTGCCGAAGAACAGCGCCAGCAGCGTCACGAGCACCGCGCCGACGCCGCCGCCGGCGATCAGGCCGCCGCGACCGCCGCCGCGGCTGACCCGGCCGCCCTCGAACTGGCCACCCTCGTTGAACGTCACCCGGAGACGCTAACCGTGGCCCACGCCGCACGCCCGGGAGCGATATCCGCGGGACCGGGCGACGAGGCGGTCGGTAGACTCGGAGCGCCGTCGCCGCCGCCGGCCCCCCGCGATCCCCACCCCGAGGACTTCCGAGACTGTGATCACCGCCCACGGCGTCGAGCTGCGCATCGGCGCCCGCGTCCTGCTGCACCAGGCCAGCTTCCGCATCGGCCCGGGCGACCGTATCGGCCTCGTCGGCCGCAACGGCGCGGGCAAGACCACGCTCACCAAGACCCTCGCGGGCGAGGCCCAGCCCACGGGCGGCCAGATCGTGCGCGGCAGCGAGATCGGCTACCTGCCGCAGGACCCGCGCACCGGCGACCTCGACGTCGTCGCGATGGACCGCGTGCTGTCGGCGCGCGGCCTGGACAAGGTCGTGCGGCAGATGCGCGAGACCGAGGGGCAGATGGCCTCGGCCGACCCGGACACCGCCGCCGCGGCGCTCGAGCGCTACCCCAAGCTCGAGGCGCGGTTCATGGCCGCCGGCGGCTACTCCGCCGAGTCCGAGGCGCACCGCATCACGAGCAACCTCGGCCTCGACGACCGCGTGCTGGGCCAGCCGCTGCAGACGCTGTCCGGCGGCCAGCGCCGCCGCATCGAGCTGGCGCGCATCCTGTTCTCCGGCGTCGACACGCTGCTTCTCGACGAGCCGACCAACCACCTCGACGCCGACTCGATCATGTGGCTGCGGGACTTCCTCAAGGCCTACCCCGGCGGCTTCGTCGTCATCTCGCACGACGTCGACCTGCTGCGCGCGACCGTGAACAAGGTGTTCCACCTGGACGCGAACCGCGGCGAGCTGGACCAGTACAACCTCGGCTGGGACAAGTACCTCGAGCAGCGCGAGCAGGACGAGCGGCGCCGCCGCCGCGAGCGCGCCAACGCCGAGAAGAAGGCGTCCGCCCTCATGGCGCAGGCGGAGAAGATGCGCGCGAAGGCCACCAAGGCCGTGGCGGCGCAGAACATGATCCGCCGCGCCGAGACCATGCTGTCCGGGCTGGAGGGCGAGCGGCAGTCCGACCGCGTCGCAAAGCTGCGCTTCCCCACCCCGGCGCCGTGCGGGCGCACCCCGCTGACGGCCAAGGACCTGTCCAAGTCGTACGGCTCGCTCGAGGTGTTCACCGGCGTCGACCTGGCGATCGACCGCGGCTCGCGGGTGGTCGTGCTGGGGCTCAACGGTGCGGGCAAGACGACGATGCTGCGCATGCTCGCGGGCGTCGAGCAGCCGGACACCGGAGAGGTCGTGCCGGGCCACGGGCTCAAGCTGGGCTACTACGCCCAGGAGCACGACACGCTCGACATGAACGCCACGGTGGTCGAGAACCTGCGGCACGCCGCGCCGGACCTCACCGACACGCAGGTGCGCAGCGTGCTCGGCTCGTTCCTGTTCTCCGGGGACGACGCCGAGAAGCCGGCGCACGTGCTGTCGGGCGGCGAGAAGACCCGCCTCGCGCTGGCCACGCTGGTGGTCTCCAGCGCCAACGTGCTGCTCCTCGACGAGCCGACGAACAACCTCGACCCGGCCTCTCGCGCCGAGATCCTCGGCGCCCTGGACACCTACGAGGGTGCCGTCGTGATGGTCACGCACGACGACGGCGCGGTGGACGCGCTGCGCCCGGACCGGGTGCTGCTGCTGCCCGACGGCGACGAGGACCTCTGGAGCGACGAGTACGCGGAGCTGGTCTCGCTCGCCTGAGCCGGCGGCCACACCGCCGTTGTGGGTACAGAACACGCCGCGCGATCGCGAGATCGCGCGGCGTGTTCTGTACCCACAACGCCCAGGCGGTCAGGCGAAGGCGAACAGCGGCGGGAACACCACCACGACGACGGCGGCCCACGCGGCGTAGACCGGCAGGTAGTGCGTCTGCCACCGCTCCAGCGCGCCGAACGGCCGGCGCCGGCGCAGGAAGCCCACGGTCAGCCACGCGGCCCGCACCAGGTGCACCAGCAGCAGGAGGTTGAGCCCGAGGGCGGCCACCTTGTTGGCGCTGAAGCCGAACTCCGCGATGCGGGTCGCCATGGCGGTGAGCATCACGGCGTCGACCGCGATCGCCGCCACGACGAGCACGAGCTGCAGCCCGTCGAAGAACCGCGGCGGCGCCAGCGAGTCGCGCGCCGAGATCGCGTACAGCAGCAGGCACAGCACCAGCACGAGGATCGCGTCCATGAGGATGAGCAGCTCGCGGTCGACGTCCACCAGCCCGCCGGCGGTGAGCAGCACGCCCAGGAGGGTCAGCAGCATGACGATCGTCAGCGGGGTGAAGACCCGCGTCAGCACCGGGGCGATGTTCTCGACGACGTCCTGCTTGGCCTCCACGAGCCAGGCCGCGACGACCAGGGCGCCGGGCACGGCGAGCGGCAGCACCCAGTCCTCGAGCACCGGCTCGAAGTCGACGCCCACGAGCTGCAGCACGCCGGCGGTCAGGCCCACGAGCACGCCGCCGCCGATCGCCAGCAGCGTCCAGTAGATCGCCAGCTCGCCGGTGAACCGCACGAAGTCCATGCGCCGGCCGTCGGAGCGCCACCGCCCGCCCACGTAGGCGAGCCCGACGAGCAGCCACAGGACCACCGGGGCGTGCAGGGCGGCCAGCACCGCCGTCGCCCCGGGCCCGCCGGTCGGGGCGTCCTCGAACGGGTAGACGTTGAGCACCACGGCGAGCGCGGCGTACGGCAGTGCCAGCGCCGCGAGCGACCGAACGGTGAGCCGGCGCTTCCAGGCGAAGTAGCCGACGACGAACGGCAGCACGAGCAGGGCGGCGTTGCGCACGACCGCGTCGTCGGCCGCGAGCAGGGCGACCCCCGCCTTGAGCGCCGCGCCCGCACCGACGGCGAGCGCCAGCACGACGGCGAGCTCCCGCCACGGCGTCGCGCCGCTGCCGCCCCGGGCGCCGTCGTCCGGCACGACGACGAGCTGCTTCCACAGCCGCTCGGAGTGCTCGCTGGCGAACTCGCGGGAGACGGCGTCGAGGTCGCCCATGCGCTTGATCGCCACGAGGAACGCCTCCTCGTCGTCGAGCCCGGTGGCGACGAGGTCGGCGACCTGCTCGCGCAGGTGGTCCTCGAGCTCGTCGACGTCGGCGGTCGAGATGGCGCGGCGCCGGTGGACGTACGTGCGCCACTGCGCGATCTGCTCCTCCACCTCGGGCCGCATCACGCCCACCCCTCCGCCGGCCGGGCGAGCCCCGCGGGCAGCTGCGGCGCGTGGTCCTGGGCGTGCTGCCAGACCTGCTTGAGCGCGTCGGCGACGACGCTCCACTGCTCCTGCCGCTGGACGAGCGCGGCGCGCCCGGCGGGCGTGAGGGCGTAGTGCTTGCGGCGCCGGCCGGCCTCGGACGTGCCCCACGAGGAGGACACGTGACCCTGGCGCTCGAGCCGGTGCAGCAGCGGGTAGAGCATCCCGTCCGACCACTGCATGCGACCGCCGGAGAGGTCGGCGACCCGCTTGAGGATCGCGTACCCGTGCAGGTCGCCCTCGGCGAGGATGCCGAGGACGAGCGGCGTGGCGGACGCCGCCACCAGGTCCTTGTCGATGTGCACGGAACCTCCATACCTAGAAGTGCGAGGGATTGAACCCTAGCAGCACTAGGTATGCGCAGTGTGGTGACGGCGTGCACGGATCACGGCGACGGCGGGGTGGCGCCGCCCCGGTCGGCCGACGCGAGGGGCCACACTGGGTGCGTGCCATCCCGCCGGCCCACCAGCCACGACGTCGCGCGCGCCGCCGGCGTCTCGCAGTCGACCGTCTCCTACGCGTTGTCTGGCAAGGGGACGATCTCGGCCGCCACGCGCGAGCACGTCCTGGCGGTCGCCGCGCAGATCGGCTACCGGCCCAACCTCGCGGCGCGCTCGATGCGCACCCGCCGCTCCGGCCGGCTCGCCGTCGTCACCGGGGCCGCGGTCGACAACCGGCTGCAGATGCTCACCGGCGCCGGCGAGGTCGCCGCCGGGGCGGGCTTCGCGCTCGACACGCACAGCGTCGAGGGCACGGCCGAGGACCGCACCGCGCGCGTGGTCGAGCTCGCCCTCGGCGGGCAGGTCGAGGGCGTGCTGACGTTCCTGCCGGTGCTGCCCGACGCGCTGGCGCTCGGCGCGGACGCGGCGCCGGTGGTCGCCGTGGGCGCGTTCGACGAGCAGATGCGCAGCGCGGGCGAGCTCGCCGACGCGAGCCTGCTGGCCACGGTGCTGGACGCGCTGGTCGACGCCGGCCACCGCCGGTTCCTGCACGTGGCCGGCCCGGAGCAGTACGCGTCGGCGCGGGCACGCCGCGACGTCTACCTGGCCGCGGTGGAGCGCCACGGCCTGGCGTCCCTCGGCGTGGTCGGCGGCTCGTGGTCCGCCGAGTCGGGCCGCGAGGCCGTGCTCGCGCTGCCCGCCGACGCTCCCCCGCTCGCCGTCGTCGCGGCGAGCGACGTCCTCGCGCTCGGCGTGCTGCGCGGCGCGGCCGAGCGCGGCTGGTCCGTCCCGGGCGACCTGGTGGTCACCGGGTGGGACGACGCCGAGTTCGGCGCGTACACGACGCCGACGCTCACCACGATCGCGGTCGACCTGCACGAGGCGGGCCGCCGGGCGATGCGCCGGCTGGTCGCGGCGGTGCAGGGCACCGAGGCCACCGCGGCCGCGACGCCGCTGCAGCGCGTGGTGTGGCGTGAGTCGACCGGGACCGTCCCGCACGCCCGCTGAGGCAGGCTGACGCCCGCTGACGCCCGCTGACGAGGTCCGCGGGCCCGTCCCCGGCGCGGGACACGCGCGCCCCCGCCCTTGACATCGCCCCGGCGCTTCCCGACGATGGTGAGCCGTCGGCATCATACGTATGATGCCGACGCGGCGAGGAAGCCGAGCACCGGTCCCGCGCCGCCGTCCACCCCCACGTGCACGGAGGAACCATGCTCAGGATCGGCATCGTCGGCACCGGCGGCATCGCCGTCGCCCACGCCGAGGGATACCGGCGCTTCGCGGACCAGTGCGAGGTCGTCGCGGTGTGCGACGTCGTGCCCGGCAAGGCCGCGGAGCGCCGCGGCGAGCTCGGGCTGCCCGGCGCCCGGGCCTACGAGCGGCTCGAGGACATGCTGGCCGCCGAGCAGCTCGACCTCGTCAGCGTCACCACGCCGCCGTCCACCCACGCCGAGCTGGCGATCACCGCCCTGCGGGCCGGCGTCGACGTGCTCGTCGAGAAGCCGATGGCTCCCTCGCTCGAGGAGTGCGACGCGATGATCGCCGCCGCCGCCGAGCACGACCGGGTGCTGTCCGTCGTGGCGCAGAACCGGTTCCGCGACGACATGGCCACCCTCAAGGAGGTGCTGGACTCCGGGCTGCTCGGGCCCGTCTCGCACGTGCAGGTGAGCTCGGCGTGGTGGCGCGGCACCGCCTACTACGACCTGTGGTGGCGCGGCACGTGGGAGTCGGAGGGCGGCGGCTGCACGCTCAACCACGCCATCCACCACCTCGACCTGGCTCTCTGGATGCTCGGCGCGCCGCGCGCCGTCACCGCCGTGCTGACCAACGCCCAGCACGAGAACGCCGAGGTCGAGGACCTGTCGGTGGCGGTGCTGCAGTACGACCGCGCGCTGGCGGAGGTGACCAGCTCGGTGGTGCACCACGGCGAGGAGCAGGCGATCGTCGTCCAGGGGCGGAACGCCCGCGTCTCCCAGCCGTGGAGCGTGGCCGCCGAGTCGGCCGCGCCCAACGGCTTCCCCACGCCCGGCGGCGACACCGCCCGCGTCGCCGAGATCGAGGCGCTGGCCGCGGCCCACCGCCCGCTCGAGCACCAGGGCCACGCCGGGCAGATCGGCGACGTGCTGGGCGCGGTCCGCGAGCGCCGCCGCCCGGCGATCGACGGCGCCGACGGGCGCCGCGCCGTCGAGCTGGTGACCGCGATCTACGAGGCAGGGATCGAGCGTCGCACCGTGGACCTGCCGCTGCAGCCGGACGACCCGTACTACCGTGCGGGCACGCTCGTCGAGCGCGCCCCGCGCTTCTACGCCAAGACCGCGTCGGTGACCGACCTGCCCGGCGCCATCACCGTCGGCGCCGGCGCGGACGCCGCCCGCTGACCACCGCTCGACGACCCGAGGAGAACGCCTGATGACCGCGACCAGCGGCGCCGCCTACGCGCCCGAGCCCCTCCCCCGTCCCGTGGTGGAGCCGGGCGACTTCCCGTTCGCCGCGATGCGCCTGGACCACGGGCACATCTACGGCATGTGCGAGGGGCTGGCCGCCGCCGGCGGCACCCCCACGTGGGTGTACGACCCCGACCCGGCCAAGGTCGAGGCCTTCCGCACGCGGTTCCCCGACGTGCGGGTGGCCCGCAGCGAGGAGGAGGTGCTCGCCGACGACTCGGTCCGCCTCGTCGCCGGCGCGGCCGTCACCTCCGAGCGCTGCGCCCTGGGCCTGCGCGTCATCGAGGCGGGCAAGGACTACTTCACCGACAAGGCGCCGCTGACCACGCTCGAGCAGCTCGAGGCGGCACGCGAGGCCACCGCGCGGACGGGCCGGAAGTACGCCGTCTACTACTCGGAGCGCATCCACGTCGAGGCCGCCGTGCTGGCCGGCCAGCTCATCGAGCGCGGCGCGATCGGCCGGGTGGTGCAGGTGATGGGCCTGGGGCCGCACCGCCTCGGCACCGGCCGCCCCGACTGGTTCTTCGAGAAGGAGAAGTACGGCGGCATCCTCTGCGACATCGGCAGCCACAACTTCGAGCAGATGCTGCACTTCGCCGGCGCCAGGGACGCGACGGTCACGCACGCCGCGATCGCCAACTACGCCCACCCGGAGCACCCGGAGCTCGACGACTTCGGCGAGGCCACCATCGCCATGGACACCGGGGCCGCCGGCTACGTCCGCGTCGACTGGTTCACGCCCGACGGCCTGAGCACCTGGGGCGACGGACGCACCTTCATCCTCGGCACCGAGGGGTACATGGAGCTGCGCAAGTACGTCAACGTCGGCACCGACGAGGGTCCCGGCCACGTGTTCCTCGTCGACGGCAAGGGCGAGCACCACCTGACGACGAACGGCGAGGTGGGCTACCCGTACTTCGGCCAGCTCATCCTCGACTGCCTCGAGCGCACCGAGACGGCGATGACCCAGGAGCACGCGTTCAAGGCGGCCGAGCTGAGCGTGCGCGCCCAGCAGCAGGCGACCGTGCTCACCGCGGAGCGGGCGGCAGCCGGCGCCTGAGGCGCAGAGCGGATCCGGCGGACGACGCCCGCGCGCCCTGTCCGGGCGCGCGGGCGTCGCGCGCCGCTACCCGGGTGGCGCCGCGCTCAGCGCGATGCGCAGCGCCACCCGACCGGCGGGCTCGCGCACCTCGAGCCCCGTGAGGTCGTCGATGCGGTCCAGCCGCTTGCGGACGGTGTTGGGGTGCAGGTAGAGCTCGGTCGCGGTGCGGGCGACGGACCCGTCGTGCGCGAGGAACGCCCGCGCGGTGGAGAGGAGCGCCGCGGACCGCCGCCGGTCGTGCTCGACGATCGGGCGCAGGACGTGGTCGCGGAAGGGCTCCACCTGCTCGGCGGTGAGCCGGTGCAGCAGCCCGTCGAGAGACGCGAGGTCGCGCGGGCCCGCCGTCCGTCCCCGCCCCAGGGCCACGTCGAGCGCGGCCACCGCCTCGCCGAGCACGCGCCGGACGTCGCGGCCGGCGGCGGGGCCGCCGTGACCGAGCAGCACGTCGCCCGCCATGGACGCGACGAGCTCCGCCACCGTCCCGGCGGTGCCGAGCACGAGGGTGCGGTCGCGGACGTACCCGACGCGGTGCGGTCCGGGGACGTGCGGCAGCCGCTCACGGCCCGCGAAGCAGGCGGCGGCGAGCTCGACCCCAGGCCGGTCGAGCTCGCCGAACCGCTCGAGGAGCACCACCGGGTCCGCCAGACCGCGCCGGACGGCGTCGAAGAGGTGCCCGGCCGCGAGGCGGTCCTGCGCCAGCACCCACATGCGGGTCTGCTCCTGCGCGAGGCGCTCGGTGAACGTCACGAACGGCACCGTGCGCGGCACCCGCAGGACGGGCAGCCCGGCGGCGTCCGCCGCCTCCAGCAGCGGGCCCGGCGGCCTGCTCGTCACGACGTCGACCCCGTAGCCGATCGCGACCGCGCCCGCGCGCACCAGCGCGTCCACGAACTGCCGGCACTCCGCCGCCCCGCGCAGCTCGAGGCCCGTCGTGAGGACCACCTCGCCCCCGCGCAGGAACGGTGAGGGGTCGAGCAGCTCGGTGGCCTGCGCCCAGCGCACGTGCCGGTCCAGGCCCGCCGTGCTGCCGAGCAGCTCGATCGGCACGTCGGGCCAGCGCAGCATGTCGCCCACCCGCACCTGCAGGGGGACCGCCGTCGCCGGGGTCGCCGGAGCCTCCGTCACGCTCCGACCGTAGGGAGGTGCGATGTCGCCCGTGTTTCCGCGGGGTGTCGGTGCGCACACCGGCGACGCGGCCGCGGTGGTGCGGTCTCCACCAATCCGGCCACGACCTTGGGCGCCGCCCCGGCGCCCGGTCTACTTCCGTCGCACGGAGCAGCGCTCCGACCACCGACGGAAGGGCACCCGCCATGACCACCACGACGCCGCCTCAGTCCGAGGCGCTCGACCGTCCCCCGGTCGTCGTCGACCCCGACTACCCGCTGGAGCGGGTCCCGTCAGCACGGCGGCGCGGCCCCGCGGCCGTCACGATCGTCATGGCGGGCTTCTGCTTCTTCACCCCCACCATGGTCACGGGCGGCCAGGTCGCCGGCGCGCTCGACTTCCCGGCGTTCCTCGCGGCCGCCGCCGCGGCGTCGCTCATCCTGGCGCTCTACATCGGCACGCTCGGCCTGATCGCGGCCCGCACGGGGCTGTCGACCGTCCTCACCGCGCGCCTCGTCCTCGGCCGCGCCGGCGGGAAGTGGGCGTCCGTCCTCCTCGGCGGGACGCAGGTCGGCTGGTACGGCATCACGATCGCCGTGCTCGGCGACCTGTTCGGCACGGCGCTCGGCTGGGAGACGACGTGGCCCGTCGTCGTCGCGGGCGGCGTCCTCATGGCCGTCACCGCCTACCGGGGCTTCCGCGGCATCGAGCTGCTGTCGTGGGTCTCGGTGCCGCTCATGCTCGTGCTGTGCGTCTGGATGACCGTCCGGTCGTTCGACGAGGCCGGCGGGTGGACGGGCCTGCTCGGCACCTCCGGCGACGGCTCGATGCCGCTGGCCACCGCCATGACCATGCTCGTCGCGACGTTCGTCTCCGGCGGCACCCAGGTCGGCAACTGGGCGCGGTTCTCGACGCCCCGGATGAGCTCGTTCTGGATGATCGTGGCCGGCGTCGGCGTCATCCAGGCCGCCATGCTGTTCTTCGGCGGCGTCGGGTCCGCGGCCTTCGGCATCCCCGACTTCTCCGAGCTGCTGCTGTCGATGGGCCTCGTCGGCGTCG
>NZ_LWGM01000122.1 GCF_001750215.1 Isoptericola variabilis | reverse complement strand
CTGGCCGCCGGGGCGTCCGTCGTCGGGCATGCCCACCGCCCCAGCGACGTGGTGGGGTCGGTCCTGCTCGTGGGCGCGCTCGCCTGCGCGACCGCCGCCGCGGCACGGCTGCTGCCGCCCGGCCGCCGGGGCGGCCGGCGCCGTCAGGACCGGTACAGCTCCTCGTAGGCGTCCACGACGCGGCGCAGGTCGAACGCCGCCGCGCGCTCGAGCCCCAGCTTCGCGAGCGTCGCGCGGGCGTCGTCGTCCTGGAGCAGGTCGCGCAGCGTCGTCCCGACGTCCTCGAGCGGCACGAGCCGCGCGCTGCGGCCGTCCTCGCTGACGTACCTGGCGCCCACGTTCGGCGTCGAGACGACCGGCGCCCCGCTCGCCATCGCCTCGACGTACGGGATGCCGAACCCCTCGTAGTCCGACGGCAGGCAGAACACCCAGGCGCGGCGGTAGGCCTCGACGAGCTCGGCGTCGCTCAGCGCGCCCAGCTCGACGACGCCGTCGCCCGCGCCCTCGGGCACGTCCCGCGAGACCATCCACAGCTCGGCGTCGGGCAGCGCCGGGCGCACGTCGCGCACGAACTGCCGCGCGAGGACGTCGCCCCGCTTGCGGCCCTTCCACGCGCCGACGAAGAGCACGACGGGGTGGTCGGCCCGCGGCGCGTCGTCCGGCGCGAAGCGGCGCGTGTCGACGCCGTTGGGCACCACGCCGCGCACCCACGGGTACCAGCGCCGGGTCATCGGGGAGACGACGACGGTCCGGTCGGCCACGACGCTGGCGAGCACCTCGGACAGGCCGAGCAGCACCATGCGGGCCTTCTCCTTGACGCCGCGGATGCGCCGGGCCTCCTCGAAGCACGACCCGTGCAGCGTCCGGACGTGCCGGCGCACCCGGCGGCGCCACAGCCAGTAGTCGTCACCGTGCGCGTGCAGCACGTCGTAGCCGCTCAGGTCGAGGCGGCGCAGCGCCAGGGCGAAGCGGAAGGTGCGCAGCGGGCCGCGCAGCGGGACGTGGCGGTGGCCGTACGACGCGCCCTCGACGGGCGGGCACTCGCTGAGGACGTCGACGTGGTGGCCGCGCCGCACCAGCTCCTCCGCCAGCGCGTGCACCTGGTAGCCGATGCCCATCTTGCTGGCGCTCGGCAGGTAGTAGGAGATCATCGCGATCCGCAGCGGGGCCCCGCCCGCGGGTGCCTCAGCCACCGAGACCGTCCCGCAGCGCCTCCAGCCAGCCGTGGCCGTGGCGCAGGTCGGGCTCGAGGTGGTTGCCCTCCGCCCACTCGTTCCACGACTTGACCCACAGCAGCCGCTCCTGCGCCGGCCGGTCGGCCAGCGTGGCGACCGCCTGGCGCACGTGCCGCTCGAAGAGCCGGGGCTCCGACCCGGTCACGACGACGCCGCGGCGGCCCGAGCGCGGGGAGTTGTCCCAGTTCGGGTAGACGCACGGCTGGACGGCGGCGCCGGTCCGGGCCGTGGCCGCCCAGTCCTGTGCGTACGGGTACCGCTCCGGCCAGCGGGCGAGCTTGCGGCCCGCGCGCATGCGCAGCACGTCGGCCCGCGTCGTGCGCGCCGGAAGGCGCATGTACACGCCGGCGTCGAACCCGTCGGCCTCGACGCGGTCGTACTTCACGCCCGCGCCGAGCAGGTCGCTCATCTCCGCGACGAGGTACAGCCCCGGCAGCCCGGCGCGCCGCGCCAGGTCCTGCCACAGGTCGACGAACCGCGCGGCGTCGGGCAGCTCCTCGGGGCGGAAGACGTAGAACACCGGCCTGTCGTCCACCCGCAGGTACCGCGGGTCGCGGAACGCCGGCAGCACCGCCTCGAAGTGGGCCACGTGGTCCTCGGTGCCCGGGTAGTGCTGCTGCACCAGCACCTTGTCGGCGTCGCCGTGCCAGATGCCGCTCCACGTCTGGTTGGCCCACGCGAGGCAGAACGAGATCTTGGGCTCACCCATAGCCAGCACCTCGGCGAAGGGGCGCTCGAGGATCCGCCGGCCGTGGCCGAACCAGTAGTGCCAGTAGGCGAACGCCTCGACCCCGTGCGCCAGCGCCAGCTCGGCCTGCGCCGCGCGCGCCTCGGGCAGGCGCAGGTCGTAGAAGCCGAGGTCGGCCGGCAGGTCGGGCTGCCGGTGCCCGGGGAACAGCGGGCGCGCCCGGGCCGTGTTCGTCCACTCGGTGAACCCCGGTCCCCACCACTCGTCGTTCTCCGGGATGGGGTGGAACTGGGGCAGGTAGAAGGCCACGGCCCTCGCGTCGTACGCCACGGCGACCCCGCTTCCTCGCTGCGTCGGCAGACCGTGCCCGGTCTCGGCCGTGCCCGAGGATAGGCACGCCCGGGGGCGTGCGGACCGGGCCGGACGGCCGATTCACCCGCCGCCGGGCCCCGGCGGGCGCGGTTTCACCCGGAGCCCTGCGACGCCCACGCCCGCACCGCGCTGACGGTCGCGATCCAGTCGCTCTCGGTCGCCAGCGGGATGTAGTCGGGGTGCAGCCCGCCGAGGACGCCGGTGTAGTTCGCCGCGAGGACGGGCACCCCCCGCTCGGTCGTCATCGGGACCGAGACGCGGACGGCGGTGACCTCGACGGGCTCGAACCGCACGAGCGCCACCCGCTCCCAGAACTGGTCGCGGACCTCGGCGACGTCGAGCCAGCGCCCCTCGGGCGTGCGCACCGAGACGGTGTAGTCGCGCAGCCCCGACGCGCAGCAGCGGATGCCCGCCGTGGCGACGGCGACGCGGTCGATCACCACCGGCCCCGCCGTGGCCACCTCGACGGCCGGCGCCTCGTCCACCGCGCCGTCGTCGAGGCGGCCCGAGCGCCACGGGTCGCGCACCGCGAACGTGCCGGTCGTGACGACGTCCGGCGGGCTCGCCTCCTCGTGGGTGGAGGTGGCCGTGGCCGGGCGGCCCTGGAGGACGTCCTCGCCGAGCTCCTCGACCGGCGCGACCCCGAGGTCCGTGCCCGGCGGCGCGACGAGGAACAGCGGGGCGCCGCTGAGGCCGACCTGCGCCCCGCCGGCCGGGACCTCGAGCGTGCCCTCGGCGCCGTAGGGGTCGCGCCGCAGCACCTGGACCGCCCGGTCCCCGGCCGCGGTGACCCGCACCGGCACGGCGAGGTCCTCCGACCACACCGCGAGCAGCTCGCGCCCGTCGGGCGCCCGGGCGCCCACGGCGTGCACGCCCGGCGCCCCGTCGTCGACGGGCGCGAAGCGCTCGAACCCGTCGAGGAACGGGGCCGTCGCCGCGAACACCGCGCCTGCGGGCTTGACGTAGTCGCCGTACTGCACCAGGGACCAGGACACGCCCGCCTCGCCGAACCCGCCCTCAGAGAAGAAGTACGTCCACTCCCCGATGCCCTCGACGCGGTACCACAGCAGCTTGCGGGCCACGTCCCACGCCGTCGCGCGCAGGTTGGCCACGCCGTCCGACCACCAGCCCGACTCGGTGTCCCACACCGGGACGTCCCCGCACGGGGCGAGCGCCTCGCGCAGCTGGTCGAGCTCGGCGCCGTCGAGGGAGAAGCCCTCCTCCTCCCAGGAGCGGTTCATCCCCGTGTACGGGTGGATGCCCACCACGTCGAGCGACTCGCAGCCGCCGGCCTCGACCAGGCCGGCCCACCAGTCCGGCATGATCCCCAGCGTGTTGCCGCCGATCACGACGGCGCCCGGCACGGCCGCGCGGACCGCGCGCGCGAAGGGCGCGCCCACCTCCCGCTCGTAGGCCGCGGGGTCGCCGTAGCCGGTGTTGTTGGGCTCGTTCCAGGGCTGCCAGTGCCGCAGGGACGGGGCGCGCTCGTGCACCGCGGCGGCGATGGCCCGCACCCAGCCCTCCCAGGTGCCGGCCTCGACGGCGGCCTTCTCCGCCTCGCCGCCCGAGCCCACCTGCAGCACGAGCAGCACGTCGGTCCGCTCGGCGAGCCGGGCGGCCGCGACCAGCTCGGCGAACGGGTCCGCGCCCTCCTGCGGCACCTCCTCGCCCTCCGCGGGCGCCGGGGCCGGCAGGGAGTCCCACACGAGCGCCGCGGGGTCGGGCTCCGCCGCGGGGTCCGGGACGATCGCGCCGAAGTCGAGCTGCGTGCGGTGGCTGCCCACGCCCAGCTGGTCGGCGAGCTGGACCCCGCGCACGGGCGCCGCGCCGCCCCAGTCCGCGCCGTCGGCGAGCGCCGCGGGGTCGAGCCCGCTGCCCGCCGCGCCGACGGTGTAGCGCAGGCAGGTGCCCGAGACGGCCTCCCCGGTGTCGGCCCGCACCAGCGCGGCGTCGACCTCGTAGACGCCGGGCCGCGCGGCGGGCAGCTCGAGGGGGACCTCCCCGCCACGGGGCGGCAGGTCGACCAGCGTCTCCTCCCCCACGACGGGGTCCGGCACGCGCGGGTCGCCGCGCACCTGGTAGCGCAGCCGGTAGGTGTCCGCCCAGGGCGCCCACGCGTCGTCGAACGCGGCGCGCACGCGCGGCTCGGTCCCGTCCGGGAACACGCCGTACGGCCGGTCGACCAGGAGCCCGGCGCCGAGGCCGAGCCCGCTGAGCAGCGGCTCGTTCGCCGCGCTGTACGGCTTCGTCGCGGTGAGCTGGAACGCCATCCGCTCGGCCGCGACCTCGGTGAGCGCGTAGCCGCCGTCGTCGCCGTGGGTCAGCACGTAGTAGGGCGACCGCGGGTCGGCGTCGGCGCGCAGCACGGGCGTGCCGTCCCACAGCGCGAACGGCTGGTCGACGTCGGTGCGCGAGTCGGGCCACACCCCGCGGAAGACGCCGTCCTCGCCGAACCAGCGGAACCCGACGCCGGGCTCGGCCACGAGGACGCCGTCGCCGTCGGGGGCGGTCGAGACGCCGGACGGCTCGGTCCACGTCGGGCGCGGGACGGCGAACGGCAGCCCGCGCTCCCAGGACGCCCCGAGGTGCAGGCTCGTGCGCCCGGCGGCGTCGACCGCGCGCAGGTCGACGCGGCGCACGTCGCCGTCGCGCTCGTCGCCCGCGACGACCACCCGCCCGTCCGGGAGCTGGCCGACGACGGCGCCGGGCAGCTCGACCGGGTCGAGCAGCTCGCCGTCCGCGGTCACGCGGTGCAGCAGCGCGCCGCCCTCCTGGACGCCGACGACCTCGCCGCCGGCCTCGCCGCCGGCCTCGCCGCCGGCCTCGACGTCCGCCCACCGCACGAGCCCGTACAGGTCCAGCAGGTCGCCGGTGGTGGCGGGCCCGGCCGGGATCGCCGTGCGCCAGACGACCTCGCCGTCGGGGGCGACCTTGAGCAGGTCGCGCCGGCCCGCGAGCGTGTCGAGCAGGTAGACGGCGCCGTCGTCGTCGACCTCGAGGAAGTCGGTGCTGAACGTCTCGGTGCCCTCGTCGGCCGCCAGCTCGATCGTCGTGGTGGCGGTCCGCTCGCCGGTGCGCAGGTCGTACCGGGACACGGTGTAGGTCGCGTCCTCGCGCTCGAGCACGAACGCGCCGCCGCCCGCCAGCCGGAACGTCACCGGCTCGGTGCCCGGCACGGTCACGACGTCGTCCACGACCGTGCGCACGCCGTCGAGGTCCGCCTCCTCGACCCCGTCCTCGGTGATGGCGTCGAGCACGGGGAACCCGCAGACCGGGACCGCGCCCGGCGCGGAGACCGGGGCCACCGACGGCAGCGCGGGGCCGCCCCCGCGACCGGTCGAGGTCCCCTCGCGGCCGCCCGGCCACACGCCCAGGCCCACCACCACCACCAGCACGAGGAGGACGGCGACCGCCGAGACCGCGACCGCGCGTCGCCGGGACGGCCGGCGCGCGCCCTGCCCGGCCGTGGTGCTGTCGTCGTTCGTCACCATCGTCGCCCCTGACTCCGCCGGGCCGGACGTCGTCGATGCTACGGGCGCGCGCCGCCGTCCCGGCGGGGCGGCGCGAAGTTCACCCGGTGCCCGGCGTCAGGGCCGGATTCACCCCGCGTTCACCCCGCCCGCCCGGTCCGGTCGCGCGCGGTGGCGGTTATGTTCCCGATGTGGCAGCGATCACAGATCACGCGATCCGCGTCGCCGGACTCGGCAAGACCTACCGGCTCGGCGCCACCGGCGAGCGCCCGTCCACCGCCGCGAGCGCCGCGATCCAGTGGCTGCGCTCCACCGGCCGGGCGCGGACCACGGACTTCGACGCGCTCGACGACATCACCTTCGACGTCCCCCAGGGCGAGGCCCTGGGGATCGTCGGCCGCAACGGGGCGGGCAAGTCGACGCTCCTGAAGATCCTCACCCGCGTGACCGCCCCCAGCCGGGGCCGCATCGAGCTCGACGGCCGCATCGGGTCGCTGCTCGAGGTCGGGACCGGGTTCCACCCGGAGCTCACGGGCCGGGAGAACATCTACCTCAACGGCGCGATCCTGGGCATGACGCGCAAGGAGATCCGGCGGCGCTACGACGAGATCGTCGACTTCTCCGGGATCGAGAAGTTCCTCGCGACGCCGGTCAAGCGCTACTCCTCGGGCATGTACGTGCGGCTGGCGTTCTCCGTCGCGGCACACCTCGACACGGAGATCCTCGCGATCGACGAGGTGCTCGCGGTGGGCGACGCGGAGTTCCAGCGCCGCTCGATCGCCAAGATGCGCGAGGCCGCCCAGGGCGGCCGCACCGTGCTCTACGTCAGCCACCAGCTGCAGACCGTCCAGGCCCTGTGCTCCTCGGCGATCCTGCTCGACCGCGGGCGGCTGCGGTACGCGGGCACCGTGGAAGGCACCCTCCAGGCCTACCGGGAGAGCTTCGAGAGCTTCGCCGCGGCGCAGTCGGACCCCGACAGGCGCCCCGGCACCGGCGACGTCCGGTTCTCGTCGGTGCAGATGGAGGACGAGTTCCTGCGCTCGTCGCAGGACGTCGTCGTCGACTTCGAGGTGCCGCCGAGCAAGGACCTGGTGGGGACGTACTTCGTGTCCGCGCACGTCAACAACGACCAGGGCGCCGTGATCGCGCAGTGCGACAGCCGGCTGGTGGGCCGGTGGTTCGACCCCGACCAGCACCAGAAGGGCCGGCTCGTGATCCGCGACCTGTGGCTCAAGCCGGGCCAGTACACGGTCGACCTGTACGCCTGCCAGTCCGGCGTGCTCGACGCGTGGGAGGGCGCCTGGCGGTTCGAGGTGCTGCCCGACCTGCCGTACCCGGAGTACGCCGAGTCCTCGAGCACGGACAAGGGCCTGGTCTTCGCCGACTTCCACTACGAGGGGGCCTGAGGTGGACGCCGCGCCCAGCACCGCCCAGCAGCCTGCCCACCCCGTCGAGCGCACCGTCATCACGCCGCCGGGGCGCCTCAACCTGCCCGCCTGGCGGGCGCTGTGGGGCGCGCGCGAGGTCGCCGTCCGCCTGGCCCAGCGCGACATCATCGTGCGCTACCGCCAGACGTTCTTCGGCATCACGTGGGTGATCGCCCAGCCGCTGGTCAGCGCGGGCATCTTCACGATCGTCTTCGGGCAGATCGCCGACATGTCGAGCGGCGCGACGCCGTACTTCCTCTTCTCGCTCGCCGGCATGCTGGCGTGGAACCTCTTCAACGGCTCGCTCGGGCGCGCGTCGAGCTCGATGGTGGGCAACCAGGCGCTGGTCCAGAAGGTCTTCTTCCCGCGGCTGCTCGTGCCGGTCTCAAGCCTCGCGTCCGTCGTCGTCGACTTCCTCGTCGCGCTCGTGCTGGCCGTGGTGCTGCTGTTCGTCTACGGCATCAACCCCGGCTGGCCCGTGCTGCTGCTGCCGGTGTGGGTGCTGCTCATCCTGCTGGTCGGCACCGGGCTCGGGCTCGCCGCCGCCGCGTACATGGTCAAGTACCGCGACGTGCAGTACGTGCTGCCGTGGCTCACGCAGATCCTGCTGTACGCGAGCCCGGTCGCCTACGCCTTGTCGGAGGTGCCGCAGGGCCTGCGGTGGCTGTTCGACATCAACCCGGTCACCTGGTTCCTCGAGGCGTTCCGGTGGTCGCTGCTCGGCACGGACACGCCCGTGACGTGGCAGGTCGTCGCCCTCGCCGTCGCCGCGCCGCTGATCTTCCTCGCCGGCACGCTCGTCTTCCAGAAGAACGAGCGCGAGTTCGCGGACTACATCTGATGCGCCTGACCGCGTACGTCCTGGTCGCCGACCCCAGCTTCCTCGCCGCAAGCCTGCGGGCGTACTACCCGCACGTCGACCGGATCGTGCTGTCCTACGACCGGACGTCGACGTCGTGGACCGGCACGCCCCTGCCCGTCGAGGAGTGCCTCGCGCTCGTCAAGGAGGTCGACGTCGAGGGCCGGTGCGTCCACGCGCCGGGCGACTACGTGCGGCTCGGGGACGAGCCGTTCGACGCCGAGACCCGGCAGCGGCAGGACGCGCTCGGCCTGGCGTCGCAGGACGCGGACTGGGTGCTGCAGCTCGACACCGACGAGGTCATGCTCGACCCGCAGGCCTTCCTGGCCGCGCTGCGCCGCGCCGACGCCGCCGGCGCCGGCGGGCTCGACTACCCCTCGCGCTGGCTGTACTCGCGGGTCGCGCCCGGCCGCTACCTCGAGGCGAGCAGCCGGCTCTGGCGGCCCCGCGCCTCCTACCCCGGCCCCCTCGCGGTGCGCGCGGGCACGCGCCTGCGCCACGCCCGCCAGGCGGACGTCCCGCTGTACCGCGTGGACCTCGGCCCCTGGAACACCGACCCCGCGCACCCCCACGACGCGACGGTGCACGAGGTCGTCGACCCCGGGTCCGCGGTGCTGCACTTCTCCTGGGTGCGCTCGCCCGACGTCATGCGGCGGAAGTTCGGCTGGTCCGGGCACACGGAGGACTACTCCCGCCCGGTCGTGTACGAGCGCTGGGAGCGCCGCACGCGGCGCCCGCTCGCCGCCGTCCTCGGCTCGCCCCTGCGCCGCACCGACTGGTACCGCCTCGTGCGCGTCCCCGAGCCGCCGGGAGGCGAGCCGTGACCTCCGCCGCGTCGCCCACCTCTCAGGCCACCCCTGAGGCCACCCCTCAGGCCACCTCTCGGCCCACCTCTCGGCCCACCGTGAGCCTCGTCGTGGTGACGCACGGCCCGCCGCGCGCGGTCCGCGCGTGCCTCCACCACCTCGAGGCCCTCGGCACGGCGCCGCTCGAGGTCGTGGTGCTCGACGCGTCGGACGACGGGCGCGCAGGCGAGCGGCTGCGCCGCGCGCTGCCGGACGTCCGCGTCGTGCGCCCCGGGCCGGGCGGCACGCCCGGCCTCGAGGACCTGCGCGGGGACGTCGTGGCGTTCGTCCACGACGACGCCCGCGCCGACCCCGGGTGGCTCGACGCGCTGGTCGCCCCGTACGCCGACCCGGACGTCGCCGGGGTCGGCGGGCGGGTGGTCGACGCCGGCGCCGAGGACGAGGCCGACGGGCTCGAGCTCGTCGGCCGCCTGCTGCCCGACGGCCGGCTCACCGACCGCTTCGGCGCGGACCCCGGGCGCGTGGTCGACGTCGACCACCTGCACGGGGCCGCGATGTCGTTCCGACGCACCGCGCTCGCCGCCGCCGGCGGCGTCTCCGCCCGGGGCTGCTGGGGCGGGACCGACCTGTCGCTCCGGGTGCGCGCCGGCGGCGGCCGCCTGGTGTTCGCCCCGCGCGCCGTGGTGCACCACGACGGCCGGTGCGGCGCCCTCGACACCCGGTCCGACCTGAGGTCGCTGTACCACCACCGGCGCGACCACGTCGTCACGCTCGTCCGGCTGTTCGGCTGGCGCGACCCGGTCCTGCGCCGCTTCGCGCGCACGGTCGCGCGCGACCAGGGCGCGTACGTGTGGGCCGTCCGCGCCCGCCTCGGGCCGCGGATGGCCGACGGGTCGCCGCGCCCGCTCCTGCGCCGCGTGACCGCGCCCGTCGTGCTCGCCGGCATCGCGGCGGAGCTCGGCGGCCTCGTGGCCGGGCTGCCCGCGGCCGCCGCCGCGCGCCGGCACGAC
>NZ_LWGM01000121.1 GCF_001750215.1 Isoptericola variabilis | reverse complement strand
CGGGCCGGCGCCCATGACCCGCTCGCGCAGGGTGGCCCCGCCCGGCGCGTCGGGCAGCAGGCCGCGGCGGCGCAGCTCCGGCGACACCAGCCGGGCGAACCGCTCCAGGTCCGCCGGGCGCACGGCCGCGCAGACGTTGAAGCCGTCGACGTCGGCCTCCCGCTGCCAGCGCTCCAGCTCGTCGACCACGGTGGCGGGCGAGCCCGCGATCACCGGCCCGCGGCCCCCGATCGCGACGAACCGGGCCAGGTCGCGCACCGTCCAGGTGCGGTCGCCCAGCGTCGTGAACGAGGCGAGCGCCGACTGGTTGGCGTCCGTGGCCACGTGCTCCAGCGGGGCGTCGGGGTCGGCGCCGGAGAGGTCGACGCCGGTCCACCCGCCGAACAGGGTGAGCGCCGCCTCCGTGTCCACGTAGGCGCCGTACTCGTCCAGGCGGGCCTGCGCCTCGGCGTCGGTGTCCGCGACGACGACCGTCGCCAGCGCGAACGTCTTGATCGCGTCGCGCGGCCGGCCCCGCTCGGCCAGCCCGTCGCGGGTGGCGTCCACCCAGCGGCGCACCAGCTGCGGCGTGCCGCCGGAGAAGAAGACCGCCTCGGCGTGGTCGGTGGCGAACTGCTGGCCGCGCCGGGAGGCACCCGCCTGGAACAGCAGCGGCGTGCCCTGCGGCCCGGGCGGGGCGAGCGCGACGCCGGGCACGGAGAAGTACCGTCCCTCGAAGCCGGCCGGGTGCAGCCGCTCCGGGTCGACCACGACGTTCGCGGCCGGGTCGAGCACGAGCGCGCCGTCGCCGAACGAGCCCTCGAGCAGCCGGTAGACGACCTCCATGTACTCGTCGGCCCGGTCGTAGCGCTCGTCGTGCGGGATCTGGCTGCCCAGGCCGAGGTTGCGCGCCGCCGACTCCTGGTAGCTGGTGACGATGTTCCAGGCCACGCGCCCGCCGGTGAAGTGGTCCAGCGTCGCCAGGGTGCGGGCCAGCAGGTAGGGCTGGACGTACGTCACCGAGGCGGTGACGCCGAAGCCGAGCGAGCGGGTGGCCGCCGCCATGGCCGGCACGGCCACGAGCGGGTCGAGCACCGGGTACTGCACCCCTCCGCGGGCCGCGGCCTCGGGGCCGCCGCCGTAGACGTCGTAGACGCCCGGGACGTCGGCGAGGAACAGGGACGCGAACCCGCCGTCGTCGAGCGTGCGGGCCAGGTCCGTCCAGTAGCCGAGGTCGGTGAACCGGGCGGCGCCGGACTCCGGGTGCCGCCACAGCCCGGGGGACTGGTGGACGGGCACCATCATGTCGAAGGCGTTGAGCAGGATCGGGCGGCTCACAGGGCTCCCTCCGGGGTCAGGGCGGGCTGGCGGCGGCGGGCGGCGCGCTCGGTGCGGGCCCGCACGCCGGCGGGGTCGGCGGCCGCGAGGCACGCGGCCAGGGACAGGACGCTCAGCAGCGACAGGTAGCCGGCGATCAGCCACGGCCGCCCGCCGCCCGCCGCGAGCAGCAGCGCGGCGATCATCGGCATGAAGCCGCCGGCCAGGACGGTCGCCACCTGGTAGGCGACGGTCACGCCGGAGAAGCGCACCTGGACGGGGAACTGCTCGGCGAACCAGGCGGCCTGCGGGCCGTAGACGGCGTCGTGCGCGAGGTTCATGCCGAGGATCACGACCAGCGGCAGCAGCGCCAGCGGGCCGGCGTCGGCGAACGCGAACAGCACCCAGCCGAACACGCCGATCGCCACGACGCCCCCGACCGTGACCGGCTTGCGCCCGACGCGGTCGGACAGCCAGCCCCAGAACGGGCCGGTGGCCAGCCCGACGGCCGAGCCGATCATCACGGCCGTGACGCCGGCCTCGGAGTCGCCCCGCTCGGAGGTGAGGTAGCTGAGCAGGTAGACGGTGATGAGGTAGTACACGGCGTTCTGCGCCAGCCGCAGCCCGATGGTCACCACCAGCACGCGGCGGTGGTCGCGCAGCAGCACCCGCAGCGGCGCGCGCTCGACCTCGCCGGCGTCCTTCAGCGCGGTGAACTCGGGCGCGTCCTGGACGCCGAGGCGGATCCACAGGCCGACGGCGACCAGCGCCGCCGAGGCGAGGAACGGCAGGCGCCAGCCGAACGCGGCGAACTCCTCGGCCGTCAGCACGTGCTGCACGACGAAGAACGACCCGGAGGCCAGCAGCATCCCGGCGGCCGACCCCACCTGCGTGAAGGAGCCGAAGAAGCCGCGGTGGCGGGCGGGCGCGTGCTCGACGCTCAGCAGGGCCGACCCGCCCCACTCCGCGCCGGCCGACAGGCCCTGCAGCACGCGCAGGGTCACCAGCCCGGCCACGGCCCACCAACCCACCTGGGCGAACGTCGGCAGCAGCCCGATGAGCGTGGACGCGACGCCCATGAGCAGCAGCGACGCCACGAGCAGGGACTTGCGGCCCACCCGGTCGCCCAGGTGCCCGGCGACGACGCCGCCGAGGGGGCGCACGACGACGCCGACCGCGAGCGTGGCGAACGACGCGATGGTGCCCGCCAGGGGCGAGGCGTCGGGGAAGAACTGGCCGTTGAACACCAGGGCGGCGGCCGTGCCGTAGAGGTAGTAGTCGTACCACTCGATGGTGGTGCCGACGAAGGCGCTCGCCAGCACGCGGCGCTTGCCGGCCCAGGGGCGCGCGCCGCCGGCGGTCCGGGCGGCGGGGGCGCTCGGGGCGCCCGGGGTGGTCGGGGTCGTGGGTGCGGTGGTCATCGCGCGGCCTCCTTCGGGGCGCGGACGGGCGCGTCGCCGATGGCGTTGAGGCCCTCGGGCAGCGTCCCGTTGATCCAGTGGTCGCCCAGCGCGCGGGCGCGGAAGGCGATCGGGTTGTGGGTGGCGACGGTCTGGGCGTTGCGCCAGTGCCGGTCCAGCCCCTTGGCGGTGGACGTGGCCGAGGCCCCGACCGTGAGGAACAGGTCCTGGGCCGCCCCGAGGGCGAGCTCCGGGACGGTGACCTGCGCGTGCTCGACGGCGATCTCGCCGTCGTGCAGCGCGGCCGGGGTCGGCCCGTCGAAGCCGGGGCGGTCGGCGCCGGCGCTAGCGGCGGCGGCCAGGCCGGCGTCGAGCGCCCGCGCCGCGTGCAGCACCACGGCCTCGGCGGCGTACGCCTTCGCGGCGATGCGCCCGGTCGCCTCCTGGATGAGCGGATCCTGCGCGAACGGCAGGCCCAGCCCGGTGTTGAACGTGCGGCGCCGCGAGGCCACCGTGGCGGCCGCGTCCCGGCGCGCTGCCTGCGCGATGCCGGCCAGCACGGCGAGCAGCACGAGCTGGAAGAACGCCGCCTCGTGCACGGCCTCGGGGGAGCCGGCCACGCGGTCGAGCAGCGCGTCGTCGGGCACCGGGACGGCCACGAAGCGCGCCGTGCCGGTGCCGGTGAGGCGCTGGCCGAACCCGTCCCAGTCGTCCAGCACGGTGACGCCGGGGGCGTCGGTGGCCACGACGGCGAACCGGCGCCCGTCCTGGCCGTCCAGCGCCGCGGAGACGCGGGTGTAGTCCGCGAAGATCGTGCCGGTCGTGTAGTACTTCTCGCCGTCGAGCACCCAGCCGTCCGGGGTGCGGCGCAGCGTGGTGCTCAGCGTGCCGAGGCGGTTGCCCCCCTTCTCGGTGGAGGCGTTGCCGACGGTGCGCCCGGCCAGCACCCGCGGGTACCAGACGGACTGCAGGTGCTCGGGCTGGAACCGCAGCGACTCCACGAAGCCCAGGTGCGAGCGGTACAGGTGCGCCACGTTGGAGTCGGCGGCGGCGAGCTCGACCAGCAGCCGCGCGACGGTCTCCACGCTCGCGCCCGGGCCGCCGTGCTCGGCCGGCACGCGCAGCGTGCCAAAGCCCGCCTCGTCGAGCAGGCGCACCTGCTCGAACGGCAGGACGCGCTCGGAGTCGCGGCGCAGGGCGCCCTCGGCGACCTCGTCGAACAGCGGCCGGAACACCCGACACAGCGCGTCGTGGTCGGCGGGCAGCCGCGGGGGCGCGGCGGTGCGGACGGCGGACGGCGCTGCGGTCATCGGGGCGGTCCCTTCTCCTCGTCCGAGGAGCCCCGGGCCCGCGCGGGCCGGACGGCAGCACAGACCGCCGTCCGGCGCACGAGGCGCGCGAGACCGACGCGGATCCGGGATCTCCATCGGTCCTGGCGGTAGCACCTACTCGGGAACCCGAGGGTTGCTGCGGCGTCGACGAGCCAGGTCTCTCGGCCGCTCTGGATGGTTGCGAGAGGGAACGTACCCGAACATCCCGGGGCGTGAAACAGGGCTTCTCACCCAGTGGGACGATCGGCCCCGCGAGCGGGTGGGGCGACGCTCAGAGCGCGGCGGCCAGCGCCCGCCCGGTCACCCGCCCGGTGTGCAGGCAGCCGCCGAGGAACGTGCCCTCCAGCGCACGGTGGCCGTGCGCGCCGCCGCCGCCGAAGCCGGCGGCCTCGCCCACGGCCCACAGCCCGTCGAACACCGAGCCGTCGCGGCGCAGCACGCGGCCGGTGGGGTCGCACCACAGGCCGCCGAGCGTCTTGCGCGTGAGCACCGACAGGCGCACCGCCAGCAGCGGGCCGTCCTTCGGGTCGGTGAGCCGCCGCGGCGGCGCGACGCGCATGCGCCGGTCCACCCAGTAGTGCCGGGCGGCGGCGGTGGCCACCACCTGCGGGTCCTTGCCGAGCCCGGAGGCCACCTGGGCGTCGCGCAGTTCGACCGCGGCCGCGAGGTCGCCCGCGGCGACGTGGCCGGCCGAGCCCGGCGTCGCCTCCGTCAGGGCGTTCATCCGCGCGGCCAGCTCGGCGGGGGTGGCGGCCCGGAGGAACTCGGGGGACTCCTTCGCGAAGCGCGCCACGGGCCCGACGGCGCCCGGCAGCACGCGCTGGGCGAGCAGCCGCACGTCCTTGCCGGTGAGGTCGGGGTTCTGCTCCGAGCCGGACAGCGCGAGCTCGGTGTCCAGGATGGTGGAGTTCAGGACGAACCAGGAGTGGTCGTGCCCGTGCCGGGTGACGTGCTGCAGCGCGCCGAGGGCGTCGAAGCCGGGGAACAGCGGCGCGGGCAGGCGCCGGCCCACGGCGTCGAGCCACAAAGACGAGGGCCCCGCCAGGATGCGGATGCCGTGGCGGGACCAGACGGGGGAGTGGTTGGCGATGCCCTCCGGGTAGTGCCACATGCGGTCCTCGTGCACCAGGGCGGCGCCGGCGGCGCCCGCGGCGGTGAGCATCAGCCCGTCGGTGGAGTCGGGGACGCCGGAGAGCATGCGCCGCGGCAGCCGGCCGTGGGTCAGGTCCCACCGGGCGCGCGCGAGGTCGTGGTTCGCGCCGATGCCGCCGGAGGCGACGACGACGGCCTGGGCGCCGACCTCGACCTCGCCCACGACGTCGCGCGACGAGGGGCGCCCGCGGCCGCCGAACGGGGCGCCGGCCGGCGCCGGGTCGTCGGCCAGCACCTGCGCCCGCACCCCCGTGACCCGGCCGTCGGCGGTCAGCAGGTCGGTGACGCGGTGGCGGAAGCGGACCTCCAGCAGCCCGGCGTCGCGGGCCTCGCGGGCCGCCGCGACGAACGGCGCGAGGACGGCGGGGCCGGTGCCCCAGGTGACGTGGAACCGCGGCACGGTGTTGCCGTGGCCGCCCGCGGGGTAGCCGCCCCGCTCCGCCCACTGCACCAGGGGGAACCAGCGCACGCCGAGCCCGTGCAGCCAGGAGCGCATGCCGCCCGCGGCGAACTCCACGAACTGCCGGGCCCAGGCGTAGCCGTGCCGGTCGGGCCCCTCGCCCCGGTCGGCGCCGTCGGCGAACGCAGCGGCCCCGAGCCAGTCGCTCCACGCCAGCTCGGCGGAGTCGCGCACGCCGAGGCGGCGCTGCTCCGGCGAGCCGACCAGGAACAGGCCGCCGAACGACCACCAGGCCTGCCCGCCGAGGCTCGCGGCCGGCTCCTGGTCGAGCACGACGACGCGGCGGCCGGCCGCGGCCAGCTCGGTGGCGGTGACGAGCCCGGCCAGGCCCGCCCCGATGACGACGACGTCGGCGTCCGTGGGCATGCGCCCGAGCGTAGCGCCGGGGGGCTCAGCCGCGTGCCGCGAGGAACACCTGCAGGCTGAGCGCCTCCAGGGTGGTGGCGCCGTCGCGGGCCGGGTCGGGGTCGTCCGCGGGGCGCTGCGGCGTCGGCCAGGCCGAGCTCCACGCCAGGCGCCACGGCCGGGCGCCGTCGAGCACCGGCGGCAGCGTCACCACGGCGTCCTCGAGCCGGCCGTTGAGCACGAGCAGCACGTCGGCGTCGCCGGCGCCGGGGCCCGGGCGCAGCATCTGCACGACGCGGCGGCCCGCCTCCTCCCACGCCGTGCGGTCCATCGGCTCCCCGGACTCGCGGAACCACAGCAGGTCGGGCCGCGTCTCGCCGGGGCGCGGGGTGCCCAGGTAGAACGAGTCGGCGCGCAGGGCCGGGTGCTCGCGGCGCAGCCGCAGCAGCGCCGACGTCGTGGCCAGCAGGTCCCGGTCGGCCTCGCCGAGGTCCCAGTCGACCCACGACGTCTCGTCGTCCAGCGCGTAGGCGTTGTTGTTGCCGCGCTGGGTGCGGCCCGTCTCGTCGCCGGCCGTGAGCATGGGCGTGCCGGCGGCCAGCAGCAGCGTGGCGAGCAGGTTGCGCTGCGAGCGCCGGCGCAGCGGCACGACGGCGTGCCACGGCTCGGTGGCGGCGTCGAGGTCGCCCTCGGGCGCGTGGCCCTCCACCCCGTGGTTCCACGACCGGTTGTCGTCGGTGCCGTCGCGGTTGTCCTCGCCGTTGGCCCAGTTGTCCTTGCGGTCGTAGGCGACCAGGTCGGCCAGGGTGAACCCGTCGTGCGCGGTCACGTAGTTCACGCTGGCCACCGGGCCACGCACCAGGGGCGGGTCGGAGCGGCCGAAGAGGTCCGCCGACCCGGCCAGGCGGGTGCCGAGCTCCCGGACGCTGACCATGGGCTGGCCGCGCGAGCCCGCGGCCGCCGAGGCGAGCCAGAAGTCCCGCGCCGCGTCGCGGAACCGGTCGTTCCACTCCGCCATCGGCGGCGGGAACTGCCCGGTGCGCCACCCGCCGGGGCCCACGTCCCACGGCTCGGCGATCAGCTTCAGCCCGCTGAGCACAGGGTCGGTCTGCAGCGCGACGAGGAACGGGTGGTCGGGGTCGAACCCGTAGGTGCCGCGCCCCAGCGTCACCGCCAGGTCGAAGCGGAAGCCGTCCACGCCCACCGCCTGCGCCCACCAGCGCAGCGAGTCGAGCGCCATCTGCACCACCCGCACCCGGCGGAAGTCGAGCGAGTTGCCCGTGCCCGTGACGTCGGCCAGCGCGGCGGGGGAGGCGCCGTCGTGCAGGTAGTAGGCCGGGTTGTCGAGGCCGCGCCAGCTCACGTGGAGCTGGTCGTCGCCGCCCTCGCATGTGTGGTTGTAGACGACGTCGAGGACCACCTCGATGCCGGCCTGGTGCAGCAGGTGCACCATCCCGCGGACCTCGTCGAGCACGGCGGCGGGGCCGGCCGCGCGCGCGGCGCGGGTCGCGTACCGCGGCTCGGGCGCGAAGAAGCCGAGCGTCGAGTAGCCCCAGTAGTTGCGCAGCCCGTGGGCCACCAGCCGCGGCTCCGACGCCGAGGCGTGGATCGGCAGCAGCTCCACGGTGGTGACGCCCAGGCTCTTGAGGTGCGCGACGGTCGCCGGGTGCGCGAGGCCCGCGTAGGTGCCGCGCAGCTCCGGCGGCACCCCCGGGTGGCGCAGGGTCAGGCCGCGCACGTGCGCCTCGTAGACGACCGTGTCCGCCCACGGCACGCGGGGGCGGGTCAGCGGCGGCGCGGCCGGCATGGGCGGCAGCACCACCGAGTGCGGCACGAACGCCAGGGAGTCGGTCGGCTCGGGGTCGCCGTACCGCTCGGCGACCCACCAGCGCCCGTCCGGCGTCGTGGGGTCGTCCGAGCGGGGCGCGCCCACGGCGCCCAGCGTCTCGGGCCCGTACGTCAGCTCGCCGACGAGGCCGCGGGCGTACGGGTCCACGAGCAGCTTGGCGGGGTTGTGGCGCAGGCCGGCCCGCGGGTCCCAGGGGCCGTGGGTGCGGAACCCGTAGCGCTGGCCCGGGCGCACGCCGGGCACGTGCGCGTGCCAGACGCCGTAGGTGGGGCCGAGCAGCGGCACGCGGCGTTCGCGGTAGCGCGCCGGGTCGTGCTCCGGCAGGGCGGGGTCGACGACGTCGACGAGGCACAGGTCGACGGCGGTGGCGTGCGACGCGACGACGGCGACGTCCACGCCGTCGCCCACCGGGTGCACGCCCAGCGGCGGGACGTGCGAGCGGCGGGCGGTGGGCCGCGTCAGGGGGCGCACCACCGGGCGGGAGGCTGCCTGCGATGTCGGGCCGTCCATGGCGCCCATCGTGGCGCACGCGACGCCCCCGCGGCGACCCGGCGGGCCCGGCGCCGAGTAGGCTCGTGACGCCCGCTTGAGCACGTCGGAAGGCCAGCAGTGCGCATCGTCGTCCTCGTCAAGTACGTCCCGGACATCGCGTCCGACCGCCGCTTCGCCGACGGGCGCGTGGTGCGCGACCCGTCCGAGGGGTCGCTCAACGAGCTGGACGAGAACGCCGTCGAGGCGGCGCTGCGCCTCGTCGAGCAGCTGCCGGAGGACCAGCGCGCGGCCAGCGAGGTCGTGGCCCTCACGGTCGCGCCCGCCCCGGGCGACCTGGCGCTGCGCAAGGCCTACCAGATGGGCGTCGACCGGGCGGTGCGCGTCACGGACGACGCGCTGGCCGGCTCGGACTACTTCGGCACGACGACGGCGCTCGCGGCCGCGGTGCGCCGCCTCGAGGCCGAGGCGCCCGTCGACCTCGTGATCACCGGCATGGCGGCGCTGGACGGCCTGGGCTCCGTGGTGCCGGCCCTGCTCGCCGCCGAGCTCGGCCGCCCCGGCCTGACGTTCGCCAAGACCGTCGAGCTCGACGCCGCCGCCGGCACGCTGACCGTCACCCGCGCGCTGGACGACGCGGCCGAGACGCTGCGCGCGCCGCTGCCGGCGGTGCTGTCGGTGGCGGACTCGGCCAACACCCCGCGCCTGCCCAACTTCAAGCTGATCATGGCGGCCCGGACCAAGCCCATCGAGGAGTGGTCGGCCGCCGACCTCGCCCTCGACCCGGCCACCGTGGGCGCCGCCGGTGCCCGGTCGCGGACGCTGCGCGCCGCGCCGCGCCCGGCGCGCGCCGAGGTCGAGCTCGTCGTCGACAAGGGCGAGGGCGGCAAGGCCCTGGCCGACTTCCTGATCCGCAACGACCTGGTCTGAGCCGGAGGACCCCGCATGAGCCGCCGTACCGCCCTCGTCCTGCTCGACCCGGCCGCCGAGGTCCGCCCCGCCGCGCTGGAGCTGATCACGCTCGGCCGCTCGCTGGGCCGGGTCGACGTCGTCACCCTCGAGGCCCCGAGCGTCGAGGCCCTCGCCACGCTCGGCGCGCACGGCGTCGAGGTCGTCCACCAGGCCGAGGTCGTGGGCGCCGCGCGCGCGGAGGAGACGCGCCGCCTCACCGCCGTCGTCGCCGCCGTGCTGGCCGCCGCCGTGCGCCGCACCGACGCCGACGTGGTGCTGGTGCCCGCCGGGTTCGCCGCGAAGGAGGCCGCCGCCGTGGCCGCGCACGCGCTCGGTGCGGGCCTCGTGGTCGACGCCTCCGACGTGGCCTGGCAGGAGGAGGGCCTCGTCGTCACCAAGCGGGTCTTCGCCGGCACGTGGGAGACGGCGTCGGTGGTGGCGACCGACCCGGCCGTGGTGACCGTGCGGGCCAACGCCGTCGTCGCCGAGCCGGCGGCCGAGACCCCTCGGTCGCGTGGGCCAGCCGGTCGAGGAGCGCATCGTTGACTGCTAGCGAGCCGCCGGCCTTGCTCTTCAGCAGCCGCTTGGCCACGTGCAGGGCCCAGATGTCGCGTCGCTCGTGGCTCGT
>NZ_LWGM01000120.1 GCF_001750215.1 Isoptericola variabilis | reverse complement strand
CGACGAGCCGGGCGGTCGTCAGGCGCGCCGGGACGGGGGGCTGCGCCGCGGGCGGCCGGTGCGCCGGAGACTGCGTCGTGGGCGGGGTCGTGGGCGGGGTCGTCACGGGGGAGATCGTCGCAGGTCGGGCCGGCCGGGGGTCAGGCGACGCCACGCCGCTCCTCCTCGGTGGGCTCGAGGGCGCCGGTCATGAGCGCGACGACCTCGGCCATGGTGCGCTGCGACGGCCGCACGACGGCGGCGCGCCGGCCGGTGCGATGGACGTGGATGCGGTCGGCGACCTCGAACACGTGCGGCATGTCGTGGCTGATGAGCACGACCGGGATGCCGCGCGAGCGGATCTCCTTGATGAGGTCGATGACCGTGCCGGACTCGCGCACGCCGAGGGCGGCGGTGGGCTCGTCCATGATGATCACCTTCTTGCCGAACGCGGCGGCCCGGGCCACGGCCACGCCCTGGCGCTGGCCGCCCGAGAGGTTCTCGACCGGCTGGGTCACGGACTTGACCCGGATGCTCATCGAGTCGAACAGCTCCTCGGCGCGCCGGCGCATGGCCCGCTTGTCGGTCATCCGCAGCACCGACCCGAGCGGGCCGGGCCGGCGCAGCTCGCGGCCCATGAACAGGTTCGCGGCGATGTCGAGCGCGGGCGCCAGGGCGAGGTCCTGGAACACGGTCTCGATGCCGTGGGCCTGCGCGTCCCGCGCGGTGTGGAAGGTCACCGGGCGACCCTCCACGCGGATCGTCCCGGCGTCGGGCACCACCACCCCGGACAGGGCCTTGATGAGCGTCGACTTGCCGGCACCGTTGTCGCCGATCACCGCGAGCACCTCGCCGGGCAGCAGCTCGAAGTCCGCGCCGTCCATCGCCGTGACCGAGCCGTAGCGCTTGACGAGGCCGGTCGCGGCGAGCACGGGGGCGCGCCCGTCGCTGCCGGCGGTCCCGGCGGCCTCGGTGCCGGGGTCGGTGCCCGGCTCGGAGGCGGGGGTCGTGGCGGTCATGTCTGGGCCCTCCGTCGCGAGACCTGGTCGAGGGCGACGGCGGCGATGACCAGCGCGCCGGTCGCGATGTTCTGGTACAGGTTGTCGACCCCGGCCTGCGTCAGGCCGTTGCGCAGCACGGCCACGATGAGCGTGCCGACGAGGGTGCCCATCACCGAGCCCCGCCCGCCGAAGAGGCTGGTGCCGCCGATGACGACGGCCGTGATCGTCTCGAGGTTGGCGTTCTGGTAGGCGTTGGGGTCGGCGTTGGGGATGCGCCCGAGGGCGGCCCACGCCGCCAGCGCGGCGACGAGGCCGGCGGTGAGGTACACGAGCACCAGGACCCGCCCCGAGCGGATGCCCGTCAGCCGGGCGGCCTCCGGCGCGCCGCCCACCGCGTACAGGTGGCGCCCGGCCGCGGTCTGGGTGAGCACGAACCAGGCGACGAGGTACAGGGCCAGCATCGCGAGCACCCCGGTGGAGATCACCAGCCCGCCCAGCTGCACCTTCGTGCCGAACCAGGTGAGCAGGCCGGGGTCCACGGGGTAGGTCGCAGACCCCGCGTAGAGCTGCGTGGCGGCGAACACGGCGGTGAACATGCCCAGGGTGACGATGAAGGGTGGCAGGTGCAGCCCGGCGACGAGCACCCCGTTGAGCAGCCCGATCAGCGCCAGCACCACCACGGTCACCAGGAGCCCGACCGCGGCCCCCTCCGTGCCGCCCACCTTGGCCAGGACGATGGTGCCGAGCACCGCCACGGCGCCGATGGACAGGTCGATCCCGGCGGTGAGGATGACGAGCGTCTGCGCCACGGCCAGGATGCCGATGACGGCGGACTGCTGCAGCACCAGGGCGAGGTTGCCCGGCCGCAGGAACGTGTCGGTGACGAGGCTGAAGACGACGACCGCCACCGCGAGCGCGACGAGCGGGCCCACCAGCGGGTTGCGCAGCAGGTGGTCCCAGCTCGTCGCGCCCGGGGTGCGGGCGCGGTTGGTGGCCGACTCCACGTCAGCCCCAGCAGTTCTCGAGGCCCCAGGCGGTGTCCTGCGACTCCAGGCCCTCGACCGGCTGGTCCGTGATGAGCTGCGAGCCGGTGTCCGTGAAGCCGCTCGGCTTGGTGCCGTCCTGGGCGTACTGCACGACCGCGGCCACGCCGTCGGCGGCCATCTTGTCCGGGAACTGCATCACCGTGGCGCCGATCTCGCCGTCCTTGACGGCCTGGACCCCGTCGCACGAGCCGTCGATCGACCCGATGACCACCTTGTCGGCGGCCCCGGCGTCCGACAGCGCCTGGTAGGCACCGCGGGCGGCGGGCTCGTTGATCGTGTAGACGGAGTTGATCTCCGCGTTGCGGCTGTACAGGTTCTCCATGGCCGTCTGGGCCTTGGTCTGGTCGCCGTTGGTGTTCTCCATGCCGGCGATCTCGGGGGAGTCCTCGGTGAGGCCCATGCCCTCGAGGAAGCCCTCGTGCCGGAAGGTGTCCACCGTGCCGCCCGGCGTGCCGTCGAGCATGGCCAGCACCGGGGCGGTGTCGCCGAGGGCCGCCTTGACCCAGGCGCCCTGCAGCCGGCCCGCCTCCCGGTTGTCGGTGGCGAACGTCGCGTCGACGGCGTCCTCCGGGTCGGTGGCCGTGTCGAGCGCGATCACCAGCACGCCCTGGGACCGGGCGTCGGCGATGGCCTGCAGGATGCCGGTCGAGGAGTTCGGCGTGATGAGGATGCCGTCGACCCCCTGCGCCACGAGGTTCTCGATGGCCGCGACCTGGCCCTCGTTGTCTCCGTCGAACTCGCCGGCGAGGGCGACGAGCCGGGCGCCGTTCTCCTCGGCCGCCTCCTGCGCGGCCTCGCGCATCCGGACGAAGAACGGGTTGGAGTCGGTCTTGGTGACCAGACCGACGGTGACGTCCGACGCGCCGCCGGTGGCGTCCCCGCCGGTCTCGCCACCGCCGCCGGCGTCCCCGCCGCCGCAGGCGGCCAGGGTGGCGGCGGTGCCGAGCGCGGCGAGCCCGGCGACGGCGGCACGGACGGTGCGGCGCCGGTGCCCGCGGGCGGTCCCCGGGCCCGCGGCGGCGGTGGTGAGCGACGAGAGCATGGCGAACTCCTTCGTCCGGGTGGTCGCGCGTCGTTGCGTGACCCCGATCACAGTAGGATCGCCGCAAGCGCTTGCGCAAGCGCTTGCGCGCGACGCGGCGCGCACGGCACGCCCGAGGTGCTCCAGGTGCTTCGGGCGGGCGCCGGCGGCAGGGGAGGGAGACGTGCGATGGCGACGATGGGCGACGTGGCCCGCGCGGCGGGCGTGTCGGTGTCGACCGTGTCCCACGTCCTCAACGGCACCCGGGTGGTGGCCCCGGACACGCGCGCCCGGGTGGAGGCGGCCGTCGCGGGGCTGGCCTACCGGCGCAACGGGCTGGCGCGGTCGCTGGCGCGGCGCGAGACCCGCACCGTCGGCGTCGCCGTGTCGGCGCTGACCAACCCCTACTTCGGCCCGCTGGTGTCCGCGCTCAACGGCGAGCTGGAGCGGCGGGGCTACACCGTCCTGGTGGGGGACACGGGCGACGAGCCCGCGCACGAGGCGGCCGTGGTCGAGCGGATGCTCGACCAGCGCGTCGCCGGCCTGCTGCTGGCACCGACCGCCGCGGCCGGCGGCGGCGTCGTGCCGCAGGTGCAGGCCCAGGGGGTGCCGGTGGTCCTCGTCGACCGGCACACCGAGGCCGCGTGCGACCAGGTGGTCCCGCTCAACCGGGAGCCGGTGGAGCACCTCGTCGCCCACCTGGCGGACCTCGGCCACAGCCGCGTGGCGGCCGTCGCGGGCCTGCCCGGCCTCGACACCACGGCCGAGCGCCTCGCCGGCTACCGCGCGGTGGTGGCCCGCCGCGGCCTGGACGACGACCCCGCCCTGGTGCTGCCGGGGCGCTCGCGGGCCGACGACGCCCAGCGGGCGGTCGCCGCCGCGTTCGCCGGCCCCGACCGGCCGACCGCCGTCGTCGTCCTCAACAACGCCATGACGATCGGCACGCTGCGCGCCCTGCGCGACCTCGGCCTGGCCGTGCCGGACGACGTCGCGCTGGTCTGCTACGACGACTTCGAGTGGGCCGACCTGTTCCGCCCGCGCCTGACGGCGGTGCGCCAGGACCTCGACGGCATGGCGCGGCGCGCCGTCGAGCTGCTGCTCGGGCGCCTGGCAGGGGACGGTCACGCCCCGGTGCTCGAGCGCGTGACGCCGTCGCTGCGGCACCGGGAGTCGTGCGGGTGCGGCCCGGAGACGCCTGCCCCGGGGTGGCCCGAGGCGGTGCCGGCCGCGGACGGGGGTGTCCCCGCCGCTCCGTAGGCTGGGGCCATGGACCTGTTCGACGCCGTCACCACCGGGCAGCACGGCACGCCGGTGGTGGAGCGGGCGGGGTCCGGCGCGCCGCTGGCCGTGCGCATGCGCCCGGCGTCGCTGGACGAGGTGTCCGGGCAGGAGCACCTGCTGCGGCCCGGCTCGCCGCTGCGCCGCCTCGTGGAGCCCGCCGACGAGGCCGCGCGCCGGGCGGCGCCGGGCTCGGTGATCCTGTGGGGCCCGCCCGGCACCGGCAAGACGACCCTGGCCTACCTCGTCGCCACCGTCTCGGGCCGGCGGTTCGTCGAGCTGTCCGCGGTGACGGCGGGCGTCAAGGACGTGCGCCAGGTGGTCGACGACGCACGCCGCCGGCTGGCCACGAGCGGCGAGGAGACGGTGCTCTTCATCGACGAGGTCCACCGGTTCTCCAAGTCGCAGCAGGACGCGCTGCTGCCGAGCGTCGAGAACCGCTGGGTCACGCTGGTCGCGGCCACCACGGAGAACCCGTCGTTCTCGGTCAACTCCCCGCTGCTGTCCCGCTCGCTGCTGCTCACGCTGCGCCCGCTGACCGGCGAGCACGTGCGCGACCTGGTGCGCCGGGCCGTCGCCGACGAGCGCGGCCTCGGCGGCGCGGTCGAGCTCGCCCCGGACGCCGAGGACCAGCTCGTGCGCATGGCCGGGGGCGACGCGCGCAAGGCGCTCACCGTGCTGGAGGCCGCGGCGGGGACGGCGCTGTCCGAGGCGCAGGCCGGGGCCCGGGCCGCGGGCGAGGCCGAGGTCGCCGGGGGGCCGGTCGTCGTCGGGCTCGAGACGGTGGAGCGCGCCGTCGACGTCGCGGCCGTGCGCTACGACCGCGACGGCGACCAGCACTACGACATCGTCAGCGCGTTCATCAAGTCCATCCGCGGCTCCGACGTCGACGCGGCCCTGCACTACCTGGCCCGCATGGTCGCCGCGGGGGAGGACCCGCGGTTCATCGCCCGCCGGATCGTCATCTCGGCGGCGGAGGACGTCGGCATGGCCGACCCGTCCGCCCTGCAGACCGCCGTCGCCGCGGCGCAGGCGGTGCAGCTGGTCGGGATGCCCGAGGGGCGCATCGTGCTCGCCGAGGCGGTGGTCCACCTCGCCACCGCACCCAAGTCGAACGCCGCGTACGCCGGCATCGGCGCGGCCCTGGAGGACGTGCGCGCCGGGCGCATCGGCGTCGTTCCGCCGCACCTGCGCGACGCCCACTACTCGGGCGCCGAGCGCCTGGGGCACGGCAAGGGCTACCAGTACGCGCACGACGCCCCGCACGCGATCGCCCCGCAGCAGTACCTGCCCGACGAGCTCGTGGGCCGCCGCTACTACACGCCGAGCGACCGCGGGTACGAGCGGCAGGTGGCGGAGCGGCTGGAGCGCATCAGGGAGATCCTCGGGCGGGCGCGCCCGCCGCAGAGGTAGGCCGTGCGCAGGTGGGCGCCGTCGGCGGCGCGCCGAGGGCGCCCGCCGGTGGGGTAGCATGGTCCGGTTGCCGTTCGCGGCGACTCCCTGGGACCTCGGCCCCGCGGGCCTGCTCCGGACCGGAGCGGCGCCCCCACGGCTGGTCCCGCACCCGACGAGAGCTCTCGCCTCGGGTGTGACCTCATCCATCCGACAGGACAGGAAGCACAGTGACCTCTGTGACCCGTTCGCGCCGCCAGGTCCGCCTGAGCCGCGCCCTGGGCCTCGCGCTCACGCCGAAGGCCGTCAAGCACTTCGAGAAGCGCCCCTACCCGCCGGGCGAGCACGGCCGCGCCCGCCGCCGCACCGAGTCCGACTACGCGGTGCGTCTGCGCGAGAAGCAGCGCCTGCGCGCCCAGTACGCGCTGCGCGAGAAGCAGCTCGTCAAGGTCTACGAGACCGCCCGCAAGCACCCGGGCCTGACCGGTGAGGTCATGGTCGAGGACCTCGAGACCCGTCTCGACGCCCTCGTGCTGCGCGCCGGCTTCGGCCGCACGATCCTGCAGGCCCGCCAGGCCGTGACCCACCGTCACATCCTGGTCGACGGCAAGATCGTCGACCGCCCGTCCTTCCGCGTGAAGCCGGGCCAGACCATCCAGGTCAAGCCGAAGTCGCAGGCCACCACGCCGTTCCAGGTCGCCGCCGCCGGCGCCCACCGCGACGTGCTGCCGGCCGTCCCGGGCTACCTGGACGTCAACCTCGAGAAGCTGCAGGCCACGCTGACCCGCAAGCCGAAGCGCGCCGAGGTCCCCGTGACCTGCGACGTCCAGCTGGTCGTCGAGTTCTACGCCCGCTGACGCGGCGTGCGCGGCACGCCCGCGCACCACACCGACGGACGCCCCGTCGCCCTGCCTCCGGCAGCGTGCGGCGGGGCGTCCGCGCACGTCCAGGGCGTGCGCCGCGCGCCGGACGGCGGGCCGGCGTCGGATAGGGTGACCTGCGCACGCCGCGGGGTGTGCGCACCGCAGGGTCGGCGGCCGGTGGCCGGGCCCGGCGTGCCCGTGCGAGGAAAGGGACCGGAATGACCGTGGGAGACGTGGCCGGGCTGATCGCCGCCATCGCCTTCGTGCTGCTGGTCGGCGTGCTGGCCGTGCCGCTGGTCAAGCTGGGCCGGGTCCTCGACGAGGCCACCCGCTCGATCCGCGAGGTCACCGAGCACTCCGTGCCGATCCTCGACGAGGCGGCCACCACCGTCGCGGGCGCCAACACCCAGCTCGGCAAGGTGGACACGATCACGACGTCCGCCGCCCAGGTGAGCGAGAACGTCTCCGCGCTGTCCGGCCTGTACGCCGCGACGCTGGGCCGCCCGCTGGTCAAGGTGGCGGCCTTCTCCTACGGCGTGCGCCAGGCCTTCGCCGGCGCGGCGCGCAAGGCGGCGGGCGAGCGGGGCGGCCGCTGATGCGCCGTGTGTTCTGGATGGGCGTCGGCGTGGCCGTGACCGTCGTGGTCTACCGCCGCGGCCGCCGCCTGGTGCGCCAGTACGTGCCGGCGACGCTCGCGCAGCGCGCCGAGCACGCCGCCACCGAGGCCGGCCGCCGCGCCGGCGACGTCGCGCAGGAGTTCCGCGCGCGCTTCGCCGAGGCGCGTGCCGCGCGCGAGGCCGAGCTGCTGGAGGCCCTGCTGGCCGAGGGGCAGGCCGACCCGGCCGAGACCCGCGCGCGCCGAGCTACCGGCGCCCGCGGCGCCACGGCCGCGGGCGGTCCGGCCGCCGACGACGACGAGGACGTGCTCGGCTACTCGTTCTGAGCCGGCGCGGCTCCCCGTCGGCCGCCCGCCGCGGCGGCGCGGCGCCGCCGGCCGGACCCACGGACCCCTCGCCTCGCGGGAGGCACACCGCGAGCACCCCCGTTCGGAGCAGCGCGCCGTGCGCGCGAGAATGTCTCTGGCACCACCCCTCACCCGTGAAGGACACCATGCGCACCGCCGACATCCGCCAGCGATGGCTCGACTACTTCGGCTCCAAGGACCACCACCTGGCCCCCAGCGTGCCGCTGGTCTCGCCCGACCCCTCGATCCTGTTCACGATCGCGGGCATGGTGCCGTTCATCCCCTACATCCTCGGCACCGAGCAGGCGCCGTGGCCGCGCGTGGCCAGCGTGCAGAAGTGCATCCGCACCAACGACATCGAGAACGTCGGGCGCACCACCCGCCACGGCACGTTCTTCCAGATGAACGGCAACTTCTCGTTCGGCGACTACTTCAAGCGCGAGGCCATCGACTTCGCCTGGGAGCTGCTGACCACCGAGCAGTCGAAGGGCGGCTACGGCTTCGACGGCGACCGCATGTGGGTCACCGTCTGGGAGCAGGACGCCGAGGCGTACGACGCGCTGACCAAGGGCGTCGGGATCGACCCCAAGCACATCGTGCGCCTGCCGCGCGAGGAGAACTTCTGGGACACCGGCCAGCCCGGCCCGGCCGGCCCGTGCGCCGAGTGGCACTACGACCGCGGCCCGGCCTACGGCCCCGAGGCCGAGGGCGGCAACGTGGACCCGGGCGGCGACCGCTACCTCGAGGTCTGGAACCTCGTCTTCGACCAGTACGTGCGCGGCGAGGGCCAGGGCAAGGACTACCCGCTGCTGGGCGAGCTCGAGCACAAGAGCATCGACACCGGTGCCGGCCTGGAGCGCATCGCGTACCTGCTCCAGGGCAAGGAGAACATGTACGAGATCGACGAGGTCTTCCCCGTCATCTCGGCCGTCGAGGAGCTCACCGGCCGCCGCTACGGGGCCGACCCGGAGGACGACGTGCGCATGCGCGTCGTCGCCGACCACGTGCGCTCGTCGCTCATGGTCATCGGCGACGGCGTCCGCCCGTCGAACGAGGGCCGCGGCTACGTGCTGCGCCGCCTGCTGCGCCGCGCGGTGCGCGCCGTGCGCCTGCTCGGGTACGACGCCGAGGCGCTGCCGGTGCTGCTGCCCGTGTCGAAGGACGCCATGAAGGCCTCCTACCCGGAGCTCGAGGCCGAGTTCGGCCGCATCTCCGACGTCGCCTACGGCGAGGAGGACGCGTTCCGCCGCACCCTCGCACAGGGCACCACGATCCTCGACACCGCCGTGTCCAGGGCGAAGCAGACCGCCGGGACCGCCACGCCGGTGCTGTCGGGCTCCGAGGCCTTCCAGCTGCACGACACCTACGGCTTCCCGATCGACCTCACCCTCGAGATGGCGGCCGAGCAGGGCGTCCAGGTGGACGAGAAGGCCTTCCGCGACCTCATGGCCGAGCAGCGCCAGCGCGCCCGCGCCGACGCGCTCGCCAAGAAGACCGGCCACGCCGACCTGCGCGCCTACGAGACGATCGCCGGCGAGCTGTCCGCGCCGGTGGAGTTCCTCGGCTACCGCCAGCAGGAGGCCGCGGTGACCGTGGCCGGCCTGCTCGTCGACGGCGTGCCCGCCCCCGCGGCGACCGCCCCGGCCGACGTCGAGGTCGTCCTGGACCGCACCCCGTTCTACGCCGAGTCCGGTGGCCAGCTCGCCGACCAGGGCACGATCGTGCTCGACGGCGGCGCGACCATCGAGGTCGACGACGTGCAGCGGCCGATCAAGGGCCTCAACGTCCACCGCGGCCGCCTCGTGGAGGGCACGGTCGCGCTCGGCGACCCCGGCACCGCCACGATCGACGTCGAGCGCCGCGTGGCGATCAGCCGCGCGCACTCGGCGACGCACATGATCCACAAGGCGCTGCACGAGCTGGTGGGCCCGGACCGCACGCAGGCCGGCTCGGAGAACGCGCCCAGCCGCGTGCGCTTCGACTTCCGCTCGCCGCAGGCGGTGCCCGCCTCGGCGCTGCAGGAGATCGAGGAGCGCGTCAACGTGCGCCTCGCGGAGAACCTCGAGGTCACCGACCAGCTCATGCCGCTGGACCAGGCCCGCGAGCTCGGCGCCATGGCGCTGTTCGGCGAGAAGTACGGCGACATCGTGCGCGTCGTGTCCATCGGCGGCGACTGGTCGCGCGAGCTGTGCGGCGGCACGCACGTCAAGGCCTCCGGCGAGATCGGCCGCGTCGCCCTGCTGGGCGAGTCGTCCATCGGCTCGGGCGTGCGCCGCGTCGACGCCCTCGTCGGCGACGGCGCCTACGGGTTCCAGGCCAAGGAGCACGCGCTCGTCGGCCAGCTCACCGGCATGCTCGGCGCGCGGCCCGAGGAGCTGAGCGACCGGGTGGGCGCGCTGCTGGCCCGGCTGAAGGAGACGGAGAAGGAGCTCGCGGCGCTGCGCCAGGGCAAGCTCCTGGCCGCGGCCGGCACGCTCGCCGCCGAGGCGCCGCGCGTCGGCGCCGTCCGCGTCGTCACGCACGACGCCGGCGACGTGGCCTCGGCCGACGCCCTGCGCGCGCTGGC
>NZ_LWGM01000012.1 GCF_001750215.1 Isoptericola variabilis | reverse complement strand
GGTGCCGTGCGGGCCGACGACGATCGCCGCGGCGGCCTCGTCCTGCGTCGAGAAGATGTTGCAGCTCGCCCAGCGCACCTCGGCGCCGAGCGCGACCAGCGTCTCGATGAGCACCGCGGTCTGGACGCCGGCCGGCGCCGAGGGCGGCGAGACGCTCGCCGAGCGCCTGGCTGCGGCCGGCGTGGAGCACGAGGTCGTGGTCTCCGACGGCGACCTGCCGGAGTCGATCGTGCAGACCGCCGCCCGCGTCGGCGCCGAGCTCATCGTCATCGGGCTGCGCCGGCGCAGCCCGGTCGGCAAGCTCATCCTGGGCGCCGGTGCCCAGCGGATCCTGCTGGAGTCGCCCTGCCCCGTGCTCGCGGTGAAGCCCTGACCTGACGCGGCAGCACGTCCGGCACCGGGCCGCGAAGGTGCGGCCGGGCCCGCCCCGCGCCGCGCGTCGGGGCCGGGCGGGCGCCGTGCCCGCTGCTCATGGCGTGGCGTCGGCCACGCCCGCACGAGCGGGTGATTCGTGGGAATCCTGCGGCGCCGTGGCGCGTTGACCCAACAGAACGGGAGCGGACCGGCACGCGACGTGCCGGCCCAGCCGGTACCGGAGCACCCCCGACGGGTGTGCGACGGTACAATATCCAGGTCCGCCGGAGCGACGACGGTCCGATGAAGCAAGGCCCTCGGGCCCGCACACCTCACCCCGGCGGGACACCGCCCCCTCGATTGCCGAAAGGTCGGTTTGTGGCGTCCACCACCCAGTCCACCGCACCGCAGAACATCACGCTGCCCCGTGAGTTCGAGCACCCCGCGCTGAAGGAGCTGCTCGCGCAGGGCACCGCCACGGGCCGCGTGGACGCCGAGGCGTTCCGCACGGCCTGCGAGACCGCCGGCGTCGGCGACGCCAAGCGGCTCAAGGCCGTGCTCAAGGGGCTCTCCGTCGCCGGTGTGGAGGTGGGCCTGCCGACGGCGACCAAGGTCGCCGCCGCCTCGTCCGCCACGCGCACCCGCGCCACCGCCAAGGCCCCCGCCGCGACCAAGCCGAAGGCCGCGCCGGTGACGACCACCCGCGCCGCCGCCGACGCGGTGGACGGCGAGGCCGCCGAGGAGACCGCCAAGCCCGCGCGCAAGGCCGCGAAGCCTGCCGCGAAGAAGACCGCCGCCAAGCCCGCCGCGAAGGCGACCAGGGCCAAGGCGTCGAAGGCCACCGCGTCCGACGACGAGGAGAACCTCGACGACGACGAGGTGGAGATCGACGACGTCGAGATCGAGGTGACCGACGAGGGCGAGGTCGCGGACGTCGCGAGCGCGGACGACGACGGCGCCGAGGAGGCGTCCGAGGAGGCCGCGGGCGACGAGGAGGAGACGGTCGAGGCCGCACCCGCCGCCGCGGCCGCCAAGCCCACCAAGCCGGACGACGAGGACACCGGCTTCGTCGTGTCCGACACCGACGAGGACGACCAGCCCGCCCAGCAGGTCGTCACCGCCGGCGCCACGGCCGACCCGGTCAAGGACTACCTCAAGCAGATCGGCAAGGTCGCGCTGCTGAACGCCGAGCAGGAGGTCGAGCTCGCCAAGCGCATCGAGGCCGGCCTGTTCGCCGAGGAGAAGCTCGCCAAGGAGTTCCCGGGCTTCGACCGGACCAAGGCCGACGCCGACACCCGCCGCCTGGTGCGCGACCTGCAGTGGATCGCGCACGACGGCAAGCGGGCGAAGAACCACCTGCTCGAGGCCAACCTGCGCCTGGTCGTCTCCCTGGCCAAGCGCTACACCGGCCGCGGCATGCTCTTCCTGGACCTCATCCAGGAGGGCAACCTCGGTCTGATCCGTGCGGTCGAGAAGTTCGACTACACCAAGGGCTACAAGTTCTCGACCTACGCCACGTGGTGGATCCGCCAGGCCATCACGCGCGCCATGGCCGACCAGGCCCGCACCATCCGCATCCCGGTGCACATGGTCGAGGTCATCAACAAGCTCGCCCGCGTGCAGCGCCAGATGCTCCAGGACCTGGGCCGCGAGCCCACGCCGGAGGAGCTGGCCAAGGAGCTCGACATGACCCCGGAGAAGGTCGTCGAGGTCCAGAAGTACGGCCGCGAGCCCATCTCGCTGCACACCCCGCTCGGCGAGGACGGCGACAGCGAGTTCGGTGACCTCATCGAGGACTCCGAGGCCGTGGTGCCGGCCGACGCGGTGTCGTTCACGCTCCTGCAGGAGCAGCTCCACCAGGTGCTCGACACCCTGTCGGAGCGCGAGGCCGGCGTGGTCTCGATGCGGTTCGGCCTGCAGGACGGCCAGCCCAAGACGCTCGACGAGATCGGCAAGGTCTACGGGGTGACGCGCGAGCGCATCCGCCAGATCGAGTCCAAGACGATGTCGAAGCTGCGCCACCCGTCGCGCTCCCAGGTGCTGCGCGACTACCTCGACTGACGTCGACCACCCGCGGCCACCGGCCGCGGCACGACGAAGGGCCCGGCCCCCGCGCGGGGGCCGGGCCCTTCGTCGTGCCCGGGAGGCCGTCCTGAGCCGTCCCTGAGTCATCCCGAGCCGTCCCGAGCCGGTCCCGACCTGCTCCGGCAGGCGCACCGACGACGGCAGGCGCCCCCAGGACGCGCGAAGGCCCGCTCCGCGGTGGCGGGAGCGGGCCTTCGGGAGGGTGGAGGTCGCCGGCGCACCGCGCCGGCGACTGCGCGCTCAGCGCGCGCCGTGCTCGGCCAGCAGGCGGTCGGTCTCGTCCTGGACGTGGGTGGCGACGTCGGAGTAGGCGGGGGCGTGCTCGCGTGCGTGGTGACCGCAGAAGAGCAGCTCTCCGGCGGGCAGGACCACGCGAACGTACGCCTGGGCGCCGCAGCGGTCGCAGCGGTCGGCGGCGGTGAGGGGTGCGGTCGTCGTAGTGGTCACGTGATAATCCAACCATCACGCACCGACAGAATTCCCCAGGGGCGGGGGTGGTTCGCTCCCGGCATAGTCGCGGGCGGGGCGGCGAGGGCGGCCGTACCGTGCCGCGGCGTCGTGCGGCCCGGCCGTCCCGCCGCGTCGGTGCGGCGGTGTCGGTGCCGTCGTCTACCCTCGTTGCGTGACCGCCACCGCCTCCCCGGAATCGAGCTACACCGCACGGCACCTCTCCGTCCTGGAGGGGCTCGAGGCGGTCCGCAAGCGGCCCGGCATGTACATCGGGTCCACCGACTCGCGCGGTCTGATGCACTGCCTGTGGGAGATCATCGACAACGCGGTCGACGAGGCCCTCGGCGGGTTCGCCACGAAGATCGGCATCGTCCTGCACGCCGACAGCTCGGTCACGGTCAGCGACGACGGGCGCGGCATCCCGGTCGACGTCGAGCCCAAGACCGGGTTGTCCGGCGTCGAGGTGGTCTTCACCAAGCTGCACGCCGGCGGCAAGTTCGGCGGCGGTTCCTACACCGCCTCGGGCGGCCTGCACGGCGTGGGCGCCTCCGTGGTCAACGCGCTGTCGTCGCGCCTCGACGTCGAGGTCGACCGCGGCGGCAAGACGCACCGGATGACGTTCCACCGCGGCGAGCCGGGCACGTTCGCCGACCCGGCGTCGGGCCCGTCGCCGGACGCGGCGTTCACCCCGTTCACCGACCACAGCGAGCTCGCGGTGGTCGGCAAGACCAAGCGCGGGGTCACCGGGACGCGCGTGCGCTACTGGGCCGACCGGCAGGTCTTCCCGAAGAGCGCGGTGTTCAGCTACGACGAGCTGGTCACCCGCGTGCGCCAGACGACGTTCCTGGTGCCGGGGCTCGAGGTCACCGTCCGCGACGAGCGCGGGCTGCCCGGCACGCCCGGCGAGGCGGGCCCGCACGAGGAGGTCTTCAAGCACGACGGCGGCGCCGTCGACTTCGTCGAGTTCCTCGCCCCGGACACGCCGGTCACCGCGACGTGGACGCTGCGCGGCCAGGGCTCGTTCACCGAGACCGTGCCGGTGCTCGACGAGCGGGGCCACATGAGCCCGCAGGAGGTGCAGCGCGACTGCGAGGTCGACATCGCCCTGCGCTGGGGCGTCGGCTACGAGACCGAGGTGCGCTCCTTCGTCAACATCATCGCCACCCCCAAGGGCGGCTCCCACCTGGCCGGCTTCGAGCAGGGCCTGCTCAAGGTCGTGCGCAAGCAGGTGGAGGCCAACGCCCGCCGGCTGAAGATCTCCGCGAAGGACGGCGGCGAGCGCATCGAGAAGGACGACGTCACGGCGGGGCTCACCGCCGTCGTGACGGTCCGGCTGGCCGAGCCGCAGTTCGAGGGCCAGACCAAGGAGGTGCTCGGCACCGCCCCGGTGCGCGGCATCGTGGCGCGCGTGGTGGAGAAGGAGCTCGGCGCGCTGCTGACCTCCACCAAGCGCGACGACAAGGCGCAGGCCGCCCTCCTGCTCGACAAGGTCGTGGCGGAGATGCGGGCCCGCGTCACCGCGCGCAAGCAGAAGGAGATCTCCCGGCGCAAGAACGCCCTGGAGACCTCCTCGCTGCCGGCCAAGCTCGCCGACTGCCGCAGCGACGACGTCGAGCGCTCCGAGCTGTTCATCGTGGAGGGCGACTCGGCCCTGGGCACGGCGAAGCTGGCGCGCTCCAGCGACTTCCAGGCGCTGCTGCCGATCCGCGGCAAGATCCTCAACGTCCAGAAGGCCTCGATCGGCGACATGCTGCGCAACGCCGAGTGCGCGGCGATCATCCAGGTGCTCGGCGCCGGCTCGGGCCGGTCGTTCGACCTGGACGCCGCGCGCTACGGCAAGGTCATCCTGATGACCGACGCCGACGTCGACGGCGCGCACATCCGCACGCTGCTGCTGACGCTGTTCTACCGCTACATGCGGCCCCTCGTGGAGGCCGGCCGGGTCTACGCGGCGGTGCCCCCGCTGCACCGCGTCGAGGTGATCGGCGGCCGCGGCAAGCCCAACGAGTACGTCTACACGTACTCCGAGGCGGAGCTGCAGGCCACGCTCAAGAAGCTCGACCGGGCCGGCAAGCGCTACAAGGAGGACATCCAGCGCTACAAGGGCCTGGGCGAGATGGACGCCGACCAGCTGGCGGAGACCACCATGGACCCGCGCCACCGGACGCTGCGCCGCGTCCAGGCGTCCGACGCCGAGGCCGCCGAGCGCGTCTTCGAGCTGCTCATGGGCTCCGACGTCGCGCCCCGCAAGGACTTCATCGTGGCGGGCGCGCACGCGTTCGACCGGTCGCAGATCGACGCCTGACGGGCAGTCGGCGGACGGCCGCACGGCACCACGGGCGGGGGAGCGGCGCCCTCCCTAGACTCGCAGCCGTGACCCGCACCACGAACGCCAGCCGCCCCCTCGTCCGCCGACTCGCGGCGCTGTCCGCCGCAGGAGTCCTCGCCGCGAGCCTCGCCGCCTGCTCCGCCGTCGGCGACGACGCGCCGTCCCAGGCGGAGACCGTGCCGTCGGACGTCGCGTCCATGCGGTCGGAGTCCGCGTCGCCGTCGGAGTCCGCCTCGGCGCCGGCCTCGGAGTCGGCCTCGCCGGACGCGAGCGCGGCGACCGAGCTCAGCTACCCCGGCGAGGACGGCAGGACCGCGCTCGACCTGCTGCTCGAGAGCGACCCCGACGCGCAGGTGGAGGGCGAGGGCGAGCAGGCGATGGTCGTCGGCATCAACGGCCGCAGGGCGGACGAGAACAAGGAGGAGTTCTGGGCGCTGTACGTCGACGGCGAGCAGGCGCAGGTCGGCGCCGGCTCCCTGGAGACCAGCGACGGGCAGACGATCACCTGGAAGCTGGAGACCTACTGATGCCACGGCGGCGGCGGGGCGGGCGCCTCGACGCCCGCGACCTGCTGCACCGCTGGTGGCGCCTCGCGCTCGTCGTGCTCGCCGCGGCCCTCGCGGTCGTGTGGCGCCTCGTCAAGGACGACCTGGGCGCGCCGCCCAACCTCGAGCTGTCCACCGCGGCGGCGCTCCTCGTGGCCGGGCTGCTGCGCCACCGCGTCGCGGCGCTCGCGCCGCTGGCCGTCGTGGCGGCCAGCGACCTGCTGCTGGGCAACTCCGCCGTGCTGGCGTTCACGTGGAGCGCCTGGGCGGTGATCGGCGTGGCGTCGCTGCTGACGCCGCGCGCCGGCGCCGGCTGGCGGCGCTACGCCACGGCCGTCGGCTTCGGCCTCGGCGGGACCCTCTTCTTCTACCTCTGGACGAACCTGGGCGTCTGGTGGCTGGGCCGCGGCACGTTCTACCCGGCCGGCCTCGACGGGCTCGCGGCGAGCTACGTGGCCGGGCTGCCGTTCGTGCGCCCCATGCTGCTGGGCAACCTCGTGCTGGTGCCGGCCGCGGCGGCCGTCGTCGGCCTCGTGGAGCGGCTGGAGCGGCGCGCCGTGCTGCCCGCGGCGGCGCCCGCCCGCTGAGCAGGCCGGGCGCGCGACGGGACCAGCGGTCCGAGGGCGCGGCAGGAGGGGAGCGGGTGATGCAGCAGGATCGCGGCCGGCCGCCGACGGTGGCGGCGAAGGTGGCGACGACGGTGGCGACGAAGGTGGCGAGGGTCGCCGCGGGCCGGACCGTGCTCGTCGTGACCGCACTGGTCGGGGCGGTGCTGGTGACCGGGCTCACCGCGGCCGGGGCGGAGGTGTACGAGGCGGTCGAGGAGGGGGACGGGATCGCCGGCCTGGACCGGCCCGTGCTGGACGAGGCGCTGGCGGTCCGCACGCCCGCCGCGGCGCGGCTCGTGACCGCCTTCACCCACCTCGGCGGCCCGGTCGGCATGACGCTCATCGCGCTGGCCCTCACCGTCGCGCTGGTATGGCGCCGGCGGAGCTGGACGCCGCTGCTGCTGATGGTGCTCGCGGCTGCCGGATCCCTGGTGTTCACCACCGTGGGGAAGGCGGTCGTCGGCCGGCCCCGGCCGCCGCTGACCGATGCCGTGCCGCCGTACGAGCACGCCTTCTCCTTCCCCTCGGGGCACGCCCTGAACAGCACCGTCATCGCCGGCATGGTGGCGTACCTGGCGTTCCCGCTGCTGCGGCACCGGTGGTCGCGGGCCCTGTCCGTGGCCGGCGCGGTGGTCTGGGCGGTGGCGATGGGCCTGAGCCGGGTCTACCTCGGCCACCACTGGCTGACCGACGTGTGCTTCGCCTGGCTGCTCGGGCTGGCCTGGCTCGCGCTGCTGGTCACCGCGCACCGGCTGTTCCTGCTCGTGCACCGCGCCCGGGCCACCGGTCCACCGGTCTCGCGTCACCCCCGGCGGACGCCCTAGACCTCACACCGAGAAGTACTTCGCCTCCGGGTGGTGGAACACGAAGGCGTCGGTCGACTGCTCCGGGTGCAGCTGCAGCTCGTTCGACAGCGTCACCCCCACGCGCTCAGGGCGCAGCAGCTCCACGACCTTGCGCCGGTCCTCCATGTCCGGGCACGCGGGGTAGCCGAGCGAGAACCGCGCGCCGCGGTACTCCAGCTTGAACAGCCCCTCGACGTCGCGGGGCTCCTCGTCCGCGAACCCCAGCTCGGCACGCACCCGGGCGTGCCAGTACTCCGCCAGCGCCTCGGTGAGCTGCACCGACAGGCCGTGCAGCTCGAGGTACTCGCGGTAGCGGTCGGCGGCGAACAGGCGGGCGGTGTGCTCGGCCACCGAGGCCCCCACGGTGACGAGCTGGACGGGCAGCACGTCGTACCGGCCGGTGCGCTCGACCCACTCGCGCGGCCGGACGAAGTCGGCCAGGCACAGGTGCCGGTCGCGGCGCTGGCGCGGGAAGGTGAATCGCAGCCGCTCCGTGCCCGGCTCCCCGCCCGACCCGCCGTCCGGGCCGTCGTGGTGCGCGACGACGACGTCGTCGCCCTCCGACCACACCGGGAAGTACCCGTAGACCACCGAGGGGTCGAGGATCCGCTCGGTGCGGACCCGCTCGAGCCACTCCGCCAGCCGCGGGCGGCCCTCGGTCGCGACGAGCTCCTCGTAGGTCGCCCCGGCGCCTGCGGGCGCGTCGGCGGAACCGCCGCCGCGGCCGGGCTTGAGCCCCCACTGGCCCATGAACGTGGCGCGCTCGTCCAGGAAGGCCGCGTACTCGGCCAGGGGCACTCCCTTGACCGTCCGGGTGCCCCAGAAGGGCGGCTCCGGCACGGGGTTGTCGGCGGCGACGTCGGACCGCGCCGGCATCGCGTCGTCGGGCGTCTCGGCCACCGTCACCACGCCGTGGCGCCGCCGGCGCAGCGGCGGCAGGCCGACGTCGTCGGGCGACGCGCCGCGGGCCACCCGCACCAGCGGCTCCATGAGCCGCAGCCCCTCGAACGCGTCGCGGGCGTAGCGCACGACGCCGGGGAACGTCGAGGCGAGGTCGTCCTCGACGTAGGTGCGGGTGAGGGCTGCGCCACCGAGCAGGACGGGCCAGCGCTTCTCCAGCCCGCGCGAGACCAGCTCGGCGAGGTTCTCCTTCATCACGGCGGTGGACTTCACGAGCAGCCCCGACATGCCGATGACGTCGGCGTCGTGCTCCTGGGCGGCGTCGATCATGGCCGAGACCGGCTGCTTGATCCCGAGGTTGACGACCCGGTAGCCGTTGTTGGTGAGGATGATGTCCACGAGGTTCTTGCCGATGTCGTGCACGTCGCCGCGCACGGTGGCCAGCACGATCGTGCCCTTGGTCGGGCCGCCCTCGACGCGCTCCATGTGCGGCTCGAGCAGCGCCACGGCTGCCTTCATCACCTCGGCGGACTGCAGCACGAACGGCAGCTGCATCTGCCCCGAGCCGAACAGTTCGCCCACGGTCTGCATCCCGGCCAGCAGGTGGTCGTTGACGATGTCGAGCGCCTTCATCCCCGCGCCCAGCGCCTCGGCGACGTCGTCCTCGAGCCCCTTGCGCGCCCCGTCGACCACGCGGCGCTCGAGCCGCTCGCCGACCGGCAGCGCGGCCATCTCGGCGGCCCGCGCGTCCTGCAGCGCGGCCGAGTCGACGCCGGAGAACAGGTCGAGCAGGTGGGCCAGCGGGTCGTGCACGAGCGCGCCGGACCCGTCGTACCGGCGGCGGTCCCACACGAGGTCCTCGGCGGCGGCCCACTGCTCGTCCGGCACGGCGGTGCGGGGCAGGATCTTCGCGGCGTGCACGATGGCGGAGTCGAGGCCGGCCTCGACCGCCTCGTGCAGGAACACCGAGTTCAGCACGGCGCGCGCCGCGGGCGACAGGCCGAACGACACGTTCGACACGCCGAGGGTCGTGTGCACGCCGGGGTAGCGCCGGGTGATCTCGCGGATCGCCTCGATGGTCTCGACGGCGTCGCGCCGGGTCTCCTCCTGCCCGGTGGCGATCGGGAACGTCAGCATGTCCACGATCACGTCGTCGAGCCGCATGCCCCAGGTGCCGGTGAGGGTGTCGAGGAGCCGGGAGGCGACGGCGACCTTCGTCGCCGTCGTGCGCGCCTGGCCCTCCTCGTCGATGGTGAGCGCGACGACGGCGGCGCCGTGCTCCTTGACCAGCGGCATCACGCGGGCGAACCGGGACGTCGGCCCGTCGCCGTCCTCGAAGTTCACGGAGTTCACCACGGCCCGGCCGCCCACGAGCTCCAGGCCGGCCTGGATGACTGCCGGCTCGGTGGAGTCGATGACCAGCGGCAGGGTGGACGCCGACGCCAGCCGCGAGACTACCTCGCGCACGTCCGCCACGCCGTCGCGGCCCACGTAGTCCACGCACACGTCGAGCAGGTGCGCGCCGTCGCGGGTCTGGGCGCGGGCGATCTCGACGACGTCGTCCCACCGGCCGGCCAGCAGGGCGTCGCGGAAGGCCTTGGACCCGTTGGCGTTGGTGCGCTCGCCGATGGCCAGGTAGGAGGTCTCCTGCCGCAGCTCGGTGGGGGAGTACAGCGACGCGACGGCGTTCTCGCGGCGCGGCCGTCGCTCGGGCAGCTCGGCGCCGCGCACGGCCTCGACGACCGCGCGCAGGTGCTCCGGCGTCGTGCCGCAGCAGCCGCCCACCAGCCCGACGCCGAACTCCCGGACGAACTGCCGGTGCGCCGCCGCGAGCTCGCCGGGCGTCAGCGGGTAGGTGGCGCCGTCGGGGCCGAGCTCGGGCAGGCCGGCGTTCGGCATGCAGGTCATGGGCACGGGGGAGTGCTGGGCGAGGTAGCGCAGGTGCTCGCTCATCCGGTCCGGGCCGGTGGCGCAGTTGAGGCCGATGGCGTCGACGTCGAGCGCCTGCAGCGTCGCCAGCGCGGCGCCGATCTCCGAGCCCATCAGCATGGTGCCGGTGGTCTCGACGGTCACGGACACCACGAGCGGCACCGTGCGGCCGACCTCCGCCATGGCGCGGCGTGCCCCGGCCACGGCGGCCTTGGCCTGCAGCAGGTCCTGGCTCGTCTCCACGAGCACGGCGTCCGAGCCGCCCTCGAGCAGGCCGGCGACCTGCTCGGCGAACGTGGCGCGCAGGTGGGCGTACGTGACGTGCCCCAGGGAGGGCAGCTTGGTGCCGGGGCCCACCGAGCCGAGCACCCAGCGCGGCCGCTCGGGCGTGGCGTGGGCGTCGGCCCGCTCGCGCGCGATCACGGCCCCGGCACGGGCGAGCTCGCGGATCCGGTGCTCGATGCCGTAGTCGGCGAGGTTGGACCAGTTGGCGCCGAAGGTGTTCGTCTCGACCGCGTCGACGCCGACGGCGAGGAACGCGTCGTGCACGCCGGCGACCAGGTCCGGCCGGGTGACGTTGAGGATCTCGTTGCAGCCCTCGTGGCCGGCGAAGTCCTCGAGGGTCGGCCCCGCGGCCTGCAGCATCGTGCCCATGGCGCCGTCGGCGACGACGACGCGCGTGCGCACGGCGGTCCGCAGGGCGTCCGCGCGGGCGGAGGCGGCGTCGTCGTCCGGGATCAGGCCCACGGGGGCAGCCTAGGCGCCCGGCCCCGCGCGGGCGACGGCCGGGGCGCAATTGCATGGCCGTGGCGCGCAGGACCGGGGGCGCGGTGCTCGCGGACGGCCGCACGCTGCTGGCGCCCGACCCCGGCGGCGCCGTCGACCTCGTGCTCTACGCCGCGCACGGGCTGCAGCCCGACGACCTGCTCCGAGCGGTGCGGGGGCTCGTGGCGCCGGCCGTGCTGGAGCCGCGGACCGCCGCGCCCGGCGCCCCGCTGCGGTACGGCGTCGTGGCGAGCACGCCGTACGACGGCGCGGTGCGCGTCGACGTCGAGCACGTCGACCGCGTGCCGCGCGCCCTCGGCGCGCTGGAGTGGCGGGACTACGGGCCGTTCGCGTACCGCCTGCGGTGGCTGCCGCCGGACCCCTACGAGCTGGAGGTCGAGCGGCCGTCGGCGCTGCACGTCATCGCGCGCGGCCGGATGCGGTCGTTGATCGCGCGGCTGGCGCTCGCGCTGCGCGAGCGGGCGACCGGGGAGCTCGTGGACGACGGCGGGTTCCTCGTGTCGCCGGACGAGGTGCGGGCGCGGCTGGAGCCCGGGGCGACGACGGCCGGGGCGTGGGTGTGACCGCTCGCCCGAGTGCCCTCGGAGCGGTGTCCCCAGCACTGTCCACAGGCTTGGTCCACAGGGGCTTGTGGACAAGGGTGTGATTTCCACCGCGTTGTTCACCGGCTGTGAATGACGGCGGCGGCATCTCGCCGCCGGGGTGATGCCGCCACGGATCCTCCGCCGCGGGCGGCCCTCGGGCGGCCGGCCGGCGGGCGCCGCCGCCCTGCCTGCAGCGAGGGCCGCCCGATGCTACCGGTACTCCGAAAGCCGCGGGAACTCCCTGTTTCCGTCCTGTTACCTGGAGCGATACGACGGCGAGCGCTCGAGGTCCGCATCCTTCCGCGACCGGGCTCATGGCGTCCCCCGCGGCATCGCCCACGAAGTCGCCGGAGGTGCGCGGACCCGCAGCGGCAGGTCCCCAGGCCTGTGGGGAACGCCTCGCGAGACGCCGGGGCGGCGCGCACGGCGCGTCCCGTCCACAAATTTTGTCCACAGGCCTGTGGGTGATGTGGGGATTCCGGGGCACACCCTGTGGACGAGGCTGTGGTCAGCCGGAACGGCCTCGATCCACCCCGGAAGGGTCTTGCCCTGGGGGTGATGCCGGCACTACAAACGTGGCTACCGGTCTCACCGACGATCACCGGACACCTCGCTGCAGGAGGTGCCGGGCTCGCGGACGAGACACCGGTCGACCGGAGAACGAACGAGCCTCCCGTGCCGCGGTGCGGGCTGCGGATGACGACGCAGGTGCTCGAGCGGGGCCGGAAGGCCACCCGCGTCCGGCGGGCCGTGGAGAAACGGGTGGGGGCCCTGCGCACGACTGCGTGCGCGACGGCTCCGTGCCTGGCGGCCCTGCCGGGGTCGTGACGTCACACGGCGCCCCTGGCCCCCGCCACGTCGGCCAGGGGATCGCGGTCCTCGCCGAGGCCCCCGGCCGCCCCGGGGGCCTCGGCCGACTCCAGACCGAGGCCGGGAGCCGGGGGAGGAGCCGGTCAGGGCCGGGAGCCGGTCAGGGTCGCGCGCCCGCCGACGTCGAGACCCTGCCGACGCCCGCGTCCCGGCTCGCGTCCTGGTTCTAGGCTCGCGACATGAGCAACCTCGAGACGCGGCCCGACGAGCAGGTGTGCGCCGCCGGCGACGCGGCGCCGGGCGTCCAGCTGCTCACCGCCCGCGACGTCCCGCTGGGCGGCCCGCGCGCGATGAGCGTGCGGCGCACCATCCCGCAGCGCGTGCGCTCGCTCGTCGGCGCCTGGTGCTTCTGCGACCACTACGGTCCCGACGACGTCTCGCGCTCGGCGGGGATGCAGGTGCCGCCGCACCCGCACACCGGCCTCCAGACGGTCAGCTGGCTGTTCGAGGGCGAGATCCTGCACCGCGACTCCGTGGGCTCGCTGCAGACCGTGCGCCCGGGGGAGCTCAACCTCATGACGGCCGGCGTCGGCATCTCGCACTCGGAGGAGTCGCCCCGCGAGGGCCGGCCGCCGCTGCTGCACGGCGTGCAGCTGTGGACGGCGCTGCCGGCGTCCGCGCTCGACGAGGCGCCGCACTTCGAGCACCACGAGGACCTGCCGGTCCACGAGGCCGGCGGCGCGCGGGTCCAGGTGTTCATGGGCGAGCTCGCCGTGGCGGGACGACGGCTCGTCTCCCCGGCGCGGACCTACACGCCGCTGGTCGGCGCGCAGGTCGACCTCGCCCCGGGGGCGCGGCTCGAGGTCGAGGCCGACCCGGCGTTCGAGCACGCGCTGCTCGTGGACGCCGGCGAGGTGACGTTCGTGGGCGCCGGGGTGCCCGAGGGGCAGCTCGGCTACACCGCCCCGGGCCGCGACCGCCTCGTCGTCGAGGCCGGCGCCGCCGGCCCGGCGCGCGCGGTGCTCGTCGGCGGGGTGCCGTTCGACGAGGACATCGTCATGTGGTGGAACTTCGTGGGCCGCACCCACGAGGACGTCGCGCGGGCTCGGGCGGACTGGATGGCCCAGGTGGCGGACGCCCCGGGCGCCGGGACCGGCGAGGACGGCCCGGACGGCGCGACCGCCTACGCCGATGGCGCCGCCGGGCGGCGGTTCGGCCGCGTCGACGGGTACGCGACGGGCCCGCTGCGTGCCCCGGCGCTGCCCGACGTGACGCTGAAGCCGCGCAGCCGGCCGGTCACCCCGCCCGCGCCGGGCGTCGCGGAGCCGCCGGCGATGAGCTGACCCCGACGGGAGGGGGAGCGGGGACGCTCAGAGCACGCCCTCGAGCACGTCGCCCGACATCACGTGCTCGATCGCCATCGTGCTGGCGCCCAGAATGCCGGCGCGGCCCTTCGTCCGGCTCGTGACGATCCGCAGGTGCTGCGTGGCCAGCGGCAGCGACCGCCGGTAGACGACCTCCCGGATGCCCGCCAGCAGGTGCTCGCCGGCCTCGGCGACGTGCCCGCCGATGACGATGACCGACGGGTTCAGCATGCTGACGCACGTCGCCAGGACCGACCCGAGGGCCCGACCGGCCTCGCGGACCGCCGCGCTGGCGCGCGGGTCGCCCGCCCGCACGAGCGCGACGACGTCGGCGCTTGACGTCGCCGCCAGGCCCGCCTCGGTGAGCTGGGCGGCGATCGCGCGGCCGCTGACGACCGCCTCGAGGCAGCCGACGTTCCCGCACCGGCACAGCACCTCGGGCCCGCCGGGCACGGTGATGTGGCCCAGGTCGCCCGCGGCGCCCTGCGCCCCGCGCCGGATGCCGCCGTCGCTGATGACGCCGGCGCCGACGCCCGTGGCGACCTTGACGAACAGCAGGTGGTCGACGTCGGGGTACTCCGTGGCGTGCTCGCCGAGCGCCATGATGTTGACGTCGTTGTCCACGAGCACGGGCGCAGGGCCCAGCAGGTCGTGCAGCGTCCCGGCGACGTCCGCGCCGTCCCAGCCCGGCATGATCGGCGGGTTCACCGGGCGCCCCGAGGTGTGGTCGACAGGGGCCGGCAGCCCGATGCCGACGCCGACGAGCTCCGACGCGGCGCGGCCGGCCCGGTCGAGCTGCTCGCGGACCGTCGTGGCGACCTGCAGCAGCACGGTGTCCGGTCCGTCGGCGATCGAGATGAGGTCCAGGTGCTCGGCGAGCACGTTCGATGCGAGGTCCGTGATCGCGACGTGCGCGTGCGTCGCGCCGACGTCGACGGCGGCCACGACCCGCGCCCCGGGGTTGAACGCGAAGGTGGCCGGCGGGCGGCCGCCGGTCGACGCCGCCTCGCCGGTGGGCGCGACGAGGCCGGTGGAGAGCAGCTGGTCCACCCGCATGGCCACCGTCGAGCGCGCCTGGCCCGAGAGGTGGGCCAGCTCGGCGCGCGTCCGGGGGCGGCCGTCCCGGAGCAGCTGGAGCGTCGCGCTGAGGTCTCCGGCGCGGGGAGCGTTCACGTGCATGGCAAGAGTCAAGCACAAATGTCAACGCGCGAACGCATCTCCGAGGGCGAATTGACAACTTTTGCTTGACGCTCGTCAAAACGTCTGCCACGGTTCTCGGCATGGTCACCGCTGACTACCGGAGCGCCACCTCCGAGCCCGGCCGCGAGCCGGGCGCCACGTCGTCCAAGGACGTGCTCCTGCAGATGCGCGGCATCGTCAAGCACTTCGCCGGCGTCAAGGCGCTGGACGGCGTCGACCTCGACGTGCGTCCCGGCGAGGTGCACTGCCTGCTCGGCCAGAACGGCGCCGGCAAGTCCACCCTCATCAAGGTCCTCGCCGGGGCGCACCAGCCCACCGCCGGCCAGATCCTGCTGGACGGCGCACCGGTGACGATCCCCAACCCCGTCGCCGGCCTCAAGCTCGGGGTGGCGACGATCTACCAGGAGCTCGACGTCGTCGACGGCCTGACCGTCGCCGAGAACGTCTTTCTGGGGCACGAGCTCGCCTCGGCCGGGTTCTCGCGGCGGCGCGAGGCCGCCCGGCGCACCCGCCAGCTGCTCGCCCGGCTCGGGCACGACAACATCTCCCCGCACCGCGAGGTCGGCACGCTGTCGGCCGCGGGCAAGCAGGTCGTCTCGATGGCCCGTGCGCTGTCGCACGACGCGCGCGTGATCGTCATGGACGAGCCGTCCGCCGTCCTGGACTCCGGCGAGGTGGCCACGCTGTTCCGCGTGGTGCGCGAGCTGACCGCGCAGGACGTCGCCGTGGTCTACATCTCCCACCGGATGGAGGAGATCCGGCAGATCGGCGACCGCATCACGGTGCTCAAGGACGGGCGCACGGTCGCCCAGAACCTGCCGGTGGCCAGCACGCCGACCCGCGAGCTGATCCGGCTGATGACCGGCCGTGCGGTGGAGTTCGAGTTCCCGCAGCGCCCGGGCGTGCCGGCCGACGCCCCGGTGGTGCTCGATGTCGAGAACCTGAGCCTGCGCGGCGTCTTCGAGGACGTGAGCTTCCAGGTGCGCGCCGGCGAGATCGTCGGCCTCGCGGGCCTCGTGGGAGCCGGCCGGTCCGAGATCCTCGAGACCCTCTACGGCGCGCGGCGCCCGGCGGCGGGCACCGTGCGCGTCGACGGCCAGCGGCTGCGCCCCGGCTCCGTGGGCGCCGCCGTCGGTGCCGGCATCGGGCTCGCGCCTGAGGAGCGCAAGAGCCAGGGCCTGCTGCTCGACGAGCCCGTCTACCGCAACATCACCCTCTCGACGTTCGGGCGGTTCGCCCGTGCCGGCCTGCTCGACGAGCGCGCCGAGCGCAAGGCCGCGCGCGAGCAGGTGGAGGCGCTGGACCTACGCCCCGCCCAGGTGGACCGCGCGGCGCGCACCCTGTCGGGCGGCAACCAGCAGAAGGCGATGCTGGCGCGCTGGCTCGTGCACGGCTGCCGCGTGCTGCTGCTCGACGAGCCCACCCGCGGCGTCGACGTCGGTGCGCGCGCGGAGATCTACGGCCTCGTCCGCCGCCTGGCGGACGCCGGGACCGCCGTGCTCGTCGTCTCCAGCGAGATCCCCGAGGTGCTGGGGCTCGCCGACCGCGTCCTCGTGGTGGCCGAGGGCCGCGTGGTGCACACGTCCGCCGCCACCGAGATCGACGAGCACCGGGTGCTCGACCTCGTCATGGAAGGGAGCGCAGCGTGAGCGAGCCGAGCATCGGAGCCCGCGCGACGACCGGCGGCGACGCCGCCGGTCTGCAGGGACAGGACGCCGGGAGCGGCGGGGGCCACCAGCAGGTGGTCAGGAGCACCGCGCCGCGCCGGCGCTCGGGCAGCGGTGTCGTCCGCAACGGCGGCCTCGTCGTCGCCCTGCTGCTGCTGTGCGTGGTGGGGTGGGCGACGGCCGGCGGCCGCTTCGCCAGCTTCCAGAACGTCGAGGTGATCCTCAGCCTGGCCGCCGTGACGGGCGTGCTGGCCATCGCCATGACCTTCGTCATCATCAGCGGCGGCATCGACCTGTCGGTCGGGTCGGTGCTGGGCCTGGCGTCCGTGTGGGCGTCCACCCTGGCCACCCAGGCGATGGCGCAGCAGTACGGCTGGGTCGTCATGGTGGGCTGCGCGCTCGCCGTCGGGCTCGGCGCAGGGCTGATCAACGGCGTGCTCGTCGCCTACGGCCGGGTCGTCGCGTTCATCGCCACCCTGGCGATGCTGGCCGCGGCGCGCGGCCTGGCCGAGATCATCGCGGGCCGGCGCACCCAGATCGTGTCGGTGGACTCGTTCCTCGACACGTTCCGCGGCGACCTGCTCGGGCTGCCCGTGATCGTGTGGATCTTCCTCGTGGTCGCCGTGGCCGGGTGGTTCCTGCTCAACCGCACCACCTTCGGCCGGCGCACCGTCGCCGTCGGCGGCAACCCCGAGGCGGCCCGTCTGGCGGGCATCAACGTGCGCCGCCACACCCTGTACCTGTACGGCCTCACCGGCCTGGCCGCCGGCATCGGCGGGGTGATGATGCTGGCCCGCACCACCGCCGGGTCGTCCACCCACGGCACGCTCATCGAGCTCGACGTGATCGCCGCCGTCGTCGTGGGCGGCACGCTGCTCGCCGGCGGCCGCGGCACCATCGTCGGCACGGTGCTCGGTGTGCTGATCTTCGCCACCCTCACCAACGTCTTCATCCAGAACGACCTCAACAGCTCGGTCCAGGCGGTCGCCAAGGGCGCGATCATCGTCGGCGCCGTCCTGCTGCAGCAGTGGTCCGCCCGCCGCGAGGCCTCGACCACCTGACGCACCGGCGACGACCGCCCGAGCGTCCGACCGTCCCACCCACCCCCCTCCCAGGATCCGGATCGAAGGAGATCTCATGTCCGCACGCACGCAGCGCCGCCGCCTGGTCGGCGCCACCATCGCGGTCTCGGCGGCCGTCCTGCTCGCCGCCGGCTGCACCAGCAACGAGCCGCAGCAGCAGCAGAACGAGGGCGGCGGTGGTGGCGGCGCCGCGGCCGCGGCCGGCACCGCGAACGACGAGCCGGGCGACGAGGTCGTCATCGGGTTCTCCGCGCCCGCAGCCGACCACGGCTGGATGGGCGCCATCACCTCGGCCGCGCGCGCGGAGGCGGAGAAGTACGAGGACGTGACGCTCCGGGTCGCCGAGGGCACCAACGACGTCAACCTCCAGATCAGCCAGATCGAGGGCTTCATCAACGACAAGGTCGACGCCATCGTCCTGCTGCCCTTCGACGGCGCGGCGCTGACCGAGGTCGCCACCAAGGCGATGGAGGCCGGCATCCCGGTCATCAACGTGGACCGCGAGTTCTCCAGCCCGTTCGCCGCCCGCGCCACGATCCTGGGCGACAACTACGGCATGGGCGTCAGCGCCGGCACGTACGTCTGCGAGCAGCTCGGCGACAACCCCGACGCCGTCGTCGCCGAGATCGCCGGCATCGACTCGCTGCCGCTGACCCAGGACCGCAGCCAGGGCTTCGCCGACGCGCTGGCCGACTGCGGCCTGGACGTCGACGCCCGCGTGGCCGCGGACTTCACCGTCCAGGGCGGCGAGTCCGCCGCGACCAACCTGCTGCAGGCCAACCCGCAGATCGACGCCATCTGGAACCACGACGACGACCAGGGCGTCGGCGTCCTGGCGGCGATCGAGAACGCCGGGCGCGACGAGTTCTTCCTCGTCGGCGGCGCCGGCTCGGCCAACATGATGCGCGAGATCCAGGAAGGCGACAGCGTCGTGCAGGCCACCGTGGTCTACCCCTCCACGCAGGCCGCCGACGGCGTGAAGCTGGCCCGGCTCGTGGCGCAGAACAAGTCGATGAGCGACCTCGCGTCGCTGGGCGTGCCGCGCACCACCACGCTCTACGCCCCCGTCGTCACCGCCGACAACGTCGACGAGTTCATGTCCATCGGCTTCGAGTCCTGACGGCACCGGCCGCGGGCGGGGTGTCCCGCCCGCGGCCGGACCGGGACGGCCGCGCCCGCGGCGGGCTGCGCCGCGGGCGCGGCGCGCGCCGGGCGGGCGAGCACGAGACACAGGGAGCCGAGATGGAGCAGCACGGGACGGCGCCGGAGCTCGGCGTCGGCATGGTGGGTCACGCCTTCATGGGGCAGGCCCACTCGCAGGCGTGGCGCACGGCGCCGCGGTTCTTCGACCTGCCGCTGACGCCGCGGATGCGGGTGGTCGCCGGCCGGGACGCCGCCGCGGTGGCCGCCGCGGCCGCGCGGCTGGGCTGGGAGGAGTCGGTGACGAGCTGGGAGCAGCTCGTGGCCCGGGACGACGTGGACCTCGTGGACGTCTGCACGCCGGGGGACACCCACGCCCAGATCGCGATCGCCGCGCTGGAGGCCGGCAAGCACGTGCTGTGCGAGAAGCCGCTCGCCAACACGGTGGCCGAGGCGGAGGCCATGGCCGCCGCCGCGGCGCGGGCGGCGGAGCGAGGCGTCCGCGCCATGGTGGGGTTCACCTACCGGCGAGTCCCGGCGATCCGGCTCGCGCAGCAGCTCGTCGCCGAGGGGCGCATCGGCCAGGTGCGGCACGTGCGTGCGCAGTACCTGCAGGACTGGCTGGCCGACCCGCAGGCGCCGCTGTCGTGGCGGCTCGACAAGGCGAAGGCCGGCTCCGGCGCCCTCGGGGACATCGGCGCGCACGTCGTCGACCTCGCGCAGTTCATCACGGGCGAGCGGCTCACCGGGGTGTCGGGGCTCCTGGAGACGTTCGTGCGCGAGCGTCCCCGCCCGGCGCAGTTCGCCGGCCTGCACGGCGCCGCCGGGGAGGGCACCGGGCCCGTCACCGTGGACGACGCCGCGGTCTTCGTCGCGCGCCTGTCCGGCGGCGGGCTGGCGAGCTTCGAGGCCACGCGGTTCGCGTGGGGCCGCAAGAACGCCATCCGGCTGGAGATCAACGGGTCGCTGGGCTCGCTGGCGTTCGACTTCGAGGACATGAACGTCCTGCACCTGTTCGACGCCACCGAGGACCCGCGCACCGCGGGCTTCCGCCGCATCGTCGTCACCGAGCCCTCCCACCCGTACGTCGGGCACTGGTGGCCGGCCGGTCACGGCCTCGGGTACGAGCACGGGTTCACCCACCAGGTCGTCGACCTGGTGGAGGACCTCGCCGCCGGGCGCCAGCCGGCGCCGTCGTTCGCCGACGGGCTCGCGGTGCAGCGGGTGCTCGACGCCGTCGAGCGCAGCGCGGTGGCCGGCGGCGGCTGGGTGGAGGTCCCCGCCGCCGACGCGCCGGTCCCGGGCCCGCACGCCGTGGGCGCCGACACGCACTGAGGACGCACCGAGCACGCACCGAGCACGCACGGACCGATCTGAGCGAAGGAGCTGACGACCGTGGCACGACCGATCACGCTGTTCACCGGCCAGTGGGCCGACCTCCCGCTGGAGGAGGTGGCGAAGCTCGCGTCCTCCTGGGGGTACGACGGGCTGGAGCTGGCCTGCTGGGGCGACCACCTGGACCCGTGGCGCTGGGACGACGACGAGTACGTCCAGGGCCGCCTCGACCTGCTCGAGCGCCACGGCCTCAAGGTGTGGGCGATCTCCAACCACCTCAAGGGCCAGGCCGTCTGCGACGACCCGATCGACCAGCGGCACCGCGACATCCTGTCCGACCGCGTGTGGGGCGACGGGGACCCCGAGGGCGTGCGCCGGCGCGCGGCGGAGGAGCTGAAGAACACCGCCCGCCTGGCGGCGCGCCTCGGGGTCGACACGGTCGTCGGCTTCACCGGCTCGTCGATCTGGAAGTACGTGGCGATGTTCCCGCCGGCGTCGGAGGCGATGGTCGAGGCCGGCTACCAGGACTTCGCCGACCGGTGGAACCCCATCCTCGACGTCTTCGACGAGGTGGGCGTCCGGTTCGCGCACGAGGTCCACCCCAGCGAGATCGCCTACGACTACTGGACCACGGTGCGCACGCTCGAGGCGATCGGCCACCGCGAGGCCTTCGGGCTCAACTGGGACCCCAGCCACATGGTGTGGCAGGACCTGGACCCGGTCAGCTTCCTGTGGGACTTCCGCGACCGGATCTACCACGTGGACTGCAAGGACACGAAGAAGCGGATGACCAACGGCCGCAACGGCCGGCTGTCGTCGCACCTGCCGTGGGCGGACCCGCGCCGCGGTTGGGACTTCATCTCCACCGGCCACGGCGACGTGCCGTGGGAGGACGCGTTCCGGATGCTCAACACGATCGGGTACTCCGGGCCGATCTCCGTGGAGTGGGAGGACGCCGGGATGGACCGCCTCGTCGGTGCCCCGGAGGCGCTGGAGTTCGTGCGGCGCCTGGCGTTCGACGCCCCCACCGCGGCGTTCGACGCCGCGTTCAGCACCCGCTGACCCCGTCGGGCCGGCCGGCCGTCGCCGACGGCCGGCCGGCCCGACGCAAGGAAGGAGCACGCACCAGCAGCAGCATGCGCACGAGGAAGGGCAGCTCAGCTCAGCACGACGACGTGTGAGTTGCCCCGCTACCGCAGGACCCGTCGTTGCCGCGGCGGTGCCGTAGCGGGGGCTCACAGCACCCATCCCACAGAAGGAAGTGCCACGTGAAGCATAGGCGCAGCAGAGCCGTGACGGTCGGTCTCGCCGCGATCCTCGCCCTGGCGTTGCCCGGGACGGCGGCGTCCGCCCACGACGGGATCGACCACAGCGCGGAGCCGGGGGCCGAGGAGGCCCTGGACTGGTCCAACTACGAGAAGATCACGCTGACGAAGAGCGTCGGCGAGCCGATCGACATGGCCGTCATGCCGGACTCCAAGGTCCTGCACACGGCGCGCAACGGTGACATCAGGCTCACCGACCCGGACACCGGCGTCACCCGGGTGATCAACACGATCGACGTCTACGCCAACTCCGAGGACGGCCTGCAGACGGTCACGCTCGACCCGGAGTTCGAGACCAACAACTGGGTGTACCTGTACTACGCCCCGCGGGTCATGGAGGCGCCGTACCCGACGACGACGCCGACCGGCTCGGCTCCCAACACGCTGCCCGCCGGCGCGGACGAGAGCTACTGGGACCAGTGGAAGGGCTACAACCAGCTCACCCGGGTCAAGTGGGACCCCGAGGCCCAGAAGCTCGACCTGTCGACGGAGCAGGTCATCCTCAAGGTCGAGGTCCAGCGCGGGCAGTGCTGCCACGTGGGCGGCGACGTCGCCTTCGACGGCGACGGCAACCTGTACCTGGTCACCGGTGACAACACCCCGGCCGGCACCCCGGGTGCCAACGGCTTCGCGCCGAACAACGACGCGCCCGGGATGAACCCGGGCTTCGACGCCCGCCGCGGCGCCGGCAACACCAACGACCTGCGCGGCAAGGTCCTGCGCATCGTCGTCCGGGAGGACGGCTCGTACGACATCCCGGAGGGCAACCTGTTCGCCCCCGGGACCGAGGGCACGCGTCCCGAGATCTTCGCGATGGGCCTGCGCAACCCGTTCCGGGCCGACGTCGACCCGGTCACCGGCGCCGTCACGTGGGGCGACTACGGTCCCGACTCCGGCACCGCCGACCCGCAGCGCGGGCCGATGGGCTACGTGGAGTGGCAGAGCACCACCAAGCCGCTCAACGGCGGGTGGCCGTACTGCCACGGCCCCAACGCCAACTACAACGAGTGGGACTTCGAGACGGCGACGCCCGGGGCCTTCTTCGACTGCGAGGCCGGCGCGCAGAACAACTCCCGCTGGAACACCGGTCTCGACGTCGTGCCGCCGGCCACCGCGCCGCAGCTCTGGTACGGCGACGACACCGACGACCAGCCGTGGCCGGAGCTCACCGACTTCAGCGCCCTCGGCGGCCAGGGCCCCATGGGCGGCCCCACCTACCGCTACGACGCGGACAACCCGTCCACGACGAAGTGGCCGGAGTACTGGGACGGCAAGGCGTTCTTCGCCGAGTTCTCGCAGGACTACCTGGCCGCGTTCACCATCCCGGACCCCGACGGCGAGGTCACGCACATCGAGAACGTGCTGCCGAACGCGGAGCTGCGGGACAACGCCCAGCCGATCACCGACAGCCCGATCGACATCGAGTTCGGCCCCGACGGCTCGCTGTACATCCTCGACTACGGCAACGGCTTCTTCCGCCAGAACCCGGAGGCCGGCCTGTACCGGGTCGACTACGCGGCGGGCAACAAGTCGCCGCAGGCGGTGATCGAGGTCGACGAGATCTCCAGCAGCGAGGCGCCGCTCACCGTGACGTTCGACGGCTCGAGGTCGAGCGACCCCGAGGGCGGCGAGCTGACGTACGCGTGGGACTTCGACGGTGACGGCACCTTCGACGCCTCCGGGGCGCAGGCCACCCACACCTACACCGAGCTGGGCCAGTACCCGGCGCGGCTGCGGGTGACCGACCCCGAGGGCAAGTCCGCCCTGACGTCGCGCACCATCACGGTGGGCAACGTGGCGCCGACGCTGAGCGTCGACTACCCGGCCGACGGCGGCTTCTTCGCCTGGGGCGACGCGGTCCCGTTCAAGTTCAGCACGTCCGACCCCGAGGACGGCACGCAGACGGTCTGCAGCCGCCTGTCGTGGACCTTCGGCCTGGGGCACGACACGCACGCGCACCCCGAGGTCCTCGGCAGCGGCTGCACCGGCGCCTGGGCGACGCCCGCCGACGCCCCGGAGCACGGCGAGACCGAGAAGCTGTTCGGCGTCGTCGTCGCGAACTACACGGACGCCGGCAACGGCGACATCCCGCCGGCGCAGGGTGAGGCGTCCCTCGTCCTCAACCCGTTCGTGCAGGAGGCCGAGCACGCCGACACCCTCACGGGCGTCGAGGTCATGGCCGACGACACCGCCGGTGCGCTCTCCAAGGTGACGTCGCTCGACGCGGGCGACCACCTCGCGTGGGACCCGGTCAACTTCACCGGGATCGACGGCATCGAGGTCCGGGCCAGCGGCTCGGGCACCCTCGCCCTGCGGTGGAACGACGCGGACGCCGCGCCTTTCGCCACGGTCCCCGTCTCCTCGGGGTCGTGGTCGACGGTCGCCGCCCAGGTTGACGCCCTGCCGACCGGCACCGGCGTGCTGTACGTGACCTCGACCGGTGGCGTCGACGTCGACACCCTGACCTTCCAGGGCGCCGGCGTGACGGACGTGACCGCGCCGACCGTCTCGCACACCACGACGCCTGGCACCCCCGCCGGGGAGAACGGCTGGTTCACCGGCCCGGTGACCGTGCAGGTCGCCGCGACGGACGACGGCGCGCTCGCGTCGGTCGAGCGGTCGCTCGACGGCGGGGCCACGTGGACCAACCTGCGCAACTCGCGCACCGGTGCGATCGCCCCGGTCGAGCTGAAGACGGACGGCACCCACGAGGTCCTGTACCGGGCGACCGACACCGGCGGCAACGTCTCCGAGGTCGGCACCGTGACGGTGCGGATCGACACCGCCGCACCCGAGGTGACGGTGTCCGGCGTGGAGGACGGCGCGACCCTGGGCGACTCCGGCCGCCTCGAGGTCGACGTCGAGGCCACGGACGCCGGCTCCGGCGTGGCGTCCACCACGGTTACGCTCGACGGGGAGGAGCTGAGCGGCGCCGTGGACCTGTGGACGTTCGACCTCGGCGAGCACACGCTCGTCGTCACCGCGGTCGACGAGGCCGGCCACACCACGGAGCAGACGCTCACCTTCACGACGACGACGTCCCTCGAGGACCTCGCCGCCCACCTCGAGCGCCTGCAGGGCGAGCTGCCTGCCAAGGAGCACAAGCAGCTGAGCAACTTCCTGTCCCAGGCCGTGCGGCACGCCGACGCGGGCCGCGCGGGCCAGGCGGCCGACGCCCTCGAGCGGTTCGCCGCCGCGACCGGTGACCCCCTGCTCGACAGGGACGCCGCCGCGGTGATCGACCAGCTCCGCTGACGGGACCGCGCGGGCGGGGCACCGTCCCGCCCGCGCGGCCCCTCGCGCCCACGCCCCGGCGTGCGCGCACCCTGATGTCCTGCACGACCCTCTCCACCGCGACACCGCTGTCGCCCACCCCCAGGAGGACCACGTGATCAGCACCTTCACCCGCCGTGCCCGGACCGCGCTCGTCGGCGGCGCCGCCGCCGCGATCGCCGCCACCGGCCTGCTCGTCTCGGCTCCCGCCACGGCGGCGCCGTCGAGCGACAACGCCAACGCCGCCGCGCAGTGCTCCGGCCGCAGCGTGCCGGCGAGCAAGATCTCCATCCAGCTGTTCAGCTACAACAGCTGGGCGCGCCAGGTCGGCACCGAGGCGGTGCTCGCCGAGATCGCCGAGATCGGCTACAAGAACGTCGAGCCGTTCGGCGGCACCTACGAGGGACGCACCGCCGAGGAGTTCCGTGCGCTGCTCAAGGAGTACGGCCTCAAGGCGCCGACGTCGCACGGCAGCACCAACGAGGCGACCTTCGACGACACGATGGCGTTCGCCAAGACGGTCGGGCAGCGGTACATGGGCTCGGGCGGCTTCGCGCTCAGCGGCATCCGCGCGGGCATGACCTACGACCAGGTGGTCGACGTCGCCGAGTCGATGAACCGCCTCGGCGAGCGGTCGGTGAAGAACGGCACCGGCAAGCTCTTCGGCCACAACCACCAGCAGGAGTTCACGACGACGGTCGTCGACCCGGCGACGGGCGAGACGAAGACGGCGTGGGAGGTCATCGCGGAGAACACGGACCCGCGGTACGTGACCTTCCAGCTGGACATCCTCTGGGCCGAGGACGCCGGGGTGGACACCGCCGCCCTGATCGAGGAGTACGGCGACCGCATCGAGCTGCTGCACATCAAGGACGGCCTGCTCAACGGGTCCGCCCGCGCCATCCCGACGGACGTCGGCGAGGGCGAGATCAACTGGGGCCCCATCCTCGAGGCCGCCCAGGGCAAGGTGAAGCTCTACTCGGTCGAGCGTGACGGGGCCCCGGCGGACGCCGAGTTCGCGCGCGACAGCTTCGAGTTCCTCACCTGCTTCGAGTTCTGACCGGCCCGAGGTCCCTGCCGCGCACCCGCGCGGCAGGGACCTCGACAGCCCCTGAACCGCCATGCCAGGGCCAGGGCCAGGGCCAGGGCCAGGGCCAGGGCCATGCCAGGACCGTCCCCGGCAGCACGTCGCCCCCGGCACCCGTGAGGGTGCCGGGGGCGACGTGCTGCCGGGGAGCGGCGCTCAGCCGGCGGCGACGTCGTCCGCCGCCGCCACCGTCGTCGTCGGCACGCCGGCCAGCTCGAGCAGCAGGTCCCGCACCTGGGTCGCCGCGACCCGGTCCCGGGCCCCGTCCGGCACGGAGCACAGCAGCACCGGGCCGTCGGCGGGGTCGTCCGGGAGCCGCCCGTGGCTGCCCCGCACGGGCGACGGGTCCAGCGGGACGACCTTCATGACGTACCGCAGGCCGGCCTTCTTGCGCACCAGCGCGGACGCCGCGCGCAGCCTGACCCACCGGTCCGCGGGGTCCATGAACAACTCGGCCGGGTCGTAGCCCGGCTTCTTGTGGATCTCCACCTGGCGGGCGAAGTCCGGCGCGAGGTCGTCGTCGAGCCAGTAGTAGTACGTGAACCAGGCGTCGGGCTCCGCCACCAGGACGAGGTCGCCGGCGCGCTCGTGGTCCAGCCCGTACGCCCGGCGCCCCTCGAGGTCGAGCACCTCGGCGACCCCCGGCAGCGCGGCGAGCAGCTCGTGCACCGCCGGGAGGTCCGCCGGGTCGCGGACGTACACGTGCGCGACCTGGTGGTCGGCGACCGCGAAGGCCCGGGACGTCCAGGGGTCCAGGAGCTCACCGGTGGCGTTGGTGTGGACGTGCAGCAGCCCGGCACGGCGCAGCGCCCGGTTGACGTCCACGGGGCGCGACACGCGCGTGATCCCGTACTCGCTGAGCGCGACCACCGTCGTGCCCGACGCCCGGGCGTCGTCCAGCAGCGGTGCCATCGTCGCGTCCACCTCGCGCGCCGCCGCGACGGCCTGCGGGCTGTCGGGCCCGAAGCGCTGCAGGTCGTAGTCGAGGTGCGGGACGTAGACGAGCGTCATGTCGTGGTCGGGCAGGACCCGCCGCGCGGCCTCGACGATCCAGCGCGAGCTCGCGATGGACGCCGTCGGCCCCCAGTAGGTGAACAGCGGGAACGGCCCCAGCTCGGCGACCAGCTCGTCGTGCAGCGACGGCGGCCACGTCCAGCAGTCGGGGTCCTTGCGCCCGTCCGCGTGGTAGACCGGCCGCGGGGTGACCGTGGTGTCCGTGGAGGAGCCCATCGCGTACCACCAGCACACGTTCGCCACCCGGTAGCCGGGCCGCTCGCGGCGGATGGTCTCCCAGACCTTCTCGCCGCCGACCAGGGCGTTGTGCTGCCGCCACAGCAGCACCTCGCCCAGGTCGCGGAAGTACCAGCCGTTGCCGACGACGCCGTGCTCGGACGGCATCAGCCCGGTGAGGAAGGTCGACTGCGCCGAGCAGGTCACCGCCGGCAGCACCGTGCCGAGCTCTGCCTGCCACCCGGAGGCGGCGACCTGTCGCAGGCGCGGCATGTGCTCCAGCAGCGTCGGGGTGAGCCCGACGACGTCGAGGACGAGGACCCGGTTCACAGCGCCTCCAGCCCTAGCTCGACGAGGCGGTCGCGCGACCACGCGAGCTCCGCGGCGAGGCCCGCCACCAGGGCGGCGTCGTCCGTCGGACGCTGGCCCGCGGGCAGCACGCCCCACGTGTACGTCTCGACCTCCAGGTGGTCCACGAGCGGGTGCGCGCCCCCGACCAGCGCGCGCATGCCCTCGACGAGGACGTCGGTCGTGCTGCGCAACGGCGCGTCCGGGCGGGCGTGCAGGGGCACGTGGAAGTGCACGCGCCACGGGCCGTCGCCCGGCAGCGGGGCGTCGCCGGCGAGCGCCTCGGGCAGGTCGTCGCGCGGGGCGGTCCCGCCCGCACCGAGCTCGCGCACCTGGTGCAGGAAGCGGTCCTCGGCGAACCGGCCCAGCGCCTCCCGGGTCGCCGGGTCGCGCGGGTCGTCGGCGTGCACGGCGGCCGACAGCTGGGTCTTGACCACGGGCAGCCCCGCGGCGCCCAGGGCCGCCGCGGACCCGGCGGGGTCCTCGAACTCCGTGGCCAGGTGGCACAGGTCGAGGCACACGCCCAGGTGGTCGGTGTCCACACCGGCCAGGCGGTCGACGGCGTCCGCGGCGGTCTCGACGACGCACCCCGGCTCGGGCTCGAGCGCCACCCGGACGGTCCGTCCCGTCCGGTCGCCGAGCGCGGCCAGTCCCTCGGCCAGCTCGTCGAGCTGCTTGCGCGCCGCCGACTGCCGCGCGTCGTCCCACGGGTCGCGCCACGCCAGGGGCAGCGTGCTGATGCTGCCGCGCTCGGCGTCGTCCGGCAGGAGCGCCGCCAGGACGCGGGCGCAGTCGAGCGTGTACCCCAGCCGCCCGCGCTCGGTCCAGTCCGGGTGGTACACCGCCTGCTTGACGACCGGGGCGTGGAACCCGGCGTACGGGAAGGCGTTGAGGGTGACGACCTCCAGCCCGGCGCGGTCCAGCGCGGTGCGCAGCCGGTCGAGCTCGCGCGGGTCGGCCGCCAGGGGCCCGGCGGCCTCGGCCGGGAGCCACAGCCCCAGGCCGAGCCGCGGCACGTCGAGCGCGCGCCGCACGGGCTCGGCGAAGCGGGTCAGCTGGGCCAGCAGCCCGTCGACGCTCTCGGCGGGGTGGACGTTGGTGCCGTAGGAGAGGTGGACGACGCTGCCGTCCGGGTGCCGCAGGCGCACGGTCAGGCCTCCACGGGGGTCGGGCGCTCGCCGCGCAGGACGGAGTTGCCCTCGAAGGTGGCCGCGCCGTCGGCGACCCCGTCGAGCAGCAGCCGGCCGCTGCGCCCGTAGAACTCCACGGGGTTGCGCCACAGCACGCGGTCGACGTCGTCGTCGGTGAAGCCCGCGGCGAGCATGGCGCGGCCGGTGGCGGCCGTCTTGAGCGGGTCGCTGCGGCCCCAGTCCGCCGCCGAGTTCACGAGCACGCGGTCCAGGCCGCGCTCGGCGAGGATCCGGACCATCCGGTCCTCGTCCATCTTCGTGTCGGGGTAGATCGAGAAGCCCATCCAGCAGCCCGAGTCGGCCACGGCCTCGACCGTCGTCTCGTTGAGGTGGTCCACGAGCACGTGCTCGGGCGGCAGGCCGACCTGACGGACGAGGTCGAGGGTGCGGCGCGTCCCGGCGGCCTTGTCGCGGTGCGGGGTGTGGACCAGGGCGGGCAGGCCGTGCTCGGCGGCGAGCTCCAGCTGCCGGACGAACGCCGTCTCCTCCTCGGGCGTCATGGAGTCGAACCCGATCTCGCCGACCGCGACGACGCCGTCCTTGACGAGGTAGCGGGGCAGGAGGTCGAGCACCCCGGCGCACCGCGGGTCGTTGGCCTCCTTGGGGTTGAGGGCCACGGTCGCGTGGTGGGCGATGCCGAACTGGGCGGCCCGGAAGCGCTCCCAGCCGAGCAGCCCGTCGAAGTAGTCGACGAACGACCCGACGCTCGTGCGGGGCTCCTGGACGATCGGCAGGAACGAGTACGTCGCCAGGAGCGGCGCCTCGTCGGTGTGCGTGTAGATGATCGTGGACTTGCTGGTCTTAGCGGACGAAGCCATGGGCGGCGTTGCTCCCTGGGACGTGGG
>NZ_LWGM01000119.1 GCF_001750215.1 Isoptericola variabilis | reverse complement strand
GGCGCTCGCGCCGGGCGTGGCCGCGGTGCTCGCGGCGCTGGTCGCGGCCGGCGGGTGGGAGGCCGAGCCGACGGCGGTGCCGGCGCACCACGAGCACCTGCCCGGGGCCTACCACGTCACCGTCCACCGAGGGCGCGCCCCGGGACGCTGACGCGGGCGGCGACGTGCGGCGGCGAGCGACGGGACCGAGGCGTGCCGGGCCGCGGCACGGCGCCCGCTAGGGTCGTCGCGTGAGCGCAGCGCAGACCGGGCCCGGGGTGGTCGTGGCCGTGGTCGGCCCCACCGCGACCGGCAAGTCGGACCTCGCCCTCGACCTGGCCGAGGCGCTCTCGCCCGGGGGCGCGCGGGCCGGCGCGGCGCGCGCGGCCGCCGAGGTCGTCAACGCCGACGCCTTCCAGCTCTACCGCGGCATGGACGTCGGCACCGCCAAGGTCCTGCCGCACGAGCGGCGCGGGATCGTCCACCACCAGGTCGACGTGCTCGACCCGCACGAGGACGCGTCCGTCGCCCGGTACCAGGAGGCCGCCCGCGCCGACCTCGACGCGATCGCCGGGCGCGGCGCGCGCGCCGTCGTCGTCGGCGGCTCGGGGCTCTACGTGCGCGCGCTGCTGGACCACATGGACTTCCCCGGCACCGACCCGGGGCTGCGCGCCGACCTGGAGGACCGCGCCGAGCGCGAGGGCCGCCGGGCCCTGCACGCCGAGCTCGAGCGGCTCGACCCCGCCGCCGCCGCGAGCATCGGGCCGCACAACACCCGACGGATCGTGCGGGCGCTCGAGGTCATCGCGCTCACCGGCCGGCCGTACACGGCCAACCTGCCGCGCCAGGAGTACGTGCGGCCCGCCGTGCAGATCGGCCTCGACTGCGACCGCCCCACGCTGGACGCGCGGGTCGCGCACCGGGTGGAGCGCATGTGGGACGCCGGCCTGGTGGCCGAGGTGCGCGCCCTGGCGTGCCCGGAGCAGGGCGGCACCGGGCCGGGGCTCGGCACGACGGCGGCGCGCGCCGTCGGCTACGCCGAGGTGCTCGCGGCCCTGCGCGGCGAGGCGAGCGAGGACGAGGCACGGGCCGCGGTGGTGGCCAACACGCGCCGGCTCGCGCGCAAGCAGATGGGGTGGTTCGGGCGCGACCCGCGCGTGCAGTGGCTCGACGCCGCGTCGCCGACGCTCCTCGCCGACGCGCTCGCCGTCGTCGCGGCGGCCGACGCCGGCGACCTCGCCCCACCTGCGGCGGAGCCCGTGCGCCGTAGTCTGGGGTCATGACCTCGGCCACCACGACCGTCGGCACGCTGCGCTTCACCAAGGGGCACGGCACCCACAACGACTTCGTTCTCGTCGCGGACACGCGCGGCGACCTCGAGCTGACCCCCGAGCAGGTGCGCCGCCTGGCGGACCGCCGCGGCGGCGTCGGCGGCGACGGCGTCATCCGCCTCGCGCCCACGGCGGCGATCGCCCGCGCGGGGGAGACGGTCGCCGACGAGGTGCTCGCCGAGGAGCCGCGCGCGATCTGGTTCATGGACTACCGCAACGCCGACGGCTCGGTCGCCGAGATGTGCGGCAACGGCGTGCGGGTGTTCGCCGCCTTCGCCGAGTCGCTCGGGCTGGCCGACCTCGACGACGGCGACGGCTTCGCCCTCGGCACGCGCGCCGGCGTCAAGCGGGTGCGCAAGGTGAGCGCCCCGGACGGGTCCGGGGCCTGGTACGCCGTCGACATGGGCCCGTGGTCCCTGCCCGGCGGCGCGGAGGCCGCCGCGACGGGCGCCGACGCCGCCGTCGCGGTGCGCGGGTGGGACGCGCCCCGGCCGGCGCTGTCGGTGGACCTCGGCAACCCGCACACGGTCGTCGCTCTCGCGGAGGTCGCCGAGCTCGAGCAGCTCGACCTGACGCGGGCGCCCGACGTGGCGCCGCTGCCGCCGCGCGGCACGAACGTCGAGCTCGTCGTGCCGCTCGGCGAGGAGCGCACCGCCGGGGGCGACGTCGTCGGCCGCGCGCGGATGCGCGTGCACGAGCGCGGCGTGGGGGAGACCCGCTCGTGCGGCACCGGTGCCTGCGCCGCGGCGCTCGCCGTGCGCACCTGGGCCGCCGCCGGCGGCGCCCCGGCCGTGGACACCTGGTTCGTGGAGGTGCCGGGGGGGCTGCTGCGGGTGCGGGCCCTGCCCGACGGGCACGTGGAGCTGGCCGGGCCGGCCGAGCTCGTGTTCACCGGCGAGGTCGCGCTCGCCTGACCGCGCCGCGGCTCAGCGGGGCGCCCGCGGCTCAGCGGGTGACGCGCAGGACCCGGTAGCCCTTGGCGCTCGCGGCCCGCTCGACGGCGACGCCCAGCGGGGCGCCGAGCTCGGCGCCGATCCAGCGCGCCAGGGAGTCGGCGCCGAGGTTGCGCTGCACCACGAGCCACCCGCCGCCTGCCGGGTCGTCCGGCGCCACCGGCGCGAGCCGGGCCAGCCAGGTGCGCAGCATGCCGTGCAGCACGTCCTTGCCCACGCGGATGGGCGGGTTCGACCAGAGGGCGGCGAACGTGACGTCCGCCGGGACGTCGTCGGGCAGGCAGGCACGCACGTTATCGAGGCCCAGCCGCGCGGCGTTGCGGCGCACCAGGTCGAGCGCCCGCTCGTTGACGTCGACGGCCCACACGGCGGCGTCCGGTGCCTCGAGCGCCATGGTCAGCGCGAGCGGCCCCCAGCCGCAGCCGAGGTCGAGCAGGTGACCCGTGGCCGGCGGCGCGGGCGTCTCGCGCAGCAGCACCTGCGTGCCCAGGTCGACGCGTCCGGGGGAGAACACGCCGGAGGCGACCTCGACCTCCACGTCGCGCCCGGCCAGCCGCACCGCCACGGTGCGCCGCTCCTCGGCGGAGGCGGGCCGTGCGGTGAAGTAGTGGTCGGCGGGCTCGGGGACGTCGGGGTGGTTCACGGCGCGATCCTACGTGCGGCCCCGAACCTCCGGCCTCGAATTCCCGCCTCGAATTCCCGGGCCTCGGGCGGCCCGGCGTGGAATCCTGGGGGTGCACCACGCGTTGTACCGAAGGCGCCCACCGACGCGGCGCCACCCCGATCGAGAGGCACATTCTTGACCCACACCCCGCAGGACCCCCAGGCTCCGACGGCGGAGCAGCCCGACACCCGCGCCGCCGCCCCGGACGCCCAGGCGATCGCGAACGACGTCGTGGCACGGGTCCTCGCCCGGGCGGGGACGGCGCGCGCCGAGGGCGGCACCGTCCACACCGAGCACGACGGCGAGCAGCTCGACCTCGAGGAGCGCACCGCGCTGCGGCGCGTCGGCGGGCTGTCGACCGAGCTGCAGGACGTCACCGAGGTCGAGTACCGCCAGCTGCGCCTGGAGCGCGTCGTCCTCGTCGGCGTCTACTCCGGCGGCGAGCGCGAGGCGGCCGAGGCCGAGGTCTCGCTGCGCGAGCTCGCGGCCCTCGCCGAGACGGCCGGCTCCCAGGTGCTCGACGGCGTGCTGCAGCGGCGCCAGAAGCCGGACCCCAGCACCTACCTCGGCTCCGGCAAGGCGGCCGAGCTGGCCGACGTCGTCGCCGCCGAGGGCGCGGACACCGTCGTGGCCGACGCCGAGCTGGCCCCCTCCCAGCGGCGCGCGCTCGAGGACATCGTCAAGGTCAAGGTCATCGACCGGACCGCGCTGATCCTCGACATCTTCGCCCAGCACGCCAAGTCCCGGGAGGGCAAGGCGCAGGTGGAGCTGGCGCAGCTCGAGTACCTCCTGCCGCGCCTGCGCGGCTGGGGCGAGTCGATGTCCCGCCAGGCCGGTGGCCAGGTGGGCGGCGCGGGCGCCGGCATGGGCTCGCGCGGCCCCGGCGAGACGAAGATCGAGCTCGACCGTCGTCGCATCCGCAACCGCATGGCGAAGCTGCGCCGCGAGATCGCGGCCATGAAGCCCGCCCGCGAGACCAAGCGCCTCGAGCGGCACCGCAACGCCGTGCCGTCCGTGGCGATCGCCGGGTACACCAACGCCGGCAAGTCCTCGCTGCTCAACGCGCTGACGGACGCGGGCGTGCTCGTGGAGAACGCCCTGTTCGCCACGCTGGACCCGACCGTGCGCCGGGCCCGCACCGAGGACGGGCGCGTCTACACGCTGGCCGACACCGTCGGGTTCGTCCGGCACCTGCCCCACCAGCTCGTCGAGGCGTTCCGCTCCACGCTCGAGGAGGTCGGCGAGGCCGACCTGCTGTTGCACGTCGTCGACGCGGCGCACCCGGACCCCGAGGGGCAGATCGCGGCGGTGCGCGAGGTGCTGTCGGAGATCCCCGGCGTGCACGACGTGCCCGAGGTCGTCGTGCTCAACAAGGCCGACGTCGCCGACCCCGAGGTGATCGGGCGCATCCAGCGCCGCGAGAAGCACACGGTGGTCGTCTCGGCCCACACCGGCGAGGGGATGGCCGAGCTGCGCGAGCTGATCGCCGACGCCCTGCCGCGGCCCGACGTCGAGATCGACGTCGTGGTCCCGTACTCGCGCGGCGACCTGGTGCACCGCGTGCACCAGGCGGGTGAGATCGACCACGAGGAGCACCTCGCGGCCGGCACGCTGCTGCGCGGCCGGGTCGACGAGGGGCTCGCGGCGGAGCTGCGGCGCGTCGCGGTCGCGGTGTCCTGACCCGGCGGCGCGCGCCGCGGACCAGCGGGCGCGCAGCCGCCGTCCGCCTGCACGGCCCCGTGCCCGGCTCCCGCCGGGTGCGGGGCCGTCGTGCGTCCCGGGCCCGGGCGGCCGACGGCGGAGCGGGCACGGCGCCGCGAGCGTCCACAGGGACGCAGGGGGCGTCGGCCCGCCACCGTAGGATCGACCGGTGAGCACGAGCGCGCGCGGGGCCGAGGTCGAGGACGCACCGGCCGAGGGCGCGGCGGTGCATGACGCGGTGCCCGACGTCGAGGCGCTGCTCGACCTCGCCGTCGGCCGCCTGGGCGGCGGCCGGCGCGACGGCCAGCACAAGATGGCGCTGGAGGTGGAGCGGTCGATCGCCTCCGGCCGGCACCTGCTGGTGCAGGCCGGGACGGGCACCGGGAAGTCGCTCGGGTACCTCGTGCCAGCGGTGCGGCACGCCGTGGTCGAGGGCGAGCGTGTCGTGGTGTCCACGGCCACCCTGGCGCTGCAGCGCCAGGTGATCACGCGCGACCTGCCGCTCGTCGCGGAGGCGGTCGCGCCGCAGCTGCCGCGGCCCCCGAAGGTGGCCCTGCTCAAGGGCTGGCACAACTACCTGTGCCTGCACAAGGTGGGCGGCGGCTACCCCGTCGAGGAGTCGGTGCTGTTCGACCTGCCGGGCGAGGCCGCGGGCGCCGCCGAGCACCCCGCGGCGTCGTCGGCCGCCCGCGGGGACGGGCCCGCCACGCTGGCCGACCAGGTGCGCCGCCTGCACGCCTGGGCCCAGGAGACCGAGTCGGGCGACCGGGACGACCTCGTGCCCGGCGTGCCGGACCGGGCCTGGCGGCAGGTGTCCGTGACGGCCCTGGAGTGCCTGGGCCAGCGCTGCCCGCTGCTCGAGCAGTGCTTCCCGGAGCGGGCGCGCGCGGCGGCCCGCGAGGCCGACGTCGTCGTCACCAACCACGCGATGCTCGGCATCGCCGTGTCCGGCAACCCCAACGTGCTGCCGGAGCACGACGTCGTCGTGGTGGACGAGGCGCACGAGCTCGCCGACCGCGTGACGGCTGCCGCCACCGTCGACCTGTCCCTCACGAGCGTCGAGCACGCCGCGCGGCTGGCCCGCCGCCACGGCGGCACGGAGACGTCGGCGCTCGACGCGGCCGCCCAGGCGCTCGGCTCGCTGCTCGCCACCGTGCCGGCGGAGCGGTTCCCGCAGGGCCTGCCGGACGACCTGCGCACCGCCGTCGCCGCCGTGCGCGACGCGGCGCGCGAGCTGCTCAGCCGCCTCAAGCCGGAGGGTGGCGCGCAGGCCCAGGCCCAGCCCGACCCCGGGCACAAGATGGCGCAGTCCGCGGTGCTGCAGCTGTTCGAGGTGGCCGAGCGCATGGCCGCCGAGGACACCAGCGCCGACGTGCTGTGGTGCTCGCGGCCCGACGAGTCGGCGCCGTGGGGCGACGGCGTCTCGCGGCTGCACGCCGCGCCCCTCGGCGTCGCGGGCCTCATCCGCACCGCCCTGCTCGGCGAGGCGACCGGCGTCTTCACCTCGGCCACGCTCGCCCTGGGCGGCCGGTTCGACGCCGTCGCCGGGTCGCTCGGCCTCGGGCGCGGTGCGGGCGACGAGGGGGTCGACTGGGCCGGGGTCGACGTCGGCAGCCCGTTCGACTATCCCCGCCAGGGCATCCTGTACGTCGCGCGCCACCTGCCGGCCCCGGGGCGCGAGCCCACGACCGACGCGCAGCTCGACGAGATCGCCGGGCTGATCGAGGCGGCCGGTGGGCGCACGCTCGGCCTGTTCTCGTCCCGGCGCGCCGCCGTCGCCGCCGCGGAGGCGATGCGCGAGCGGCTCGACGTGCCCGTGCTCGTGCAGGGCGACGACCAGCTGCCCAGCCTCGTGAGGCGGTTCGCCGAGGACCCGCGCACGTGCCTGTTCGGCACGCTCTCCCTGTGGCAGGGCGTGGACGTGCCGGGCCCCAGCTGCCAGCTCGTGCTCATCGACCGCATCCCGTTCCCGCGGCCCGACGACCCGGTGCGCTCGGCGCGGGCGCGCGCCGTGGAGCAGGCGGGCGGCAACGGGTTCATGCAGGTGGCCGCGACCCACGCCGCGCTGCTGCTGGCGCAGGGCGCCGGGCGCCTCGTGCGCAGCGCCGCGGACCGCGGCGTGGTGGCGGTGCTCGACCCGCGCCTGGCCACCGCCCGCTACGGGACCTTCCTCGCGCGGTCCATGCCGAACTTCTGGCCGACCTCCGACCCGGCGGTGGTCCGTGCTGCGCTGAGCAGGCTCGACACCTAGCCTGGGGGCGGCGACGCCGGACCCGCTCCCAGGAGGACACCGTGACCCTGCCCGACGACATCGCGCCCGGCACGGTGCCCGGCCGCAGCGCCACCAAGCTCGCCGTCGTGGGCGCCGGCGCGGTGGGCTCCACCCTCGCGTACGCGGCGCTCATGCGCGGCACCGCGCGCTCCGTGGCCCTGCTCGACGTCAACCGGCAGAAGGTCGAGGCCGAGGTGCTCGACCTGCGCCACGGGGCGATGTTCATCCCGCCCGCGCAGATCGACGGCTCCGACGACGTGGAGGTGTGCCGGGACGCCGACGTGGTCGTCGTGACCGCCGGGGCCCGGCAGAAGCCGGGGCAGACCCGCACCGACCTGGCGGAGGCCACGGTCGGCCTCGTCCGCGGCATCCTGCCCGGGCTGGTCGAGGTGGCGCCGGACGCGATCTACATCATGGTCACCAACCCCGTCGACGTCGTGACCTACGCCGCCCAGCGGATCCTGGACCTGCCCGCCGGGCGGGTGTTCGGCTCCGGCACCGTGCTGGACTCCTCGCGGCTGCGCGCGGCGCTGGCGGCGCACTGCGGCGTGGCGGTGGGCAACGTGCACGCGTACGTCGCGGGAGAGCACGGCGACTCGGAGATCGCCCTGTGGAGCTCGGCCACGGTCGGCGGCGTGCCGCTGCTCGACTGGCAGCCGCTGCCGGGGCGCGCCCCGCTCGACGCCGCGGCCCGCGACAGGATCGCCGAGGACGTCGTGCAGTCGGCGTACCGGATCATCGCCGGCAAGGGGGCGACGAACTACGCCGTCGGGCTGGCCGCCACGCGGATCATCGAGGCCGTGCTCAAGGACGAGCAGCGGGTGCTGACGGTCTCCACGCGGCTCGACGGGCACCACGGCATCGAGGACGTGTGCCTGTCCCTGCCCGCGGTCGTCGGCCGGCGCGGCGTCGCCCAGGTCCTCGACGTGCCGCTGTCGGACGCCGAGGTCGCCGGCCTGCGCGCGTCCGCCGAGAGCATGCGGGCGGTGCAGCGGCGGCTCGGCCTCTGACCTGTGGACCGGCCTCCGCCGGTTCCGCGGCCCGGTTCCCGACGGGCCGGTTCCTAACGGGCCGGTTTCCGACGGCCCGGTTCCTGACGGCCCGGCGTCCGCCGGCGGTGCCCGCCTGCGGCGCCGTCAGAGGCTGCGCAGCACCGCCACGACGCGGCCCAGGACCTGCGCCTCGTCGCCCGGGATCGGGGCGTAGGCCGGGTTCTGCGGCAGCAGCCACAGGTGCCCGCGCTCGCGCTTGAAGGTCTTGACCGTGGCCTCGCCGTCGAGCATCGCCGCGACGACCTCGCCGTTCTCCGCGACGGGCTGGCGGCGCACGACCACCCAGTCCCCGTCGCAGATCGCCGCGTCGACCATCGAGTCGCCCTGGACCTTGAGCAGGAACAGCTCGCCGTCGCCCACGAGCTGGCGGGGGAGCGGGAACACGTCCTCGACGAGCTGCTCGGCGAGGATCGGGCCGCCTGCGGCGATCCGGCCGACGACCGGGACGTACGACGGCGCGGCGACGAGCTCGTCGTCGGCGCCCGGGAGCTGGGCCACCAGCGGCGTGGGCACCGCGGTGCCGGTGCGCGTCTCCGCGTCGCCCTGCGGCTGGTCGAGCGGGTCGACGACCTCGATGGCACGGGGCCGGTTCGGGTCGCGCCGCAGGTAGCCCTTGCGCTCGAGCGACGTGAGCTGGTGCTTGACCGACGACGGGCTGGCCAGGCCGACCGCCTCGCCGATCTCGCGCATGGTCGGGGGGTAGCCGCGCGCCTCCACCGACGTGCGGATCGTCTCGAGGACGCGGCGCTGGCGCGGTGTGAGGCGCTCGGAGGTGCCCACCGCGGGCAGCTCGCTCACCGTCGCGATGGCGGAGGCGGCGTCGCCGCCCGTGCCGGTCGTGCGACCCGTCATGACCTCTCCCGTCGTCGTGGCCGGCCCGCGTGGCCGCGCCGTCGCCGGCGGAGCCCTCCGGCCCCGGCGACGCGCTCGTGCTGACCCGACCGTTCGTGCTGGTCGTACGCCCACTCTAGGGCAGCGCAGGCCCCGGATCAAACACGTGTTCGAGGCGAGTCTCGACAATGTCGGTGGCTCGTGCGATGCTACAGGCGTTCGAACGAACGGCTGTTCGAACGAACGCCCGTTCGACCGCAGCTCCACGACCAGCACTTTCCCTGTCCGCTCACCCCGACATTCGGAGGTCACCGTGGCCGCCACGCTCGCCGCTCCCGTCTCCCGTCCCACGCGTCCCGCGCCCGCCGTCGCGCGGGCGTCCTCGGCACCGCACGGTCTGCTCGGGCTCGGCGGGCTGCGCCTCACCGGGCGCGGCCGCGTCGTCACCGCGTTCCTCGCGGCGCTGGTCTGCGCCCCGCTGGTGAGCCTCGGGGCGCAGGCGGCGGCGAGCAGCCCCGGCGAGCCCGTCGAGGTCCGGGTGCACACCGTCGCGCCGGGGGAGACCCTGTGGGGCTTCGCGCAGGAGATCGCCGGACCGCGCGAGGACGTGCGCGACGTCGTGGCGGACCTGCGCGAGCTCAACGAGCTGGGCAGCGCGGCGCTGCAGGTCGGGCAGACCATCCTGGTGCCCGTCGCCTGACTCCCGCGGGCCCGGGCACCTGCGACCGGGCACCTGCGACCTAGCACCTGCGACCGAGCACCTGCGACTGGCCCCCGGCGGCCGTGCTCCGGTCGGCCCGGACCTCCCGGTTCTGCAGGGGTCGCTCCGGTAGTCTGCCGGGATGCACTGCCCGTTCTGCCGCCACCCCGACTCGCGCGTGGTCGACTCGCGCACGGCCGACGACGGCGCGTCGATCCGCCGCCGTCGCCAGTGCCCCAACTGCGGGCGACGCTTCACCACCATCGAGAGCGCCAGCCTGTCGGTCGTCAAGCGCTCCGGCGCCACGGAGCCGTTCAGCCGGGACAAGATCGTCTCCGGCGTCCGCAAGGCGTGCCAGGGCCGGCCGGTGAGCGAGGACGACCTCGCGCTGCTGGCGCAGAAGGTCGAGGAGACGCTCCGCCAGGCGGGCAGCGCGGAGATCGACGCCTACGAGATCGGCCTCGCGATCCTCGGGCCGCTGCGCGAGCTCGACGAGGTCGCGTACCTGCGGTTCGCGAGCGTCTACCAGGCGTTCGAGTCGCTCGAGGACTTCGAGAGCGCCATCACGTCGCTGCGCGCCGAGCGCGCCGAGCGCGAGCGCGCCCAGGACGGCGGCCCGGGCGCGGGCGACGCCGCCGGCGAGCTGC
>NZ_LWGM01000118.1 GCF_001750215.1 Isoptericola variabilis | reverse complement strand
GGGTCCGGCACCGCAGGGCCCCGCACCGCAGGGCTCTGCGCCGCAGGGTCCCGCCCCGCAGGACGCGCCGCCGCCGGCCTACGGCCAGTACGCGCCGCCGTCGTCCCCCACCGGGTGGGAGTCCGGGCCGGCCTCGTCCGGAGCGCCCGGCTACGGCGCCCCCGGCTACGGCGCCGCGCAGCCCGGCCCCTACGGGCAGCAGGCCTACGGGACCTACGGCGGCGGCCGGCCGGGCCAGGGCCCGCAGGCCTGGACCGCCACCGACCGCCCGGGCATCGTGCCGCTGCGCCCGCTGACGCTCGGCGAGATCTTCGACGGCTCCTTCGGCGCGCTGCGCCACAACCCGCGCGTCATGCTCGGCCTGTCGGCGCTGGTGCTGACCGTCGCCACGGTCGTGGGCGCGCTGCTCGCCCAACTGGTCGTGCCCGCCTTCGCGGGGATGCTGGGCGGGCTGACCTCCGACCTGCCGGCCGCGGACCAGGCCGAGCTCACCGCCCTCGGGTTCGACTCGTTGTTCGCGCAGGCGTACGGCGTCGCCGGCGGCATGGGCATCGTCCTCGCCCTGGTCACGCCGGTGCTCTACGGCATCCTCACGGTGTCGGTGTCCCGCTCGGTGCTGGGCGACAAGCTGTCCGTCGCGGCCGTGTGGAGCCGCGTGCGGCCGCGGCTGTGGGTGCTCGTCGGCTGGGCGCTGCTGCAGGGCGTCGGGGCCTCGCTGCTGCTGGCCGCCGGCATCCTCGTGGCGGTCCTCCTCGCCGTCCTCGCGGGCGAGGCGAGCGGCTGGCTCGCGGCGCTCGTCGTCGTCGCCCTCCTCGGGGTCATGGTCGTGGTCGGCGTGTGGCTCTGGATCCGCCTCCTGCTCGTCCCGGCGGCCCTGGTGCTCGAGGGGCAGCGGCTGTGGGCGACCGTGCGCCGCGCGTGGCTGCTGACCCGCGGCGTGTTCTGGCGGCTGCTCGGCATCACGCTGCTGGCCAACGTCCTCGTCGGCTTCGTCGGCCAGGTCGTCTCCGGCCTCCTCGGTGGCGTGGGCGGCGCGCTCCTCGGCTTCTCGGCGGTCAGCGGCGGCGACCTGTCCACCGCGGGCTTCGTCGCGGTCACGGCGCTGTCCACCCTCGTCGCCTCGCTCGTGCAGGTCGTCTTCATGTCCGGCGTCACGGGGCTGCTGTACGTGGACACGCGCATGCGGCGCGAGGGCTTCGACGTCACGCTGACCGCGGCGGCGCAGCAGGTGGCGGCGCAGCGGGGCGACGGGTCCGCGCGCTGGTGACCCGCGCGAGCCGGCGCGATTTCTCCCGGCGGCCCGGCGTGGTTCACCATGGAGCAATGCGCGCCCCCGAACCCGGTCACCGCAGGCTCCGCCGCGTCGCCGTCACGGCGGCGCTGCTGCTGGGGGCCTCCGCGCTGGGCGCGTGCACCGGTGCCGCCGAGGAGGAGCCGTCGGGCGCGGCGTCCGCCGTGTCCGTGCCGTCCGACGCCGTGATGCCGGAGTCCGACGGCGGCGCCGAGCCGCAGGACGAGGCGAGCGCCGCCGCGTCGGCGTCGCCGACGGCGTCCCCCACCGCCTCCCCGGCCGAGGGGGAGGCCGCCTGCACGGACCTGCAGACGGCGTGGAACGAGACGAACAAGGCGCTGGTGGACCTCAGCCCGCAGCACCCGCGCGCGCTCGTGCACAGCTTCCGCACGGCGGCCAGGTCCATGGCGTCGGTCGAGCCGCCGGCGGCGGTGGCCGACGCGTGGGGCGACATGACCGGCTACCTCGACACCGTCGACGGGGCGCTGCAGGAGGTCGAGGCCGACGACGCCGCCGCGGTGGCGCAGGCGGTCGAGGAGGCCGTCGACGCCGACGACACCACCACGGCGACGGCCGCGAGCAAGGAGATCACCACCTTCATCTCCGGCGGCTGCCAGGGCTGACCGGATGCCCGCCGGGCACCGGCCGGGCGCCGGCGCCCGGACCGGCGCCCGGATCACCGTCGGGGATCATGGGGGCATGCCCGCCCCCGCTGACCGACCTGCTGACCGACCTGTCGAGCACGCCGCCGCGCCCACCGTGCCCCTGCCCGAGCACGCGCCCGCCCCCGCCCTCGACGCCGCCGCCGCGGACGCCCTGCGCACGGACCTGGGCGCCGCCGGGTTCACGGTCGACGGGGTGGGGGACCTGCTCGGCGAGCTCGCCGCCGCGGCGCTGCACCGCGAGCAGGCCGTGCCCGCCCGGCGCGCCGTCGCCGCGGCGGTCGCGGGCCGCGCGCCGTCGTCGTGGGACCCGCGGGCCACGCTCAGCCGCCTGTTCCTGCTCGGCGGGGAGGTGCCGCGCGCGGCGCTCGACGCCGCGCTGCCGCAGGTGCGCACCGCCGGCCTGGCCCGCGCGGGGGTCGTGGTGGCGGCGGGGCACGGCGACGACGACGCCGTGCGCGCCGCCGTCGACCTGCGGCCCTACGCGGCCGAGGACGCCTCGGGCGCCGTCGAGTGGTGGCTGGCCTCGGACCTCGGCGAGCTGGCGCGCGGCGGCGCCATCGCCAACGACCACGTGCTCGGCGCCGGCGGGGCGTCGCTGACCCTCGCCCAGGTCACCGTGCGCGAGCCCGTCGGCCGGGTGCTCGACCTCGGCACGGGCTGCGGCATCCAGGCCTTGCACGCCGCCCGGCACGCGCGCAGCGTGGTCGGCACCGACGTCTCGGCCCGCGCCCTGGACTTCGCCCGCTTCAACGCGCTGCTCGACGCCCCCGGGCTGGGCGAAGCGCTCGAGCTGCGGCTGGGCTCGATGCTGGAGCCGGTCGCCGGTGAGGTGTTCGACCTCGTGGTGAGCAACCCGCCGTTCGTCATCACGCCGCACGCCGGGGCCGCCGGGCGCGCCGTCGAGGAGGCCCTCGGCGCGTTCGAGTACCGCGACGGCGGCCGCTCGGGCGACGACCTGGTGCGCGACCTCGTCACCTCCGTCGGCTCCGTGCTCGCGCCCGGCGGCACCGCGCAGCTGCTCGGCAACTGGGAGCACCGGCGCGGCGAGCCGTGGACCGAGCGGGTGGGCCGGTGGCTCGACGCCTCGGGCCTGGACGGCTGGGTGATCCAGCGCGAGCTGCTGGACCCGGCCGAGTACGCCGAGACCTGGATCCGCGACGGCGGCACCACGCCGGACCGCGACCCGGCCGGCTGGGCCGCGGCGTACGGCGCGTGGCTCGACGACTTCGCCTCCCGGGACGTCGAGGCGGTCGGGTTCGGCATCGTCACGCTGCGCAAGCCGCTCGACGCCGGGCGCGAGCGCCTGCGCCGCCTGGAGGAGCACACCGGCTCGGTGCGCCAGCCGCTGGGGGCGCACCTGGCCACGTCGCTCGCCGCGCACGAGTGGCTCGCCGCCCGCGACGACGCGGCGCTCGCCGCCCAGCGGCTCGTCGTGGCGCCGGACGTCACCGAGGAGCGCTACCTCACCCCGGGCGCCAGCGACCCGAACGTGGTGCTGCTGCGCCAGGGCGACGGGCTGGGCCGGGCCGTGCACGCCTCCACGGGGTTGGCGGCGCTGGTCGGGGCGTGCGACGGCGAGCTCGCCGTCGGGCAGATCGCCGGAGCGATCGCGGCGCTGTTCGACGTCGACGCCGCGGCCCTGTCCGCCGAGCTGCTGCCCGCCGTGCGCGGGCTGGTGCGCGACGGGTTCCTGCGCCCCGCCTGAGCGCTCCCTCGACGGGTCCGCCCTGGACGATCACGCGGCGGACACACGTGCCGGATACCGTTGCCGCATGCTCGACGCCACCCGCCCGCAGTCGCGGCCCACGCCGCCCGCCCCGCGCCCGGAGGCCCGCCTGGCTCCTCGCAGGGCGCCCGGCTGGGTGGCGGCCGTGGTGGCGCTGCTCGCCGCCCTCGGGGTGCACCTCACGTGGCAGGTGTTCGTGGGCACGGCCCGCGGCCAGCGGGTCGACGGCATGGCGTTCGACGGCGCCGAGCACGGACAGGGCACGCTGTGGGTGCTGGCGGAGCCGGTGCTCGACGTCGTGTCGAACACGTTCGTGCTCGCCGGCATCGGCGTGGCGGTGCTGCTCGCGCTGGTCCGGCGCCGCTGGGTGCTGGCGCTCCAGGTGGCCGCGCTCATCGTCGGGGCGAACGTCACCACGCAGGTGCTCAAGCGCTGGGTGTACGACCGGCCGGACCTGCTGCCCGGCTGGGACGGCCCCAACGCCCTGCCCAGCGGCCACACCACCGTGGCCGCCTCGATCGCCGCGGCCCTGCTGCTCGCCGCGCCGCGCGGGTGGCGCCCGCTGGTCGCCCTCGCGGGGGCGGCGTGGGCCGCGGCCACGGGCCTGTCGACGATGGTCGGCCAGTGGCACCGCCCCTCGGAGGTCGTGGCCGCGCTGTTCGTGGTGCTCGTGTGGGGCGCGGCGGTGTGCGCCCTGACGCCCGCCTCGTCGCTCGACCGGCCGCGCTCGCCCGGCGACCGGATGTCGACGCCCGGGTCGAAGGTGGTGGCCGGCCTGATGCTCCTCGGGGGCGCGGCGGCCGGGGCGGTGGCCGTGGTGGTGCTCGGCGGCCTGGCGAGCGGGTCGTCCAAGGTGCCGTTCGAGGGCGACGTCACCGCGTACGCCGGCGGCGCGTGCGGCGTGCTGGCGGCGACGGCGCTGGTCTTCGGCGTGCTGCTGCTCCTGCGGCAGGCCTCGGCGCGCCCGGCGCGCTAGCCGCCGGCCCGGCACCGTCCGTCGTCGCGGCGCCGTCGCCCGCCATGCGCACGGGCCCCCGGCCGGCGCCGCCGAGGGCGATACAGTCTCCCGAGCGCTCGTGGCGTACCGTGTCGAGGACCGGTCGCCCGGCGGGACCGCCCCCGCCCCCTTCTCGCAGCGCCGCTCGATTCCCGTCGGAAAGCAGGAACGGATGCCCCAGCCACGCAAGCTCGTGATCGTCGAGTCGCCGACCAAGGCTCGCAAGATCGCCGGCTACCTCGGGGACGACTTCGAGGTCGAGGCCAGCGTCGGCCACATCCGAGACCTGCCGCAGCCGTCGGAACTCCCGGCGGAGATGAAGAAGGGCCCCTACGGCAAGTTCGCCGTCGACGTCGACAACGGGTTCGACCCCTACTACGAGGTGTACGCGGACAAGAAGGCCAAGGTCCGCGAGCTGAAGAAGGCGCTCAAGGAGGCCGACGAGCTCTTCCTCGCCACCGACGAGGACCGCGAGGGCGAGGCCATCGCCTGGCACCTGATCCAGGAGCTCAAGCCCAAGGTCCCCGTCAAGCGGATGGTGTTCCACGAGATCACCCGCGAGGCGATCCTGCGGGCGCTGGAGAACACGCGCGAGCTGGACAACCACCTCGTCGACGCCCAGGAGACGCGGCGCATCCTCGACCGCCTCTACGGCTACGAGGTGTCCCCGGTGCTGTGGCGCAAGGTCCGCCAGGGCCTGTCGGCCGGCCGTGTGCAGTCCGTCGCCACGCGCCTGGTGGTCGAGCGCGAGCGGGAGCGCATGGCGTTCGTCGCCGTCGACTACTGGGACGTCACGGGGCAGTTCGCGCCCACGGGCGGGCCCGACGCCGGGCAGGCGTTCCGTGCCCGGCTCACCGGGCTCGGCGCCGACCGCGTCGCCTCCGGCCGCGACTTCGACGACGCCGGCCGGCTGCGGACCCGCTCCGGGCGCGCCGACGGCGGCGTCGTGCACCTGGACGAGGCCACGGCACGTGCCGTCGTCGCGGGCCTCGCCGACGCGAACCAGTCGGTCGCAGGTGGCGGCTTCGCCGTGCGCTCGCTCGAGACCAAGCCGTACTCCCGCAAGCCCGCCGCGCCGTTCACCACCTCCACGCTGCAGCAGGAGGCGGGCCGCAAGCTGCGGATGAACGCCCGCCAGACGATGCGCACCGCGCAGTCGCTGTACGAGAACGGCTACATCACCTACATGCGCACGGACTCGCCGTCGCTGTCGGTGGAGGCCACCGACGCCGCGCGCCGCCAGGCCGCCGAGCTGTACGGCGCCGAGTACGTGCCGGGCTCGCCGCGGGTGTACGCCTCCAAGAACAAGGGCGCCCAGGAGGCGCACGAGGCCATCCGCCCCGCCGGCGACTCCTTCCGCACCCCGGCGCAGGTGGCGCGCGAGCTGAGCGGCGACCAGTTCCGGCTGTACGAGCTCATCTGGAAGCGCACGGTCGCCTCGCAGATGGCCGATGCCAAGGGCTCGACGGCGTCGGTGCGCCTGGCCGCGCCGCTCGCCGCCGCCGCGGGCGAGCACGCGGGCAAGGACGCCGTCTTCTCCGCCTCGGGCACCGTCATCACCTTCCGCGGGTTCCTCGCGGCCTACGAGGAGGGCAAGGACGCCGCCGAGGACGACGCCGCGGCGTCCGAGCGCGACGCGCGCCTGCCGCGCATGGCCGAGGGCGACGCGCTGGCGGGCGAGGACCTCGCCGCCGACGGGCACACCACCAGCCCGCCGGCCCGCTACACCGAGGCGTCGCTGGTCAAGGCGCTCGAGGAGCTCGGCATCGGCCGCCCCTCGACGTACGCCGCGACGATCTCGACCGTCCAGGACCGCGGCTACGTGCGCACCCGCGGCCAGGCCCTGGTGCCGACGTGGCTGGCGTTCGCCGTCACGCGGCTGCTCGAGGAGCACTTCCACTGGCTGGTGGACTACCGGTTCACCGCCGAGATGGAGGAGGACCTCGACGAGATCGCCGCCGGCCAGCGCGAGCGGGCCGCCTGGCTGAGCCGGTTCTACTGGGGCGACGGCTCCGGCGACCAGGGCGGCTGGGGCCTGCGCGACATCGTGGCCAACCTCGGCGACATCGACGCCGCGGCGGTCAACTCCGTGGAGATCGGCGAGGGCATCCGCGTGCGCGTGGGCCGCTACGGCCCGTACGTCGAGGACCTCGGCGCCGAGGTGGCCGAGGGGCAGAACCCGCCGCGCGCCTCCATCCCCGAGGACCTCGCGCCCGACGAGCTCACCGTGGCCAAGGCCCGCGAGCTGCTCGTCGCCGGCGGCGAGGAGGGCCGCACCCTCGGCACCGACCCCGCGACGGGGCACACGATCGTGGCCAAGGCCGGCCGGTACGGCCCGTACGTCACCGAGCTGCTGCCCGAGCCGGAGCTCGACCCGGGCCTCAGCGCCGCCCAGCGCAAGAAGGCGCTCGCCGCGCTTCCCAAGCCGCGCACCGGGTCGCTGTTCAAGACGATGTCGCTCGAGACGGTCACGCTCGAGGACGCGCTCAAGCTGCTGTCCCTGCCGCGCGTCGTGGGCACCGACCCGGAGTCGGGCGACGAGATCACCGCGCAGAACGGCCGCTACGGCCCGTACCTCAAGAAGGGCACGGACTCGCGGACGATCGCGTCGGAGGACCAGCTCCTGACGATCACGCTGGACGAGGCGCTGAAGATCTACGCCGAGCCGAAGCGCGGCCGCGGGGCTCGGGCGGCCACCGCGCCGCTGCGCGAGCTGGGCGACGACCCGACCAGCGGCAAGCCGATCGTGGTCAAGGACGGCCGGTTCGGCCCGTACGTCACCGACGGCGAGACGAACCGGACGCTGCCGCGCGACGTGACGCCCGAGTCGATCACGCCGGAGCGCGCGGTCGAGCTGCTGGCCGAGAAGCGCGCGGCCGGCCCGGCCAAGAAGCGCACCACGCGCTCGACGTCGTCGCGCGCGAAGACCGCGACGAAGAGCACGACGAAGAGCACGACGGCGAAGAAGCGCGGCACGGCGGCGAAGTAGAGCCGCCGAGCGTCGTACTCTCCCCGCTTCCGGCCCGCGGAAGCGGGGGAAGTACGACGCTCGCTGCCGCCCGCGCGGCGGGCCGTGGCGTAGGTTGCGGGCATGACCACCGCCGACGTCGTCGACCCGTCCGCCTACGCCCCGCGCCTGACCGCCGCCGACCTCGGCGGCACCGTGCCCGACCTCATGGCCGCCCCGCCCGTGCGCTGGGGCGTGCTGGGCGCCGGGAACATCGCGGCGTCGTTCTCCGACGGCGTGCGCCTGCGCACGCAGGGCACGGTCGTGGCCGTCGGCTCGCGCGACGCCGTCAAGGCGCAGGCGTTCGCCGACGCGCACGCCCCGGCGGCCCGCGCGCACGGCTCGTACGAGGAGCTGGTGGCCGACCCCGACGTCGAGGTGGTCTACGTCGCCACGCCGCACTCCCACCACCTCGAGCACGCGCTGCTGGCGATCCGCGCCGGCAAGCACGTGCTGGTGGAGAAGCCGCTGACCCGCTCGGCCGCGGAGTCGCGCGCCCTCCTCGACGCCGCCCGCGAGGCCGGGGTGTTCTGCATGGAGGCGCTGTGGACGCGGTTCCTGCCGCACGTCGCGGCGATCCGCGGCGTCATCGCGCGCGGCGAGATCGGCGAGGTGCGCACCGTCGTCGCCGACTTCGCCATCCTCAAGCCGTTCGACCCGAAGCACCGGCTGTACGCGCCCGAGCTGGCCGGCGGCGCGCTCCTGGACCTGGGCATCTACCCGCTGCAGCTGGCCCACGACCTGTTCGGCGTGCCCGACGTGCTGACCGCCCGCGGCACCCTCGCCGAGACCGGCACCGACGACCACGTCGCGCTGGTGCTGGAGTGGGCCGGCGGCCGCCAGGCGCTGCTGCACACCTCCACCCGCGTGGCCGGCCCGGTCGCCGCGACGATCCTCGGCACCGAGGGGCGGATCGAGATCCCGCGCGGCTTCCACGCCCCGGTCGACTTCCGCGTGGAGCGTACCGACGGCAGCACCTCGACCTACACGAGCCCGCAGGGCGAGGGCAAGGCGTACGAGGCGGCCGAGGTGGCTCGCCTGCTCGCCGCCGGCGCCACCCAGAGCGAGCGGCACCCGTGGTCGGACACCCTCGAGCTGATGGAGCTGCTCGACGAGGCGCGCCGCCAGCTGGGCGTGGTGTACCCGGGGGAGTGAGCGCGGCCCGGGTGTGGGCGTCCGCGGTTAGGGTTTCGTCGTGACTTTCCCCGGGTACTTCGTGTCGTTCGAGGGCGGCGACGGCAGCGGCAAGACGACGCAGGCGCGCCTCCTCGGGCAGTGGCTGGGGGAGGTCACCGGGCGCGAGGTCGTGCTCACCCGCGAGCCGGGCGGCACGCCGCTCGGCGCCGAGCTGCGCCGGCTCGTGCTGCACGGCGACCACGTCGACGCGCGCGCCGAGGCGCTGCTGTACGCGGCCGACCGCGCCCACCACGTCGCCACCGTGGTGCGCCCAGCGCTCGCCCGCGGCGCCGTCGTCATCACCGACCGCTACCTCGACTCGTCGGTGGCCTACCAGGCGGGCGGCCGGGAGCTGTCGGAGGAGGACGTCGAAGGCCTGTCGCTGTGGGCCACGCACGGCCTGCTGCCCGACGTGACGGTCCTGCTCGACGTCGACCCCGAGGTCTCCGCCGCCCGGCTGTCCGGCGAGCCGGACCGGCTGGAGCGGGCCGGGCAGGACTTCCACCGCCGCGCCCGCGAGACCTTCCTGCGCCGCGCCGCCGCCGAGCCGGCCCGCTGGGTGGTGATCGACGCGGCGGCGCCGCTGGAGGACGTCCAGGCGCAGATCCGCGTCGACGTCGCCGCCCGCCTCGACCTCACGCCGGTGGTCGAGGAGGCCGCGGCCGTGGCCGCCCCCGAGCTGCCGCCGGGCACGGTCAGCGAGCCGGCGGAGGAGCTCGACGAGCCCGAGGGCGTCGCCGGCGGCCTCCCCGGAGGCTTCCCCGGTGGCGTCCCGGGGGACGGCGTCGCGGGCGACGCCGTGGCGGGCGACGCGCGATGAGCGTCTGGGACGACGTCGTCGGCCAGGAGCAGGCCGTGGCCGTGCTGCGCCGCGCCGCCACCGACCCGGCGGCGATGACGCACGCCTGGCTGATCACCGGCCCGCCCGGGTCCGGCCGCTCGGTCGCGGCGCGGGCGTTCGCGGCGGCCCTGCAGTGCACGGGCTCCGACGGCGAGACCGGCGGCTGCGGCCGCTGCCACCAGTGCACGACGACGATGGCGGGCACCCACCCCGACGTCACCGTCGTGGCCACGGACAAGGTGGTCATCGCCATCGACGAGGTGCGCGACCTCATCGGCACCGCCGCCCGCACGCCGTCGCTGGGGCGCCGCCGCGTCATCGTGGTCGAGGACGCCGACCGGATGGCCGAGCGCACCACGAACGTGCTGCTCAAGGCCATCGAGGAGCCGCCGGCGCACACCGTGTGGGTGCTGTGCGCCCCGAGCGTCCAGGACGTGCTGCCCACCATCCGCTCGCGCTGCCGCGGCGTCGTGCTGCGCGTGCCGCCGCCGCAGGCGGTGGCCGACCTGGTGGTGCGGCGCGACGGCGTGGACCCGGCCACGGCGCTCGCCGCGGCGCGGGCCGCCCAGAG
>NZ_LWGM01000117.1 GCF_001750215.1 Isoptericola variabilis | reverse complement strand
GGGCACGACGTCGTCCGCGCCGGCGGCGGCGTCGTCGGGTCCGGCGCCGGTCCCGGCGCCGCCGGAGCGGCGCGGTGCCCACGCGGCGCGCACCTGGTCGGCCTCGTGGAAGAAGCCGTGCAGGGACGCGTTGGTCTCCAGCGCGGCGACCACGGCCTCGAGGTCGCGCACGGCCTTGCGCAGCGCCGGCGCCACCCAGGCGGCGTTCTCCGTGACCATCGCCTGGGTGCGCGCCGGGTCGGTGAACGCCACCCGCGTGCCGTCCCGGAAGCTGCCCGCCGCCAGGCCCAGGGCGACGTCCCGCACCGGCGCGCCGGCCACCGCGTTGAGCAGCTGCGTGGCCAGCACGTGCGGGACGTGGCTGATCAGCGCCGCCGCCTCGTCGTGCAGCTCGTCGGTGAGCACGGCCGCGGTGCCGCCCAGCCGGCCGGTGACCAGCCGCAGCACGGTGGCCAGGCGCGCGGGGTCCGTCGCCGCGCCGCCCGGCGCGCCGCCGGCGGGCGTCGCCGCCGCGCGGCTACTGCAGCACCGCGCCGCGGGAGGCCGACTGGACGAGCTTGGTGTACTTCGCCAGCACGCCGCGGGTGTACCCGTGCGGCAGGGGCGCCCAGCCCTCCCGGCGGGCGGCCAGCTCGGCGTCGTCCACCAGCAGGTCGAGCGTCTTGGCGCGCACGTCGAGGCGGATCCGGTCGCCGTCGCGCACGAGCGCGACCGGGCCGGCGTCGACCGCCTCCGGGGCGACGTGCCCCACGCACAGCCCGGTGGTGCCGCCGGAGAACCGCCCGTCGGTCACCAGCAGCACGTCCTTGCCGAGGCCCGCGCCCTTGATGGCGCCGGTGATCGCGAGCATCTCGCGCATGCCGGGCCCGCCCTTGGGCCCCTCGTAGCGGATGACGACGACGTCGCCGGGCACGATGGTGCCGTCCTCGAGGGCGTCCAGGGCGGCGCGCTCGCGCTCGAAGACGCGGGCGGTGCCCTCGAAGACGTCCTCGGTGAAGCCGGCGGACTTCACCACGGCGCCGTCCGGGGCCAGCGTGCCGCGCAGGATCGTGATGCCGCCGGCGGCGTGGATCGGGTCGTCGACCGCGCGCAGGATCCGCCCGTCCGGGTCGGGCGGCGCGACGTCGGCGAGGTTCTCGGCCACGGTGCGCCCGGTGACCGTCAGGGCGTCGCCGTGCAGCAGCCCCGCGTCGAGCAGCGCCTTCATCACCACCGGGACGCCGCCCACGCGGTCGACGTCGTTCATCACGTACCGGCCGAACGGCTTGAGGTCGCCCAGGTGCGGCACCCGGTCGCCGAGGCGGTCGAAGTCGTCGAGCGTGAGCTCGACCTCCGCCTCGTGCGCGATGGCCAGCAGGTGCAGCACCGCGTTGGTGGACCCGCCGAACGCCATGACGACGGCGATCGCGTTCTCGAACGCCTCGCGGGTGAGGATCTGCCGGGCGGTGATGCCCTGGCGCAGCAGGTTCACCACGGCCTCGCCGGAGCGGCGCGCCCAGGCGTCGCGGCGCCGGTCCGCCGACGGCGGCGAGGCGGAGCCGGGCAGGGACATGCCGAGCGCCTCGGCCGCCGACGCCATCGTGTTGGCCGTGTACATGCCGCCGCAGGCGCCCTCGCCCGGGCAGATGGCCCGCTCGATGCGGCCGACGTCGTCCTCGCTCATCAGGCCCCGGGCGCAGGCGCCGACGGCCTCGAACGCGTCGATGATCGTCACCTGCTTCTCGGTGCCGTCGGACAGCCGCACCCAGCCGGGCATGATCGAGCCGGCGTAGAGGAACACGCTGGCCAGGTCGAGGCGCGCGGCGGCCATGAGCATGCCCGGCAGCGACTTGTCGCAGCCGGCCAGCAGCACGGAGGCGTCCAGCCGCTCGGCCTGCATCACCGTCTCCACCGAGTCGGCGATGACGTCGCGCGAGACCAGGGAGAAGTGCATCCCCTCGTGGCCCATGGAGATGCCGTCGGACACCGAGATGGTGCCGAACTCCAGCGGGTAGCCGCCGGCGGCGTGCACGCCGTCCTTGACCGCCTGGGCCAGGCGGTCCAGGGACAGGTTGCACGGCGTGATCTCGTTCCACGAGCTCGCGACGCCCACCTGCGGCTTGGCGAAGTCGTCGTCGCCAAGGCCGACGGCGCGCAGCATGCCGCGCGCCGCGGTGGCCTCCAGGCCGTCGGTGACCTGCCGGGAGCGGGGCTTGAGGTCTGGGGTGTCGCCCGTCACAGCCCGAGCGTAAGCCCGGGTGCCGGGTGACGGCCCGCCGACCGGCGGGCCGTCACCCGGGACCGGTCAGCGGCGGGTGATGAGGCTGACGTCGCGCACGGCGCCGCGGTCGGCCGACGTCGCCATCGCGGCGTAGGCCTGCAGGGCGGGCGAGACGTAGCGGTCGCGGTCGACCGGCTGCCACGGGTTCTCGCGCGCCTCCATCTTGGCGCGGCGCTCGGCGAGGACCTCGTCGGGCACGTTGAGGCGGATGAGGCGCGTGTCGACGTCGATCTCGATCTCGTCGCCGTCCTCCACCAGGCCGATGAGCCCGCCGGCGGCGGCCTCGGGCGAGACGTGGCCGACGGAGATGCCGGACGACCCGCCGGAGAACCGGCCGTCGGTGATCAGCGCGCAGACCTTGCCCAGGCCGCGGCCCTTGATGAACGACGTCGGGTAGAGCATCTCCTGCATGCCCGGGCCGCCCGCGGGGCCCTCGTAGCGCACGACCACGACGTGGCCCGGCTGGACCTGCTTGGTGAGGATCTTCTCGACGGCCTCGTCCTGCGACTCGCAGACGAGGGCCTTGCCCACGAAGTGGAAGACGTCGGGGTCGACGCCGGCGGTCTTGAAGACGGCGCCGTCCTCGGCGAGGTTGCCGCGCAGCACGGCCAGGCCGCCCTCGGCGGTGTAGGCGTGCTCGAGGTCGCGGATGCAGCCCTCCGCGGCGTCGGTGTCTAGCGACTCCCAGCGGTTCGACGTGGAGAAGGCCTTCGTGGTGCGCACGCCGCCGGGGGCGGCGTGGAACAGCTCGATCGCCCGGTCGGTGGCCTTGCCGCCGCGGACGTCCCAGTCGTCGAGCCACGCGCGCAGCGTCGGGGTGTGCACGCTCGTGACGTCGTGGTCGAGCAGGCCCGCGCGGTCCAGCTCGCCGAGCAGCGCGGGGATGCCGCCGGCGCGGTGCACGTCCTCCATGTGGAAGCGCGGGTGGTTCGGCGCCACCTTGGACAGGCAAGGCACGCGCCGGCTGATGTCCTCGATGTCGGCGAGCGTGAAGTCGACGCCGCCCTCCTGGGCCGCGGCGAGGATGTGCAGCACCGTGTTGGTCGAGCCGCCCATCGCGACGTCGAGGGCCATGGCGTTGGAGAACGCCGCCTTCGTGGCGATCGAGCGCGGGGCGGCCGAGTCGTCCTCGTCGTCGTAGTAGCGCTTGGCGAGCTCGACGATCGTGCGGCCGGCCTCGAGGAAGAGCTCCCGCCGGGCGGTGTGCGTGGCGAGCGTCGAGCCGTTGCCGGGCAGCGACAGGCCGAGCGCCTCGGTGAGGCAGTTCATCGAGTTGGCGGTGAACATGCCGGAGCACGACCCGCAGGTCGGGCACGCGTTCTCCTCGACCTGCGCCAGCGCGGCGTCGGAGACGGCGTCGTCGGCCGAGTAGTTGATCGCGTTGACGAGGTTGAGGGGCGTCCTGGCGACGCCGTCGGCGATCACGGCCTTGCCGGCCTCCATGGGGCCGCCGGACACGAAGACCACCGGGATGTTGAGCCGCAGCGCCGCGTTGAGCATGCCCGGCGTGATCTTGTCGCAGTTCGAGATGCACACCAGCGCGTCGGCGGTGTGCGCGTTGACCATGTACTCGACCGAGTCGGCGATGAGGTCGCGGCTGGGCAGGGAGTACAGCATGCCCCCGTGGCCCATCGCGATGCCGTCGTCGACGGCGATCGTGTTGAACTCCTTGGCCACGCCGCCGGCCTCGCGCACGGCGGAGGCGACGAGGTCGCCCATGTCCTTGAGGTGGACGTGGCCGGGTACGAACTGCGTGTAGGAGTTGGCGATCGCGATGATCGGCTTGCCGAAGTCCTCGGCTCCCATGCCGGTGGCGCGCCAGAGGGCGCGGGCGCCGGCCATGTTGCGGCCGTGGGTGGAGGTCCTGGAGCGCAGCGGGCGGCTCATCCGGTCACTCCTTCGAGAGGCGACGGTGGCGGGGCGTCGTGCGACGCCCCGCCACCCTACGACCAGCAGGTTCGGACGGCGGCATCCGTCCGCCCTTCGGTCAGTCCCCTCGGCCGCCCGCTCGGTACCCGCACGGCCACCCGCACGGTCGCCGGCTCGGTCGCAGCCTCAGTCGCCCGAGGTGTGCACGCCCTCCGCGGCGTCGGCCGAGCGCATCTTGCGCACGACCCACGGGCTGAGCGCGACGAGCAGCAGGGCGAAGGCGAGCGCCACGACGCCGATGCCGCCGAAGTAGGCGGTGGGCTGGATGCCCTCCGTGACCTGCACGAGCTGGGCCGTGATGGCCTGGCCGGCGGCGGGGGCCAGGAACCACAGGGCCATCGCCTGGCCGCGGAAGGCTCGCGGCGCCAGCAGCGTGGTGGCGGCCAGGCCCACCGGGGACAGGCACAGCTCGCCGACGGTCTGGATGAGGTAGACGAGGCCGAGCACCCACGCGGGGGTACGCTCGCCGCCGGCCAGCGCCGAGGCGGCCGCGAGGAAGAGGAACGACACCGCCGCCAGGCCCAGGCCGAGGGCGAACTTGTACGGCGTCGGCGGGCGGTCGTTCGTGCGGATCCACAGCCAGGCGAACACCGGGGCCAGGAGGATGATCCCGGCGGGGTTGACCGACTGGAAGAACTCCGGGCTGATGCCCATCCCGAAGATGCTCAGCACCGTCTGGTCCCGGGCGTAGGTGGCCAGCGTCGTGGCCGCCTGCTCGAAGATCATGAAGAACAGCATCGCGGCGACGAACAGCGGGATGTACGCGAGCACGCGGCTGCGCTCGGGGTCGGTGACCTTCGGCGAGCGGTACATCGCGACGAAGTACGCCACGGGCGCGATGAACGCCAGGTAGCTCAGGGCGTCGATGACCGACGTCAGGCCGAACCCGCCGGAGAGGAGGGCGGCGAGGAGGTACACCACCACGACGACGGCCGCGACGATCGCGAGCATCCGCACGATCGCCGGCCGCTCCTCCGGGCGGATCGGGTTGGGGACCTGGTCGCCGGCGCCGGCCAGGAGCCGGCGGCCGAGCACGAAGAACACCAGGGCGAAGGCCATGCCGATCGCGGCGACGAGGAAGCCGGCGTGGTAGCCGAACGCCCCGCGCACGACGCCCACGACGATCGGGCTGAAGAACGACCCGAGGTTGATGCCCATGTAGAAGATGGAGAAGGCCGACTGCCGGCGCGGGTCGTCGCGGGTGTACAGCTCCCCCACCATCGACGACACGTTCGGCTTGAGGAAGCCGGTGCCGAGCGCGACGAGGACGATGCCCAGCCAGCTGAAGGCCGCCGACGGGACCGACAGGCTGACGTGCCCTGCGGCGATGATGATGCCGCCCCACAGCGTCGCCCGGCGGGAGCCGATGACGCGGTCGGCCATCCATCCGCCCACGACCGACAGCAGGTACACCGCCGTGCCGTAGATGGACACCACGGCCGTCCCCAGCGTCTCGTCGATGCCGAGACCGCCGTTGGCGATCGTGTCCGTCAGGTAGAAGACGAGGATCGCCCGCATGCCGTAGTAGCTGAACCGCTCCCACAGCTCGGTGGTGAACAGCGTCATCAGCCCGCGCGGGTGGCCGAAGAACCGCCGGTCCCCCGCCACGGCGGCGGCCGGCGACAGCGCCGCGGGCGCCTGCTGGTCCGAGTTGCTCATTGTTCGATGGTCGCACCTTCGGACCGGCACGGACCAAGTTGCCGAGGTGTGCTATGGGCGGGCGGCCTGTGACGAAGACCGCCCGCCCTGCACGCCCCCTTCAGGCTGCGCGAACCCCTGCGCGGACCCGGGAGGTCAGGCGCCGGCGGCCGCCCGGAACTCGTCCTCCAGGATGCTCATGACGACGACGTCGGCCCAGCCGTCGCCGTCGGGACGCGCCTCGCGCAGGCGCCCCTCCTCCCGGAAGCCCAGCGACGCGTACAGCGCCCGCGCCCGGGGGTTGATGCTCAGCACCTCGAGGGCTACCCGGTGCAGGCGCGGCCCGGCGTGCACCGCGCCGTCCACGTCGTCGGCCCCGTCGAACGCGAACCGCAGCACCTCGAGGATCGCCTCGCGCCCGTAGCCGCGGCCGCGGTAGTCGGGCAGCATCTGCAGGCGCAGGTTCGCCGAGCGCGCGACGTCGTCGACCTCGTCGAGCACGATCTCGCCGATCATCTCGTCGCTCACGGGGCGCCCGTCGCGCACGGCGCCGGGCGTGATCGCCCAGTCGTACCGGCCGGGACGGTCGGCGACGCCGGCGGTCCACTCCTCCACCTCGGCGCGCGTGAGGGTCGCCGTGGTGCCGGTCAGGCGCATGCCCTCCGGGTCCTGCAGCGACTCCCACATCCGCGCGGCGTCACTCGCGCCGAGCGGCCGCAGGCGCACCATCTCGCCGTGCAGCACGGGGCCGCGCGTCACGGGCGGGACCCCGTGCGCGCGGTCCCGACCGTCATCCCTGGATCCTCTCGAGCACCAGCTCGCGCACACGCTTGGCGTCCGCCTGGCCCCGGGTGGCCTTCATGACGGCGCCGATGATCGCACCGACCGGGCCGAGGTTGCCGCCGCGGACCTTCTCCACGACGTCGGGCTGGGCGGCCAGCGCCTCGTCGACGGCGGTGAGCAGCGCCCCGTCGTCGGAGACGACCTCGAGGCCGCGCGCGACGACGACCTGCTCGGGGTCGCCCTCGCCGGCCAGGACGCCCTCGAGCACCTGGCGAGCCAGCTTGTCGTTGATCCGCCCGGCGTCCACGAGGGACTGCAGCTGCGCGATCTGCGCCGGCGTGATGGCGACCTCCTCGAGGGAGACCTCCGCCTGCTTGGCGTGCCGGGCCAGCTCGCCCATCCACCACTTGCGCGCCGCGGCGGGCGAGGCGCCCGCGGCGACGGTCGCCTCGATGAGGTCGAGCGCGCCGGCGTTGACGACGTCGCGCATCTCGGCGTCGGCGTAGCCCCACTCGCCCTGCAGCCGGCGGCGGCGCGCCGCCGGCAGCTCGGGCAGCGCGGCGCGGATCTCCTCGACCCACTCGCGGCTCGGGGCCACGGGCACCAAGTCGGGCTCCGGGAAGTAGCGGTAGTCCTCGGCGTCGGACTTCACGCGGCCCGCCGACGTGGAGCCGGAGTCCTCGTGGAAGTGGCGCGTCTCCTGGACCACCGCGGCACCGGCGTCGAGCACCGCGGCCTGGCGGCCGATCTCGTAGCGCACCGCCCGCTCGACGGAGCGGAACGAATTGACGTTCTTGGTCTCGGTGCGGGTGCCCAGCGGCGCGTCCGGCGACGGGCGCAGCGACACGTTGACGTCGGCGCGCACGTTGCCTCGCTCCATGCGGGCCTCCGACACGCCCAGCGCGCGGAAGATGTCGCGCAGGGTCTGGACGTAGGCGCGGGCCACCTCGGGCGCGCGCTCGCCGGCGCCCTCGATGGGCCGGGTCACGATCTCCACGAGCGGGATGCCGGCGCGGTTGTAGTCGACCAGCGAGTACTCCGCCCCGTGGATGCGACCGGTCGCGCCGCCGACGTGGGTGTTCTTGCCGGCGTCCTCCTCCATGTGCGCGCGCTCGATCTCGACGCGGAACACGGTGCCGTCCTCGAGCTCGACGTCGACCCAGCCGTCGTGGGCGATGGGCTCGTCGTACTGGGAGGTCTGGAAGTTCTTCGGCACGTCCGGGTAGAAGTAGTTCTTCCGGGCGAACCGGCAGGTCTCGGCGATCTCGCAGTTGAGCGCGAGGCCGATGCGGATCGCGTACTCGACGGCGGTGCCGTTGACCACCGGCAGCGCGCCGGGCAGGCCCAGCGAGACCGGCGTGACCTGGGTGTTGGGCTCCGCGCCGAACGACGCCTCGGCGCCGTCGAACATCTTGGTGCGCGTGCCCAGCTCGACGTGCACCTCGATGCCGAGCACCGGGTCGTAGCGGCGGACGGCGTCGGCGTAGTCGACCAGGTCCGTGGTGAGCGTGGTCATCCTCGTTCTCTCCTCGTTCCTCAGCCGAGCTCCGGGGCCTGGGCCAGCAGCGGCCCGCCCCACTGCTTCTCCAGGGCGGCCTCGAGGGCCGCGCCGACGCGGTACAGGCGGTCGTCGGCCTTGGCCGGGGCCAGGATCTGAAAACCTGTCGGCAGGCCGGCGGTCTCCCCGTCCGGCACGGACAGGCCGTTCGGCACCGAGATGCCCGGCACGCCGGCGAGGTTGGCCGGGATGGTCGCGACGTCGTTGAGGTACATCGCCAGCGGGTCGTCGAGCTTCTCGCCGAACCGGAACGCCGTGGTGGGCGCCGTGGGCGAGACGAGCACGTCGGCCTGGGCGAACGACGCGGCGAAGTCGCGCTGGATGAGCGTGCGGACCTTCTGCGCGCTGCCGTAGTAGGCGTCGTAGTAGCCCGCCGACAGCGCGTAGGTGCCGAGGATGATGCGGCGCTTGACCTCGTCGCCGAAGCCGGCGCCGCGGGTGGCGGCCATGACGCGCTCGGCGGTGACCGGGCCCTCGGCGGGCTCGACGCGCAGGCCGAAGCGCATGCCGTCGAACTTGGCCAGGTTGCTGGAGGCTTCCGACGGCATGATCAGGTAGTAGGCGGCCAGGGCGTAGTCGAACGACGGGCACGAGACCTCGACGACCTCGGCGCCCATGCCGCGCAGCAGCTCGAGCGACTCGTCGAAGCGCGCCTGCACGCCCGCCTGGTAGCCCTCGCCGGTCAGCTCGCGCACGACGCCGACGCGCACGCCGGACAGGTCCTGCCCGGCGCCCTGGCGGGCGGCCTCGACGAGCGCCGGCAGCGGCTCGGGGATGGACGTGGAGTCGTGCGGGTCGTGCCCGCCGATGACCTCGTGCAGCAGCGCCGCGTCGAGCACGGTGCGGGTCACGGGGCCGGCCTGGTCGAGGGAGGACGCCATGGCGATGAGGCCGTAGCGGGAGACGCCGCCGTAGGTGGGCTTCACCCCGACGGTGCCGGTGACGGCGCCGGGCTGGCGGATCGAGCCGCCGGTGTCGGTGCCGATGGCCAGCGGCGCCTCGAAGGCGGCCACGGCCGCGGCGGAGCCTCCGCCCGAGCCGCCGGGGATGCGGTCGAGGTCCCACGGGTTCTTGGTGTTGCCGTAGGCCGAGTGCTCCGTGGAGGAGCCCATGGCGAACTCGTCCATGTTGGTCTTGCCGAGGATCGGCAGGCCCGCGGCCCGCAGGCGCTCGACGAGCGTCGCGTCGTACGGCGGGACCCAGCCCTCGAGGATCTTCGACCCCGCGGTGGTGGGCATGCCCTTGGTGACCACCACGTCCTTGACGGCGATCGGCACGCCGGCGAGGGCGTGCAGCTCCTCCCCCGCGGCGCGGCGCGCGTCGACGTCACGCGCCGTGGTCAGCGCGTCCTCGTCGCTGACGTGCAGGAAGGCGTGCACGTCGCCGTCGACGGCGGCGATGCGGTCGAGGTGGGCCTGGGTGGCCTCGACGCTCGAGACCTCGCCCGCGGCGAGGACGTCGGCGAGCTGGGCGGCGGACAGCCGCGTCAGGTCGGTCATCTCACTCCTCCCCGAGGATCTGCGGCACGAGGAAGCGGCCGTCCTCGGACGCCGGCGCGCCCGCCATGACGTCGTCGACCGGCAGACCGGGCTCGGGCACGTCCTCGCGGAACACGTTGGTCATCGGCAGCGGGTGGCTCGTCGCCGGCACGTCGGGCGTCGCGACCTCGCTCACGCGCGCGATCGCGTCGACGATAACGTCGAGCTCGCCGGCCAGCCGGTCGACCTCGTCGGGCCGCAGGTCGATGCGCGCCAGTGCGGCGACGCGCGCGACCTCGTCACGGGAGATGGTGGACATGGCCCCAAGTCTAGTGGGCCGGGAGGGGCCGCCCGACGGCGCTGGCCGGTGATCTCGGGCGCCCCATGGGGGTATGTGGGGGTATGGCGAAGGCCCGCACGGTGGGGTGCGGGCCTGGGGGGTGCGGGTGGGGTGCTGGGGGTGGGTGCGTGTTTGGGGTGTGGGTGCGCCGAAGGCCCGCACCACATGGTGCGGGCCTTCGGGTAATGGGTGTCCGGCGGCGTCCTACTCTCCCACCCCGTCTCCAGGGCAGTACCATCGGCGCTGAAGGGCTTTGCTTCCGGGTTCGGAATGGGACCGGGCGTTTCCCCTTCGCTATGACCGCCGTAACGCTG
>NZ_LWGM01000116.1 GCF_001750215.1 Isoptericola variabilis | reverse complement strand
TCTCGTCGCACATGAGCCTGTTCCTGGTCGCGATGGCGATCACCGGCGCCGGGATCGGCATCTACTTCGCCGTCGACCTCGCCCTGGTCACCGACGTCCTGCCGGACCGCGACAACGCCGCCAAGGAGGCGCGGCCCCGGGCGCGGCGGCGGCGCACCAGGCTCACCACCCACCAGGCGACCGCCGCGACGGCGGCGACGATCACGACGGTCTGGAAGGTGCCGACCCACGCCTCGATCCGGTGCCACTGGTCGCCCAGCAGGTACCCGGCTCCGACCAGGAGGGTGTTCCACACCCCGCTGCCGATGAGGGTGAGCAGCAGGAACCGGCCCAGCCGCATGCGCTCGACGCCCGCCGGGATGGACACCAGCGACCGCACGATCGGCACCAGCCGGCCGATGAGCACCGCCTTGTCGCCGTGCCGGGCGAACCACGCCTCCGCCTTGTCCACGTCCTCCAGCGGCACGAACCGCACCTTGGCGACCAGGCGGCGCAGCCGGTCGCGCCCGAGCACCGCGCCGAGCGTGTACAGCGCGAGCGCGCCGACGACCGAGCCGACGGTGGTCCAGATCAGGACCGGCACGAGCTCGAGGCTGCCCTGCGAGACGGTGAACCCGGCCAGCGGCAGGATCACCTCGCTCGGCAGGGGCGGGAAGAGGTTCTCCAGCGCCACGGCGATGCCCGCCCCCGGTGCGCCGAGGGTCTCCATCAGGCGCACCGCCCAGTCGGCGATCTGCGAGGTCAGGTTCTCGGCCACGGCTCGACCCTAGGGGGTCCGTGCGGCGCACGACCGCGCAGGGCCGGCGGCGCTCGGTCGGGTTCTCGGGAGATCCTGTGCAGAGCGGCCCGGCGCCCCGCGCGGGCGGCGAGCGCCTAGGCTGCCCAGGTGCCCGAGGGAGACGTGCTCCGCCTGACCGCCGAGCGGCTCGACGCCGCGCTGCGTGGCGTCCCGCTGGTGCGTGCGGAGCTGCGCTGGCCGACGGCGGCGGGCGTGGACCTCGTCGGCGCGACGCTGCGCGAGTCCGTGGCGTACGGCAAGCACCTGCTCCTGCGGTTCGACGACGGCCGGACCGTCCACGCCCACCAGCGCATGGAGGGGTACTGGCGCGTGCACCGCACGGGCACCCCGGCGGCGTCCGGCCGCTCGGCGGCGGTGCGCGCGGTGCTGGCCACCGAGCGGTGGACCTGCCTGGGCTGGCACCTCGGCATGCTGGACGTGCTGCGCACGCGGGACGAGCCGCGCCTGCTGGGCCACCTGGGCCCGGACGTGCTGGCCGACGACTTCCCCGAGCGGCTCGACGAGGCCGCGGCCCGGCTCGCGGCCGACCCGCGCCGGCCGCTGTGCGCCGCGCTGCTCGACCAGCGCAGCGTCGCGGGCCTCGGGACGATCTGGACGGCCGAGTCCCTGTTCGCGCAGCGGCTCTGGCCGTGGCTCCCCGCCGGCGACCTGCCCGACGACGGGCGCCGCGCGCTGCTGCTGGCGGCGCGCCGGCTCATCGGCCGGTCGGTGCTCGTGGGCCGCCGCTCGGGGCTCGGGTCCGTCGAGCCCGTCGTGCACGGACGCCACCGCAAGCCGTGCCGACGCTGCGGCACCCCGATCGCGCTCGGCAGCACCGCCGGCCCGGGCGTGCGACCGGACGCCGGCGAGCGCGCGATCTACTGGTGCCCGGTCTGCCAGGCGGAGCCCGCGGCCTGAGGACCGGACCCGAGGCTCGGGACCCGCGGACCGGGGCGCGAGGACCGCGGTCCGATGCTCGCGGTCCGATGCTCGGGGTCCGGTGCTCGCCCGATGCTCGCGGCCCGTCGCCGCCCCAGGGCGGAGCCGCCCCTGGGACGGCGACGGGCGCCCCACCGTGAGGTGGGACGCCCGTCCGCGCGTCGCAGTGGTGCGGGTCAGCCGACCGGCTGCAGCTCCGGGTCCTCCGTCGTCGCGCCGCGGCCCGACCAGGGCCGGGCCTCGCCGCCGCGGGCCAGGAGCCCGGCGACGAAGTCGGCCGGGATCGTGTCGGGGATCGCGAGGCCCTCGGCGACCGCGATGCGGTCGCTGACCTCGCGCAGCACCAGCGACATCGGCACGTCCAGCGCCTCGCAGATCGAGGCGAGCAGCTCCGAGGACGCCTCCTTCTGGCCCCGCTCGACCTCGCTGAGGTAACCCAGCGAGACCCGGGCGGCCGAGGAGACCTCACGCAGGGTGCGCCCCTGACGCTGCCGCGCGTCGCGCAGCACGTCGCCGATCTCGCGTCGAAGAACGACCATCTCGCGCCCCCTTCCTGCGTCCGGCCCCGTGGGCCGGACATCGTGCGCCGTCGCCGGCCTCGTCCGAACTGACTTGCGTCCCCCGTGATCGGGGGTTGCCCTACCGTACCCTGCGCGCGCCGCGTCCTCTCGGCTCGGCGGTGTGGGGCTGTCCGTCGGCCAGCGCCAGCGCGTGGCCCTCACCGCCGCCCTGCTCGCGCCGTCGGCGCGGCGCCCGCTCGTCGTCCTCGACGAGCCCACCGCCCACCTCGACGCCGCCGGCGAGCGCATCGTGCTCGACGCCGTGCGCGCGTGGCGCGACGCGGGCGCCACGGTCGTCGTCGTGGCCCACCGCGCCTCGCTCCTGGCCCTCGCGGACCAGGTGGTCGACGTCGCGGCACGCACCCTCGAGGAGGTCCCCGCGTGACCCGCACCGCTGCTGTCCATGACCCGCTGCGCCGGCTCGCGCCCCTGCTCGAGGTCGACCGCGGCCGCGTCGTGCGCGCCGTGCTGCTCGGCACCGTGGCGCTGGGCTGCTCCGTGGGGCTCTCCGCCGTCGCGGCCTGGCTCATCGCCCGCGCCTCGCAGATGCCGCCCGTGCTCACGCTGTCGATCGCCACGGTGACGGTGCGGGCGTTCGGCATCGGCCGCGGCGTCTTCCGGTACCTCGAGCGGCTGGCGTCGCACGACGTCGCGCTGCGCGGGATGGCGGCGCTGCGCGCGCGTCTGTACGAGGCGATGGCCCGCGGCCCGGTGACCGGCGTGGTGAGCCTGCGCCGCGGCGACCTGCTGGCCCGCGTCGGCGCCGACGTCGACGCGGTCGGCGACGTGGTGGTCCGCAGCCTGGTGCCCGCCGGGGTCGCCCTGCTCGTGAGCCTGGGCTCCGTGGTGCTCGTCGGGGTCTTCCTGCCGTCGGCCGGCGTGGCGCTGCTCGTCTGCCTGCTGCTGGCCGGGGTGCTCGCGCCGTGGCTCGCGGCCCGGGCCTCGCGCGCCACCGAGGTGCTCGGCGCGCAGGCTCGCGCGGACGTCACCACCCGGGCGCTCGGCATCCTCGAGGAGGGCGCCCAGCTGCGCGTGGCCGGCCGGCTCGACGCCGAGCTCGCCGCCCTGCGGGAGGCGGACGCGCGGCTGACCGAGGCCGGCGACCAGGGTGCGCGCACCGCGGGCACGGCGGCGGCGATCGGCGCGGCGGCGCAGACCCTGGCCGTCGTGGCCGCGCTGGTGCTCGGCATCCCCGCGGTGTCGGCCGGCACGCTGGCGCCCACCGAGCTCGCCGTCATCGTGCTGACCCCGCTCGCGGCGTTCGAGGCCACCACGGCGCTGCCCGCCGCGGCGATCCAGCTGCGCCGCTCGCGCGAGGCCGCCCGCCGGCTCGTGGCGCCGTCGTCGCCGCGCCCGTGCTGGACGTTGAAGGTGACGAGGCGGATCACGCAGCCGCCTCGCGCGCGCCGCGGGCGGGGATCAGGCGGCCGGGCCGGGCCGGACCCGGCCCGCAGGCGACGTCCGCCACGAGCGCGCGGTGGTCCGACGTGCCGGTGTGCACCGCCCCGCCCGGCGCGACGGCGTGCACGTCGCCGCTGCCGAGGATGTGGTCGATCTGGTGGCGCGGCTCCTCGAGCGGGAACGTGGGGTCCTGGGCGAGCGGCCGCCAGCCCGTGAGCCGGGACGGCAGCGCGCCGCGCAGGTTGAGGTCGCCCATCACCACCATCGGCCGGGTCAGCGCGCGGCACGACCACCACAGCCGGCGCAGCTGCACCGCGTTCCAGCCGGGCAGGAACGTCAGGTGGGTGGAGACCACCGTCAGCGGCCCGCCCGGGACGTCGACCAGCGCCGCGAGCGCCGCCCGCGGCTCGTCCCGCACCAGGATCGGCGGCTTGTCCTTGAGCATCAGCGGCCACCGGACCGGCAGCGCGGGCAGCGCCATCTTGCGCCACCGCAGCACGGGGTAGCGGCTCACGATCGCGATGCCGTACTCGGCGGCGCCCGGCTGGCGGTCGCCGGTGGCACGCGTCCAGACGCCGGGCTCACCCCGCAGCGTGGCGGCGAACCGGTGGTCGGTGGCGCCCATGGCCTCCGCCGCGACGGCCGTGAGGTCGGCGCCCGTGGAGCGGGGCTGGTCGCGGTCCACCTCCTGCAGCGCCAGCACGTCGGCGTCGAGGCCGGCGACGGCGTCGGCGAACCGGCCGACGTCCACCTCGCCGTCGGACAGCGACCGGCCGTGCAGGATGTTGAACGTCGCGAGCCGCAGCCCGCCGCGTCGAGGATCCGTCACCCGCACGATTGTGGGCCGGGCCGCCGGGGGTCGCACCCGGTCCGGCCGGGAGGCCGAAGCGGCTGGTCCGGGCGCCGCGACGGCGTCGACGGGGCCCCGGCGGGCGGTGCCGAGCGGCGCGCGAACTCCGGGCATCCGGGGCAGCATGAGGCGATGGAGGAGAACGCATGACCCTGCTGACCGAGGACCAGCGCGACGACCTGCGCGACGCGGTGCGCCTGAGCGCCGTGGCGCTGCGGGAGGCCGGCGTGCCGTACGCCCTGTGCGGCGGGTACGCCGCCTTCGCCCGCGGCGGTCCGGAGCCGCACCACGACGTGGACTTCATCGTCCGCCCCGAGGACGGCGAGCGCGCGCGCCAGGCCCTCGCCGACGCCGGCCTCGAGCTGCGCGAGCCCGCGGAGGACTGGCTGTTCAAGGCCTACCACCACGGCGCGCTCGTCGACGTCATCTACGTCCTCGGCGGGGAGCCGGTGGGCGAGCGGCTGCTCGCGGCGGCGGACACGATCGAGGTGCTCGCGGTGCGCATGCCGGTGCTGCACGCCACGGAGATCGTCGCGTCCAAGATGCGCGCGCTGGCGGAGCACGACTGCAACTTCAGCCTGCTGCTGCCGATCGTGCGGGCGCTGCGGGAGCAGGTCGACTGGTCCGAGGTGCGCCGCCGGGTGGACGGCAACCCGTACGCCGAGGCGTTCCTCTACCTCACCGACCGGCTCGGCGTGACGGCGCTGCCGGTGCCTGCCCCCGACGTCACGCCCAGCACGGCCGACGCGCGGCGCTGACGGGCGGCCGGGAGACGGACGGCGGGGAGACGGACGACGGTTCCCCGTCCGTCCGTCTCCCCGGCCGCCGGCACGCTCAGGAGCCGTCGTCGCTGACGTCGAAGACCTCCTCGTAGAGGTCCCGCGCCGCGCGGACCACGTGGTCCGGGATCACGGCCACCGGCTGCACGTCGCCGATGAGCGGCTCGCAGTCCGGGCCACGGCCCACGACCTCGCCCGTGAGCACCCAGGCGAAGCGCTCGTCCTGGCGCAGGTGCGCGTACTGCATGACCTGCCGGGCCACCCAGTGCTCGGCGGGCCGGTCGAACCACGGCTCCGGGTCGAGGGGGTTGGCCGAGAGCCCGGGCAGCTCGCAGCCCGACTCGTGGTCCATGCTGCGCCCGGACCCGTCCACCTTCGGACCGCTGCTGAACCGCACGTACAGCGGGGTCCGGCTGCGCGCCAGGTCCGCCAGCTCGTCGAGGCTCTGCACCTCCGGCAGCCCGTCCGGCCCGGTGGGGCGCCGGCCCACGTCCACCTGGCCGCCCCGGCGCCCCGAGCGCTCGTCCGTCGTCGTCATCGCAGCCCTCCGTCTCCTCGTTCTCCTCCGCCCCCCTGCCCGCCGTCCCCGCCGGCGGTCCGCTCATCGCACCACCGCGGGTGCGGGCACGCACGACGACGGCGGCGGCCCCGCCGCGCGGGGCCGCCGCCGTCCTGCGTGGTCGTCCGGCCGTCGTCCGGGCGTCGTCCGGGCGTCGTCCGGCCGTCGGGCACGGGTCAGAAGACCGGCTTGCCGCCCGTCACGCCGAGCACCGTGCCCGAGACGTACGAGGCCGTGACGTTCGAGGCGAGGAAGACGAACGCCGGGGCCAGCTCGGCCGGCTGGCCGGCGCGGCCCAGCGGCGTGTCCGAGCCGAACTTCTCGACCTTCTCCGGCGCCTGGGTGGCCGGCTGCAGCGGCGTCCAGATGGGGCCGGGGGCCACCGCGTTGACCCGGATGCCGCGCTCGCCGACCTCCGCGGCGAGGTTCACCGTGAAGTTGGTGATGGCCGCCTTGGTCGAGGCGTAGTCGAGCAGCGTCGTGGACGGCTCGTAGGCCTGGATGGAGGCGTTGTTGATGATCGCCCCGCCCTCGCCGATGTGGGTCAGCGCCTGCTGGGTGATCCAGAACAGCGCGTACAGGTTGGTCTTGAAGGTGCGGTCCAGCTCCTCGCTGGTGATGTCGGCGATCGACTGGCGCCGCGCGTACTGGAAGCCGGCGTTGTTCACGAGCACGTCGAGGCCGCCGAGCTCGGCGGCGGCACGGTCGACGACCTCCCGGGCCGTCGACTCCTCGCGGATGTCGCCGGGCAGCAGCACGGCCTTGCGGCCAGCCTCCTCGACCCAGCGCGCCGTCTCCTCGGCGTCCTGCTGCTCCTCGGGCAGGTAGCCGATCGCGACGTCGGCGCCCTCGCGCGCGAACGCGATGGCCACGGCGCGGCCGATGCCGGAGTCGCCGCCCGTGATGAGGGCGCGCCGGCCGGTGAGCTTGCCGGAGCCCTCGTAGCTGGACTCGCCGTGGTCCGGCTGGGGCGTCATGGGCTCGGTGAGGCCCGGAGGCTCCTGCTGCTGGGCGGGGAATCCTGCGGAATCGGACTGCTGGGACATGGAGCGACCTCCGCGCGTGTCGGTGGCATGGGGACACGGACCGGCGGGCGGTCCGTGCCCGTCAACGTAGGCAGACGCGGCCGGGCTCGCACGGGGGCCGGGCGCCCGACCACGGCGTTCGGATCGCGGAATCGGGACGGACCTGTTTCCCTGGGGCCACATCTGCTCGACATGCCGACCTGGGGAAGTGACCTTAATGTTCCGTTCGCGATCAGCCGCGTCGGGTCGGCGCGTCGCGATCTGCTCCGACCGGACCCGAGGCCGGGCCGACGGCCCCCACGCCCCCTTCCCCAGGGAGACGACATGACCGAGAGTGCGCCCTTCGACCAAGCGCTCGAGGCCGCGCTGGGCGCAGGCGCGCGCCCGCCGGTCGGCCGCTACCGCCTGGACCTGGCGACCGGGAAGTGGGCCTGGTCGGACGAGGTCTACGCGATGCACGGCTTCAAGCCCGGCGAGATCCTGCCGACCACCGAGCTGATGCTCTCCCACAAGCACCCCGACGACCGGGCGCGCGTGGACGGGATCCTGCACGACGCCGCGCGGACGGGTGAGGCGTTCAGCTCCGTCCACCGCATCTTCGACGCGCGGGGCACCGTCCGGACGATCGCCGTCACCGGGCAGGGGCGCCGGGACCCCGAGTCCGGTCAGGTCTGCGAGCTGGTCGGCTACTTCATCGACGTCACCGAGGCGCAGAAGGAGGTCGCGCAGCGGGAGGCGACGCGGTCGATCCAGGCGTCGGCCGAGCGGCGCGCGGCCATCGAGCAGGCCAAGGGCGTGCTCATGGTGGCGTTCAGCGTGGACGCCGAGGAGGCGTTCCAGCACCTGCGGCACGCGTCGAACCTCGCCAACGTCCCGGTGCGCGACCTCGCCGCGTGGCTCGTGCAGTGGTTCAGCCGGCCGGGCCTGACGGCGTTCCCGTCCCCGGACGAGATCAAGGGCTTCCTGGCCGCGCCGTCGCCGCCGGAGGACCCCCAGCTCATGGCCGGCTGAGCCAGGCTCCGGACCCCACGACCGCGGCGGGACGACGTCAGGGCCGCGGCTCCGTCACCGCGAGCACGCGCACGTCCCACGGCCCGAGCTCGACGACGTCGCCCGCGGACCAGGCCCGCTCCCCCGTCACGTCCGCCGCCGCCTCGGGCAGCGCGAACGTCGACGGCGTCCACGACCAGTTGTGCACGAAGCGCAGCCGCTCGCCGTGGCGGTTGCGCGCGCCGGTCACCGTCTGGGTGCCCGCCTGCGGCCGCCAGACGCCGCCGTGCGCGGCTCGCACGGTCGTGCTCGGCGCTCCACCCTCCCCGGCGCCCACCCCGGCGCTCGCGCCCTCCTGGGCGCCCGGGTCCTCCCTGGCGCCCGTCGCCCAGCCCAGCACCGCGGCGGCCAACGCCGGCGAGGGCACCGTGCCGACCGTCGTGACCCGGCCGCTGCCGGCGGCGCGGGTCGTCACCGCGGCGAACCGCCGGAAGTGCGGGTGGTCGTAGCCGGCGAGCACCTCGGAGCCGTCAGGCTGCAGCCCGTCGACCCACCACCAGCCCGCGGCGTCGTCGGGCAGCGCGAGGGCCGCGCTCCCCCGCACCGGGACGGGCCGGTCGACGGTCGAGAACTCGTCGTACCAGGTGCCGGCGGCGGCGGCGAGGTGCGCGGGCTTGCGCTCGAGCCGCGCCCGCGCCTCGGCGTCCTCGTAGCCGGTCCGCACCCCGACCACGAGGTGGCCGCCCGCCTCGGCGTACCGCCGCAGCCAGAGCAGCGTCGCGTCGTCGAGGATCGTCAGCGCCGCCGCGAGGAGCACCGGGTGCTGCCCGGCGAACGCCGCCGGGTCCTGCGCCGCGAGGCCCCCGGCGTGGACGATGCGGGACGAGAGGCCCGCCTCGAACGCCCCGCGCAGGTAGGCGTCCACGGTGGTCTGGAAGGTGCGCTCGTGGGGCCCGGTGCCGCCGCCGAAGGCGGGGAACTCCTGCAGCGCCCACTTCGAGGCGTTGTCCCACACCACGGTGACGTCGTGGTCCGGGGTGAGGCCGGCGACGCGGTCGCCCGCCGCGGCCAGCTCCGCCCCGAGCTCGGCCACCTGCCGGTAGACCCGGCCCGGCTCGAGGCTGTGCGGCAGCACCCCGCCCCAGTACGTCTCGGTGCCGTAGTGCAGCGTGTGCCAGTGCCAGTACTCGATCATCGTGGCGCCGCGCGAGATCAGCGCCCACGCCGCCTGGCGCCACTGGCCGTCGTACGCCGGCTCGTTCTGCCACGGCGAGCCGATCGCCGTCGCGTCGGTCTCCGTGACCAGGAACGGTTCCTGGCGCGAGGCGTACATGCGGTCCGCCGTCGCGTACAACGACCACGTCCCGTGCGTCATCCAGTGCTGGGGCGCGTCGTCCGCCGCGGGCAGGGCCAGGTGGTCCTGCATCCGGTAGTACGCGTTGCCGCTGGTGACGTCGAGGCGCGCGGCCACGGCCTCGTCCTGCAGCGTGGGGCGCTCGTAGGCGAAGCAGGTGGTGACGAACTGGTCCGGGCGTGCGTGCTCCCGCACGACGTCGGCCTGCCAGCCGATGAAGTCCGTGGTCAGCGTGGCCTGGAACCTCCGCCACGCCAGCGCGTACTGCGGCTGGGCGTTCGCGTCGGGCGTCCACAGGTCCGCCCACGTGGACAGCCGGTGCGACCAGTAGGTCAGGCCCCACTCGCGGTTGATGGTCTCGACGTCGCCGTAGGTGCGCCGCAGGTGGTCGACGAAGCGCTGGAACACCTGCGGGTTGTGGAAGATCTCGTTCCCGGGCTCGTTGTCGACCTGGAAGCCGACGACGGCGGGGTGGCCGGCGTAGCGCTCGACGACGCGGCGCACCACGCGCTCGGCGTGGAAGAGGAACGCCGGGTGGGAGTAGTCGATCTCCTGCCGGGCGCCCCAGCCCATCGGCCGGCCGGTGCGGCGGTGGACGTTGATCTCCGGGTAGAGGCGGGCCAGCCACGGCGGCACGGCGTAGGTGGGCGTGCCGAGCACGACGCGGATGCCGCGCTCGTGCGCGCCGTCGAGCACGGGCTGCAACCAGTCCAGGTCGAACCGGCCGTCCTCGGGCTCCCACGTCGACCACACCGACTCGCCGACGCGGATGACGCTGAAGCCGGCGTCGCGCATGAGGTCGAGGTCCTGCTCGAGGCGCGGGACGGGCTGGTACTCGGCGTAGTAGGCCGCGCCGAACAGCACGCGGTCGGCCAGGCCGGGGTACCGCTCGGTCACCGACGGCGCGGGCTCGGTCGGCGCGGGCTCGGTCGGCGCGGGCTCGGTGGACGGGGCCCCGCCGCCCGTCGTCGCCGCCCGGCGCCCACCCTCGACCGCGTCCGCCATCTCAGCTCCCTCGCTGTCGTGACCGGACGGCAGTCGACCACAGGGGTGACGACGCGGTCAACGGGCG
>NZ_LWGM01000115.1 GCF_001750215.1 Isoptericola variabilis | reverse complement strand
GGCGCCCGCCGCACCGGGCCGTGGGCCGCCGGCGCGGCCGTCGCGCTGCTGGCCTCGGTCGTCCTGGCGGTGGCCGTCGGCCCCGCCGACCTCGCGCCCGGCGACGTGTGGCGCTCGGTCGCCACGCACCTGGGCCTGGGCGACCTGCTCGGCCTCGCGCCGCTCGACCGGCTGCCCGACGCGATGGTGTGGCAGCTGCGGCTGCCGCGCGTGCTCACCGCCGCGGCGGTGGGCGCCGGGCTGGCGGTGTGCGGCGTCGTCATGCAGTCGCTGACGCGCAACCCGCTGGCCGACCCCTACCTGCTGGGCCTGTCCTCCGGCGCGTCGCTCGGTGCCGCGGCGGTGCTGGTGCTGGGCGTCACGGTGCTGCTGCCGGTGGCGGCGTTCGTGGGCGCGACGGCGGCGCTGGTCGCCACGCTGGCGCTGGCCGCGGCGTCCGGGCGCGGCGGCGGCATCGCGCCGGCCCGCACGGTGCTCGCCGGCCTCGCCGTCGGGCAGCTGGCCGCGGCGGCGACCAGCTTCGTCATCTTCTGGTCGGCCAAGGGCGACCAGTACCGCGAGATCCTGTCCTGGCTCATGGGCTCGGTGGCCGGCGCGACGTGGACGTCGGTGGCCGTGGCCGGCGGCGCGGTGCTCGTGCTCGGCACGGCGCTGGCGTGCACCGGCTCGCTGCTGGACGCGTTCACCTTCGGCGACACCGCGGCGGCGGCGCTCGGCGTGCCCGTGGCGCGGGTGCGCTGGGTGCTGCTGGTCGGGGTCGCGCTGCTGACCGGCGCGCTGGTCTCGCAGTCGGGCTCCATCGGGTTCGTCGGGCTGATCCTGCCGCACGCCGTGCGGCTGCTGGTGGGCGCCCGGCACCGGGCGCTGCTGCCGCTGTCGGCGCTGGCCGGCGGCACGTTCCTGGTGTGGGCCGACACCCTTGCGCGCACGGTGTTCGAGCCGCGGGAGCTGCCCGTCGGCATCGTCACCGCGGCGATCGGCGCGCCGGTCTTCGCCGCGCTGCTGTGGAGGGGGCGAGCCCGTGCCTGAGCTGCCCACGGCCGGCACGACGACGGTCGACGACCGCGCCGCCGGCCCCGCGCGCCCCGCCGTCGCCGCACGTCCCGCCGAGGCCGCGCCCACCGGCCTGGCCGCCGAGCGGGTCGCCTGGGGCGTCGACGGCCGGCTCGTCCTCGACGGCGTCGACGTCACCGCTCCCCCGGGTGCCGTGACCGGCCTGCTCGGGCCCAACGGCGCGGGCAAGTCGACGCTGCTGCGCATCGTCGCCGGCGTGCAGCGGCCCGACGGCGGCCGGGTGCTGCTGACGGGCGGCGACGACGACGGCGCGGACCTGCTCGCGATGCCGCGTCGCCGTCGGGCCCGCACCCTGGCCTTCGTGGAGCAGGACGCCGCCACGGACCTGCCGGTCACGGTGCTCGACGCCGTGCTGCTCGGCCGCACCCCGCACCGCTCGTGGCTCGCGGGCGACTCCCCCGACGACCGCGACGTCGCCCGGGCGGCGCTCGCCCGCGCGGGCGCGGCGCACCTGGCCAACCGGGAGGTCACGACGCTGTCCGGCGGCGAGCGCCAGCGGGTCCACCTGGCCCGCGCCCTGGCCCAGCAGCCGCGCGTGCTGCTGCTCGACGAGCCGACCAACCACCTCGACGTCGCCGCGCAGCTCGCCACGCTGCGGCTCGTGCGCTCGCTGGCCGACGACGGCGTCACCGTGCTCGCCGCGCTGCACGACCTCACGCTGGCCGCCGGCACGTGCGACCACCTCGTGCTGCTCGCCCCCGGGCGCGACGGCGGCGGCGGGCGCGTCGTGGCGGCGGGGCCGGTGGACGAGGTGCTCGTGCCCGAGGTCGTCGACCCGGTCTACGGGGTGCGCACCACGGTGCTGCGGCACCCGCGCACGGGGCGGCCGGTGCTGGCGTTCGAGTGACCGGCCGTGCGGGCGAGGGCACGCGCCGTCATCTTCGGGCGCGCGCCCTCGTCCGGCGGGTCGCCCGGCTCAGCAGTCGGTGTGCCCCGGGGCGCACCAGCGGTGACCGACGTCGACCACCAGCCGCGACCCCTGCCCCGGCCCGTCCACCACGAACGCGCGGAACGGCAGCCGGGCCCGCACGCCGAGCCCGATCGTCGTCACGCCCTCGAAGCTGCCGGCCCACACGACGTCGCGGAAGGTTCGGTAGCCCGTGGTGTTGACCAGCCGGCCGCCCGGGCCGACGAAGAACTCGTCGGTGGGCGCGACGCCGACCCGCGCGACGACCTCCAGGCGTGCCCCGCCGCGGACCGGCACGACCTGCCCGGAGCCGTCGGCGACGACGCGGCTGACGTAGCGCACCGACCAGCCGGTGAGCCGCCGGTCGACGTCGAGCACGAGCCGGTCGAAGCAGGCGTGACGTCCGGCGCGGACGTCGGTGAGCTGCCCGCGGGACATGCCGGGGTCGCTCTTGGCGAGCGAGCTCCAGCTCTGCCCGCAGTAGGGATGGGCCGCGGCCGACGGGGCGACGAGCACCGTCCCGGCGAACAGCAGCGACAGGACGGCCAACCAGGCAAGGACGCGACGGCGCATGGTGCACTTCCTTAGTACAAGGACAAGAGTCCTCCTGTACACGGACGCCGTCAACGGTCTCCACGCACCGCCGTCGGCCAGAATGTGCCCATGACCTCCCCCCCGGTGGCTCACCGGCGACGCCGACACCGACCAGCTGCTCTCCGACGACCCGTTCGCGCTGCTCGTCGGCATGCTGCTCGACCAGCAGTACCCGATGGAGCACGCCTTCGCCGGGCCCCGCAAGATCCGCGACCGGATGGGCACGCTGGACCCGCGCGCGATCGCCGACGCCGACCCCGACGCCTTCGTCATGATGGCCACGACGCCGCCGGCGATCCACCGCTACGGCCGCTCGATGGCGGGCCGCGTGCAGGCGGTGGCGCGCGCCGTCGTCGACGACTACGACGGCGACGTCACGCGCATCTGGACGGCGCCCGGTGCGGACGGCGACGCACCGAGCGGCGCGGAGGTGCTGAAGCGCCTGGAGGCGCTGCCCGGGTTCGGCAAGCAGAAGGCGCAGATCTTCCTCGCGCTGCTGGGCAAGCAGCGCGGCGTCACCCCCGCGGGTTGGCGCGAGGCCGCCGGGCACTACGGCGACGAGGGCTCGTTCCGCTCGATCGCCGACGTGACGAGCGCGGACACCATGGTCAAGGTGCGCGAGTTCAAGAAGGCGCAGAAGGCCGCGGCCAAGCAGACGGCGACCGCGAAGGCCTGAGCCTCCCCGCGACCTCGCTCGCGGGCCCGTCGCGCGGGCACCAGACCTCACCCGCTGGACCGCCGATCCGGGCGCGCGTGGGGTTGGCGTGCGTGTCATCCTGCTAGGACCAGGCGACCAGTTCGGGGGGAGCTGGCCGTGCACCCAATGCAGGGATCGTTGGGAGTCGCCATGGATGACAAGCTCAAGCTCGCCGGACTCGTGCTCGGCGGGTACCTGCTCGGCAGGACGAAGCGGATGAAGACGGCGCTCGCCCTCGCCGCGGCGGTCGCAGGCAAGGGGATGACCGGCGGCGACGCGCTCAAGGGCGGGGTCGGCGGAGCGCTGGGCGGTCTGGGCGGGGTGAAGGACCAGCTCATGCAGTCGCCGGAGATGCAAAAGCTCACCGAACAGCTCACCGGCAAGCTCGTCGACGCCGCCAAGATGGCCGCCGTCGCCGCCGCCACCAAGGGTGTCGACTCGCTCAGCTCGAACATCCAGGCGCGCACCGACCGCCTCAACGAAGCGGCCGCCGAGACGGTCGGCAAGGCCACCGGTGCCGCCGGCGAGACCGCCGAGGCTGCGGGCGGCGCGGCGGCGGGCGCGGGCAAGGCCGCGACAGGCGCGGGCAGGTCCGCCGCGAAGGGCGCCAAGGGCGCGGCCGGCAAGGTGACCGGCGGCGCGCTCGGTGGGCGGAAGAAGCAGCAGGACGAGACCGCCGAGGACCAGGCGCCGGAGGACGAGGCACCGGAGGACGAGGGCGCCGAGGACCAGGGCTACGAGGACCAGGGCTACGAGGACCAGGCGGAAGGCGACGAGGGCTACGAGGGCTACGAGGACGAGCCCTACGACGACGAGGCCGCCGAGGACCAGGCTCCCGAGGACCAGGCTCCCGAGGACGAGGCTCCCGAGGACGAGGCTCCCGAGGACGAGGCTCCCGAGGACGAGGGCGAGGCCCCTGGCGACGAGGACTACGACGACCAGGCCGACGAGGACTACGAGGACGAGGGCGAAGCACCCGACGACCAGGCCGGCGAGGACTACGAGGACTACGAGGACGAGGGCGAAGCGCCCGACGACGAGGCCCCGCAGGACGAGGCCCCGCAGGACGAGGACGAGTCGGCGGACGACGACGGCGAGCAGGCCGGCGCCGTCGACACCGACGAGGCCACGCCGCACGGCCGCGACGCGCAGCGGTCCCCGCAGGAGCGGGCCGCCGGACGTCGTTCGGCGCCGCGCCCCGGTTCGCGGGCGCGGTCGTCGAGCGGTTCCGCCTCGACGGCGGAGCGCGTCAGCGGCACCACCGAGAAGCCGCAGCCACCGCGGCGACGCCGGCCCACCGGCTCGGGCCGCTCGAGCTGATCAGGGAACGGGCGAAGGAGCAGCGCCATGAGCGAGAAGACCCTCAAGCCCGACGTGCCGAAGTCCGGCCTGGGCCTCCCGCTGTCCATCCTCAAGCAGGCGGCGGGCGGCTACGCGAAGGCGATGGGCGGGCGGGCCGTGAACCGGTTGACCGACAGCGCCAGCTCGCTGACCGACCGTCTGACCTCGTTCGCCGAGGGCGGCGACGGCAAGGAGAAGGCCAAGGACGACGACAAGGGCAAGGACCAGGCCCAGGACCAGACGACGGACGGGCCCCCGAGCGACACGCAGGACGACGCCCAGGGCGACGGGGACGGCTCGCCGTCGATCGCGTCGAACTTCGCGAGCAAGATCGCGGAGGGCGAGTCGCCCGTCAAGGCAGGCTTGTCCGCCCTGGGCACCGGGGTGAAGGAGAAGGTCAAGGGCGTCTTCGGCGGCGGCGGCGGGGGCAAGGGCGGCGGCCGGAAGAAGTTCAAGTTCAACAACGTCGTCGAGACCATCGACGTGGGTGCTCCGGTGGACATCGTCTACGACGCCTGGACCACCTACGACAACTGGCCCAACTTCATGAAGAAGGTCGAGCGGGCCGAGGTCAACCCCGACGAGGGCAAGGCGAAGTTCAAGGGGCAGGTCTTCTGGTCGCACCGCGAGTGGGAGACCACGATCAAGGAGCAGGTGCCCGACCGGCGCATCGTCTGGGAGTCCGGCGGCCCCAAGGGGCACATCAGCGGCGCGGTGACCTTCCACGAGCTCGCCGAGGAGCTGACGCGGATCGTGGTCGTCCTCGAGTACTACCCGCAGGGCTTCATGGAGAAGACCGCCAACATCTGGCGGGCGGCCAACCGGCGGATGCGGCTCGAGCTGAAGTTCTTCGTGCGCCACGTCATGACGGACACGGTGCTGCACCCCGAGGACTTCGAGGGCTACCACGCGGAGATCCACGACAAGGAGATCGTGCGCAGCCACGACGACGTGATGGCCGAGCGCGAGGCCGACCAGGAGGGCTCCGAGGACGAGGGCACCGAAGGCGAAGGTGCCGAGGACGAGGGCACGGGCGACGAGGGACTCGGGGAGGGCACCGACGAGTCCGAGTACGACGACGAGTACGCCGGGTCCGAGGAGGGCGCTCCGGAGGGCGAGGAGTACGGGGACGACGAGTACGCGTCCGACGAGTACGAGGAGGACCGCCCCGACGGTGAGGCCGGCGACTACGCCGAGGAGGACTACGCCGAGGAGGGAGCCGCCGAGTACGGCGACGAGGGCGGCGACGAGGGCGGCGACGAGGCCGAGGACGAGAGCGACGAGGAGGCGACGACGCAGGAGCCCGCGCCCCGACGTGGTCGGGGCCGACGGTAACGCCGGGAGCCAGAAGCCGAAGGAGGAACCATGAGTGCGGTCACCACCACCCGCAGCGGCGGGTACCTCGATCGTCCGTCGTCCGCCTCGTTGGCCGACGTCATCAACATCATCCTCGACAAGGGCATCGTCATCGACATATTCGTGCGGGTGTCGGTGGTCGGCATCGAGCTGATCACCATCGACGCCCGCATCGTCATCGCGAGCGTGGACACCTACCTGCGGTTCGCCGAGGCCACCAACCGGCTCGACCTCACGCAGAGCGGCGGCAAGGACCTCACGGAGCTGACGGAGGGGATGACGCGCGGCGGCGCCCGCGGCAAGACCAGCGGGATGATCGACTCGGTCAAGGAGGCCTTCTCCCGCGACGATGACGACGACGACGGCGGGCGGCAGGAGGAACCGCGGCGGCGCCGGCCCGCGCGGCAGGAGCGGTGATGAGCGCCGGGGTGTCCTCGGACGTCGGGACGCAGGTGGCGGGGCTGTACCTGTACGGCATCGCCCCGCGCCGCGCCCGGCTCCCCCGCGACCTCACCGGCCTCCACGGCGCACCCGTGCGGCTGCTCCCGCTCGGCGAGGTCGCCGCGCTGGTGTCGGACCTCGACGGGCGTGCCGTGGTCGGTCTGCCCGCCGAGGTGCGCGACTACGTGGCCGTGCTCGACGCCGTCGCCGCCGCCGGGCCGGTGCTGCCGGTCCGGTTCGGCACCACCGTGGACGACGCCGCGGACATGGACGCCGCGTTCCCCGCGCCGCAGCAGCGCGAGCACGCCGACCGGCTCCGCGAGCTCGCCGGCGCCGTGCAGCTGACCGTCCGCGCCCGGTTCGTCCAGGACGCGGTCATCGCGCAGCTCGTCGAGGAGGAGCCGGAGATCCGGCGGCTGCGGGAGCAGACGCGCGAGCACCTCGAGGAGGAGACGTACCGGGCGCGTATCCGGCTGGGCGAGCTGGTCGTGGCCGGCTTCGACCGCAAGCGCGCCGAGTACGCGGCCACGCTGGAGGCCGCTGCCACGCCGTACGCGGTCGAGGTGCGGCAGCGGCCCACGTCGCAGGTGGACGACGTCGCCGAGCTGGCGGCACTGGTGCCGCGCGACGGGGTGCAGGCGTTCGAGGACGCGCTCGAGGCGTACGCCGCAGGTACGGCGGGCATCGTGGCGGTGCGGCTCGTGGGACCGCAGGCGCCGTACGACTTCGTCGAGGGAGCCTGAGATGGGTCTGCTCAGCGGGCTCCTGTCGCTGCCGCTCGCCCCGGTGCGGGGCACCGTCTGGGTGGCCGAGCAGGTGAAGCGGGAGTCCGAGCGGGTCTACTACGACGCCGGGAGCATCCGCCGGCAGCTCGAGGACGTCGAGCGGGCCCGCGAGGAGGGCGTGCTCGACGACGCCGAGGCCGACGCGCTGGAGGAGCAGCTCGTGGCGCGGCTGATCGAGGCCAACCGGCGTGAGCGGGAGGGGCAGCCGTGAGCGACACCGAGACGCGGGAGACGAGGCGGGCGCCGGAGCGGCGCCCGCGGCGGCGGCCGGAGGAGTCGGACCGCCCGCGGCGGCGCGAGCCACCGCCGCGGGCGGAGCGGCCCGGGCGGAGCGGAGGCTCGGGCGAGGGCGCGCAGAAGCCGCAGCGTCGACAGCGCCCGGAGCAGCCGGAACGGCGCGACAGCGCCGACAAGCCGCAGCGACGCGACAGCGCCGAGCGGCCGCAGCGACGCGACAGCGCCGACAAGCCGCAGCGACGCCAGGGCACCGACGGGCCGCCGAGGCGGAAACGCCCCGAGCGTGCCGCCGACGAGAGCCGGCGCCCGCCGGTGCCGCCGAGCGACGACGACCGCGACGACGAGGACCGCGGCAACGAGAAGCGCGAGAACCAGCGCGACGACCACGACGACCGTCACGGTGACGACGACGACAGCGCTTCGCGCGGGTCCAGCCGGCCCCGGCTCGGGGCCGGTGAGGCGGCCCGGCGGGCGCGAGACGAGCTCGACGCGCTGATCCGCCACGCCGTGGAGGGCGTCGTCGCCGTCGGGCGCACCGACGACGGGTGGGTCGTCACCCTCGACGTGGTCGAGGACCCGCACGTGCCGAGCAGCTCGGACGTGCTGGCGGAGTACGAGGTCAGGCTCGACGAGGAGGGCCAGCTGCTCGGCTACCGGCGCGGCCGGCGGTTCGTGCGCGGCCGGGTGGAGGACTGAGCGGGCCGCGGCGTCGCGACGGGGCGGACCGGCTCGAGCCGGCGCGACGCGGGGCGGCCCGGTGGACGAAGGGCGACCCATGACCGTGGTAGGTGGCGGCCCGGGCCGGGCCATGGAGCCCCAGCGCGAGCGCGAGGGGACGCTGGCGCACGTCATCGAGACGCTGCTGGACAAGGGGCTGGTGCTCAACGCCGACATCATGGTGTCGGTCGCCGGGGTGGAGCTGCTGGGCATCCGCATCCGGGCGGCGTTGGCGTCCTTCGACACGGCGGCGCGGTACGGGCTCGAGTTCCCGTCCGGCACGAACACCGACACCGTCGCCTGGCGCGCGGCCACCGAGGCCAAGGAGACCTGCCCGAGCTGCGGCAAGGCCTCCCCCACCCGCCAGCTGCTCGAGGAGTACTGCCCGTGGTGCGGCTGGCAGAGCGCCCACGCGCTGCGGGGCGGGCGTGCCGAGGAGATCGCCGGCCACGAGCCCGAGGTCATCGAGTCCGACGAGAACGAGGAAGACGACGAGGACTACGACGACGCGGACTACGAGGACGACGAGGAGGAGCCGGTCGGCGCCGAGGAGGCAGGCCGCGATGGCTGAGGCACGGCCGCACGCGGCGCTCGGTCCCCCACCGCCGTCGGAGCGGCCGACGACGGCGCGGTCCGACGCGCTGGAGCCGACCCGCGACCTGCGCGCGACCCTGCCCGACCTCGTCGACGCGCTGCTCGACAAGGGCGTCTACCTCGACCTGGACCTCATCATCACGGTCGCCGACATCCCCCTCATCGGCGTCAACCTCCGCGCCACCGTCGCGGGCATCGAGACGATGCTCGAGCACGGCATGATGCGCCGCTGGGACGCCCAGACCCGCGAGTGGGTCCGCCGCTCGGTGACCCGCCAGCTGCCGCTCGCCGACGACGAGGACGTCGTGGCGCGCATGGCGGGCGGCCACCGGCTCCAGGAGCCTGCCCCGCTCTGGCGGCCCGGCACCGTCTACCTCACCACCCGGCGGCTGCTGGTCTGGCGCGCGGAGCCGCGCGAGCTGCTCTGGCAGGTAGAGCTGGCCGACGTCGTCGGGGTCTCGCTGCGCGCAGAACCGTCCGTCGGCGGCGAGGACCGCACGCGCGTCGTCGTCGAGACGCCCGCGGGCGAGACGGTGCTCTCCGCCGCGGCGCCGGAGCGGCTGCGCGACCTGCTCGTCGAGCACGGCGCCCGGCCCGCGACCGCGCGGCCGGCGCGCGGCGAGCCCGCTCCCCTGCTGCGAGAGCACACCTGGCACCTCGAGCAGCTCGCCGGGCGCAGCACGTGGCGCGGCGGCACGGCGGAGCTCGACGCGGACGGGGTGCTCACCTGGCAGGGCGCCCTGGACGGCCGCCCCGCGGTGCGCCTGCGCCCCGAGCACATCGCGTCGGTCGACGTCGAGCACGACCGGTCGCCGGTGGGCCGGCAGGTCGTCGTCGTGCGGACGCGCGCCGACGACGGCGCCGCGGCCGCCGTGCGGCTCGCGACCGCAGACGCGACCCGCCTCGCGCGGGCGGTCGCCGACGTCGCGGGGCGGCGAGCGCTGGAGCCGACGGGAGGGTCGCGATGACGCTGCGGGTGGACGAGAGCAGCCTCAAGAACGGGGTGCTGACGCTGGTCGTCACGCTGGTCGAGGTGATCCAGGAGGCGCTGGAGCACCAGGCGCTGCGGCGCATCGAGGGCGGCGACCTCACCGAGGAGGAGCAGGAGCGGCTCGGCCGGGCGCTGCTCGACCTCGACGACGCCCTGGAGCAGATCAAGGCCGACCACGGCCTCACCACCTCGGTCGCGGAGCTGCACCGCGGCCTCGATGACGTGGTCGACGAGCTGGTCGACAAGCTGGTCAACCCGGCGCGGTGGGCCGAGCAGGCGCGGCGGGAGGGCGAGTGAGCACCCCGGGCCCGGCGAGTCCCGAGCGGCCGACGGCCACCGTCACCGGCCTGTACGTCTACGCCGTCGTGGCGGGCGTGCCGGCCGAGCTCGGCACGGGCATCGACGGCGCGCCCCTGGACGCCGTGCACGCCGCGGGCGTCGCCGCCGTCGTGCACCGCCACGGCGGCGGGCCGTACCAGGGCGCCGACGACGACGTGCGGCGCTGGATCGTGGAGCACAGCGAGGTCGTCGACCGGCTCTGGCAGGAGGGCGTGCCGGTGCTGCCGATGAGCTTCAACGTCATCGTCGCGCCCGGCGAGGACGACGACGGCGACGCGGCTGACGGTGCCGGTGGCGAGGACGCGGCCGCGTCGGCGCGCCGCCGCCTGGAGCGGTGGCTCACCGCCCACGCGGCGGACCTGCGCGCGCGGCTCGACGCGCTGC